>NZ_JBHERJ010000009.1:0-56116 GCF_043359455.1 Lysinibacillus sp. PWR01 | reverse complement strand
CGTCACAGAGGAGACCCTGGAGCGAACGCTAGTGAGTGAAGCGGCTCCTCGGACGCCCCCTGGAAAGGACGCTGGCGGAACGGAAATCAACCCCTCACCTTGCAAAGTTGCTTTTTCTGCCGTTGACATCATCTTGTTTCAACAACATGAAAAAAATCTGCCATTAAGGCAGATTTTTTTTAGTTATTGAATCTTTTGAAAACCTCATTACGGTTCTCGTACCACACCAGCAAAGGCAGCTTGATAAATTTGATAGATATCTTCACGCTCTAATGGCATCGGACTTCGCGCTAAAATACGCGTTTGTTTTGTAGCATCCTCTGTTAGCTGTTCAAGTGCTGATGCAGGGATATTGAATCCTTGTAATGTTGAGGGAATTTTCACATCTTGAACGAGTTGTTGTAAGGCGTCAACACATTTATAGGAAGCCTCTTCTTGCGATAAATAGGAAGATGATATCCCCATGGCATCTAAAATATCTTTCATTCGTTTTTCACAGCTTTGACGAATATACCCCATGACATATGGTAATAGTACTGCATTGGAATCACCATGAGCTATATGGAACTGACCTCCCAGGGGATAGGCTAAAGCATGGACGCCTGCTACACCGGCATTGAAAAAGGCTAATCCTGCTAAATAGCTGCCATAACTCATATCTGTGCGCGCTTGCTTGTCTTGTCCATTATGGACAGCTGTTCGGATTGACTGGCTAATTAATCGGATAGCTTGTAGTGCAAGTGCATCCGTTACTGCATTCGCATTTACTGATACGTAGGCTTCTATCGCATGAGTTAACGCGTCTACCCCAGTCGCCGCTGTCACCTTCGATGGTAAGGAAATCGTTAAGGCAGGATCTACAATCGCTACATCCGCTAATAAATAATCATGTGTCACAACATCCTTGGTTGTATCCAGTGATAGCACAGAAATATTTGTTACCTCCGAGCCTGTCCCAGAAGTGGTAGGAATTAAGATTTTAGGTAACCCTTTATTATCTAATGTTTTCGTTCCTGTTAGGTTTAAATAATCTGCAACTTTTCCATCATGTTTTGCTAATACGGCGGCAAGCTTTGCTAAATCCAGTGCACTGCCCCCACCTACACCAATCACCAAATCAAATGGATGCTTTCTCGTAAAATCAACCAGTTTTTCGCCAATTGGAAGCGGAGGCTCTGGTGCAATATCCGTATAAATGGTTGTTGTATAGCCTTTCTCAATCAAAGGCTTTTCAACATTGTCCGTTAGACCTATTTCTTTTAATAATGGATCTGTCACGATCAAAATATTGTGAGCGTTAAACTTCTTTACCTCTAGCAGAAGCTGACTCAAACAGCCCCAGCCAGTATAGCTAGCAGGCGTAAAGGTTAATTTATGCATGGCTTCTCTACTCCTATCTATTCATAATAGCCTTCCGTTGATTTTCTAAATGATTTAAATTGAATAGGATCATGGCCAAACCATACCTGTGAATTTGTTTCATTTGCTAGTCTTCGAATCCGTTCCACTGTTGAATTATAGCCTACAGAATCGTAGATAATGCCTGGTGGCTTGACAGGAGGCCCAAAGCTTTCTGCCGTATAAATGGCATCTGAGGCTAAAATAATACCACCTGTGTCAGGCATTTGAATATGCAAACCTAGCATTCCCCAAGCATGACCACTACCAAAATTTAATACTTGTATCCCTTCAGCTAGTTTTACATGATCCTCGCCACGTTTGATTAAGCGCCATTGTAGATTGTTTTTAATCCACATATCAATGTCACCCCAAACATAGGCACCGTCTTTCACGTTTCTAGCATATGTTTGTAATGTGCCATTAAACTCATCTTCCTGTACAATAATTGTGGCATTTGTAAAGAGTTCTAAGCACCCTGCATGGTCGAGATGCAAATGGGAAGCAACAACATATTTGATATCCTCTGGACGAACATTTAATTCTTCTAGACGATGATGTAAATAGCATTCTTCTGGCATATTAATAGGAAATGCTTTTTGCGTAAATTCACCCCATCGCCCTTCTGGACCCATCGAGTTTGGATTGCATGCAGTATCAAATAGAATTTTGCCTTCTGGATGATCAATCAATACTGTATAAACAGGGAATTCAACAAATTCATTTGGCTGGTTTGGATGATCGATGGTTGCGGGATTGTGCATCGCAATCATATAATTTTTATCCATTCGCATCGTACCATTGTCCATCACATACAATTTTGGATGTTGTTTAATCATTTTCATTTTCCCATCTCCATTCGTGATTATTAGTTATTGGTTATTCCAAATTACTAGCTTCATTTCCGTCATTTCTTCTAACGCATATTTAATGCCTTCACGGCCTGTGCCGCTTTCCTTTACACCACCATATGGCATGTGATCTACTCGATAAGTAGGTACATCATTAATGATGACTCCACCAACGTGCAATGCTTTTGTAGCCTGAAAAGCTGTCTGAATAGAAGGAGTGAAGATGCCTGCCTGTAGGCCATAGTGAGAATTATTGATAGCCGCTATCCCTTCATCAATGGTGGATACCGTATTAACGATAACAACAGGTGCAAAAATTTCTTCACAGGATACACGACTCTGTGGCTGAACATTATATAAAACAGTAGGCAATAAAATATGATTGTCAATGTGACCACCTGTAATTACTTGTGCCCCTTCAGCTACTGCCTCTTTAATCCATTGATAAGCACGCTGTTGTTCAGCTTGTGAAATCATCATAGCAAGATCTGTTTGATTATCCATTGGATCACCAATTGTAAGCTGCTCTATTTTTTCCTTCAGCCGAATTAAAAATTCCTCCACCATACTTTCCATGACATAGATACGTTGTAAAGAAATACAGACTTGACCTTGGTTGGAAAAGGCCCCCATCACAATGCGATCCATAATACGCTCTAGCTGTACCCCTTCATCGATAATTACGCCTGCATTGGAACCTAATTCTAAGGTTACTTTCTTCAAGCCTGCACGATTGCGTAGAGAAATCCCTACCGCTGGACTTCCTGTAAACGTTATCATCTTAACATTTGGATGTGCTAAAAATGCATCGCCTACTAATTTACCTTGTCCAGTTACAAGATTAAAGGCACCTGCTGGTAAATTTGTTTGCGCCAATAATTTTGCCAAAAAATGGGCGGATAGCGCTGTTTGTGTGGCAGGTTTCAATACAATCGTATTGCCTGCAGCTAATGCTGGCCCAACTTTGTGTGCTACTAGATTTTGCGGAAAGTTAAATGGTGTAATCGCTGCCACAACACCGATTGGCTCTCTTAATGTATAAGCAAAGCGCCCCTCTCCATTTTTTGATGCATCCATTGGAACCATTTCACCAGTAAGTCGCTTTGCTTCTTCTGCCGCAAATTTATAGGTTTCAACTGTGCGATCAATTTCAGCGTAAGCATACTTTAACGGTTTGGCTGATTCCATTGCAATGATACTTGCTGCTTCATCTCTATTTTCTGCAAAAAGGGTGGATAACTGCTCTAAAATCTCTGCTCGTTGAAAAGCAGTTAATGCAGCCATTTGAGGAGCTGCAGCATGCGCACTTTCAATGGCCTCCTGTACATCTTTTTCAGTGGCCATCGCAAAGTGTGCCAATACCTCTTGTGAATAGGGAGATTGGATCTCCATCCATTCAGCAGTCATCTTCCATTCTCCATTAATCCATAAGCCCTTTTTCAATCGTAATTCACTCCTTTCTTTTTATGGTTACGTATTCATTTCAGAAAATAAAGAAATGAATACGTAACCATTTTGGTGTAAAAAATAAACTGATGGTCTATCAGTTTATTTTACACGTTGTATTTCTTGGGAAAATCTTAACAGACTCTGTTTGTCTAATGCAAGTACTTTTTTTCTCCATTACCTCAAATAATTTTTCGATAGCAATAAAACCTAAGTTCTCTTCTGATGTTAAACCTACAGTTGTTAAGGCAATAGAGTGATGTTTACTAAGCTCTACATTATCAATACCAATGATATTAAAATCTCTCGGAACCTGAAAACCTCTCTCTAAACAAAGATTCAATATTTCAATGGCAATGGCATCCGTAGCAGCACAAATAGCTGTTGGTCTTTTTTCGAGTTGTAAAAGCTCTGCAAACGCACGTTCAATATCCATTTTATTGGTGTTCGTTAAAAAAGTAGGCACTAATTTTGCATCTAGCCCATAATCCTGTAAAGCTTGTTCAAATCCCAGATAGCGTCCATAGAAGGTACTCATTTGATGTGGACCCCCTATCCAACATAAAGAGTCATGCCCTAATGATAGGACATGCTTGGTCGCAAGGTAACCTGCTTGAACATTATCAATTTCTACAAAATGTCTATTCTCTTTATGCTTACGGTTAAACATAATAAATGGAATAGCTAGTTTTTCTAGTTTATAAAATAAATCATCTTGATACAACATAGAAGACAATATAATTGCGTCTGCTTTCGTTTCTAAAACGGCATTGTAGATTGAATTAAGATTATCCTCTGTGCCAAAATAGACATTAACTTTATAGCCACGTGCATTAACATAATTCACGATGGCTGTAGTTGTATCAACAAAAAAAGGGTTGTGTAAGGGCCCCGAAATCAATGTAATAATACCTGTTTTTTTCTGAACAAGCGATCTTGCTATATCATTTGGCACATAGTTTAGTTCCTCTATCGCCTGCATTACTTTTTCAATTGTTTTTGGCTTTACAAGCTCTGGTGTATTCAATACTCTAGATACAGTTGTTTGTGAGACACCAGCATGCTTCGCCACATCTTTTGAAGATACCAAAAAAACCACCCATTTCATCATTGTGAAGCTATATTATATCATCTATAGAATAATGATTATAGTGATGATTCCTTCTCTACCTTAACGCTTTCGCTCATATGGCTTTGCAGCTTCACTCGCTTTAAAGTTATAAACAGGTTTAATAACTTTGACAATATCTACAGTTTCCCTAATCGCAGAAGTAATTTCTGTCATCGGCTTATAGGCCATTGGTGCCTCATCCAATGTTTCTTCATTGACTGATGTTGTCCAAATCCCCTGCATCGTATCTTTAAAATCGGCCATATTCAAAGCTTTTTTCGCTGCGCGTCGTGAAAACATGCGTCCTGCTCCATGGGGGGCTGAATAATTCCATTCCGCATTGCCTTTCCCTATACAAATCAGAGATCCATCCCGCATATTCATTGGAATAACTAGCTTTTCATCTTTATTTGCACGAACAGCCCCTTTGCGAAGCGTCATCGTTTCTGTATCGATATAGTTATGAATCGTATCAAACGTATCTGTAAAATGCCAATCCATCTGTTTAGCAATGGTTTCTGCAATGGTCCAACGATTCATCCGTGCAAATTGCTGTGCAATCTTCATATCATGGATATAATCATGGAAAGCTTCCCCCTCTAAATATGACAAGTCTTTCGGAACGAACGGTGTTTGTTCTTTATAGGCTTGTATCATGGATTGAATCTCTTGTTGTCGTCCTTGCTGTTTCATTGCCTCTATTTTTTCTGTCAAATCTTCTCGACGTAAATTTTCATAAGCTCTTTTTTGATGCCAATTAGCAACCTTTGCCCCTACATAGCGTGACCCCGTATGGATGAGCAAATAGTGCTGATCATCTTCATCTTTGGCAAGTTCAATAAAATGGTTGCCTCCCCCAAGTGTACCTAATGACAAGTTCGTATAGTCGTCTTTCAAGCCGCTTGCTCGAAATTGTTTACCTTCAAACTCTACAAAATGTCGGCTTGGCGATACTTCTTTATGAATATCCTGCCCACTTGGTACATATGTGCGAATGATGGCATCGAGTTGAGCAAAATCAACTGTTGTTACGTCAAGTTGTGCTACAAATACACCACACCCCACATCAATGCCGACAAGATTGGGTACAACACGGTCTTGCAATTGGATGGTCGTGCCAATGACACATCCTTTACCCGCATGATAATCTGGCATAATACGTACTTTAGTGCCTGCCATAAAAGCCTGGTCTGTTAATTCTTGAATCTGATCAACAGCTGTTTGTAATGCTGTTTGCGCAAAGATTTTTGCATTCGTGAAGCGTCCATTTATTTCAATCAAGTGTATCCCTCCTTACTACTTATACGTAAAACTGGAATGATTTGTTTCATATCATAAAGAAAACGTTCTAAAAGCATGCTACTTTTAGAACGTTTGGTGAAAACCTAATCTTCATATTGTACAACTAATTTTTTAGGTATTTCGGGTATATCATTTGATTTTACATCTTCTTCCCTTAAGTCAAGCATTTGCAGGGGATATTTTTCTTGCACCTCAAAAGGTATTGCAATACTTTCCATTTTATTATTCATTTGACTTCTTGCGAGTAAGCCATTGTTTGATAAATCAATGGCTAAAATAGCCTGCACAGTTTCCTCAAGCATGGCAATATCCTTCGATTTCAACGGCATTTGCTCATTCATTAAAAATGGTTGAAGATGCTCTTTTATATAACCCTGTGCTTCGATTAAGCAAGAAAATTCATTTAATTTTTCAGCATAGCGCTTTAACTGACGCTTATCTTTTGCACGCTGTTGATTTAGTTTCTGTACCTTTTGTTCAATACGGCTCATGCGTACTTTCACTAAATCAATCAAAAAAGGCTGTGTATCTCGAATCGCCTGTAGCATTGAAACCTCTGCTTGTTGTACCTTGGCATATTGGGCGACACAAACCTCTTGCTGCTCATTGAGTTTTTGAACACGCTCTTTGAAAAATTCATTTTGCGTATGTTGGCCAAAGAAAGCTTTCATAAGACCTTTACCATGAATTTTTTTATGTTGTGCATCTAAACGCTCATATTCGCGTAAATACTCACTGTGCATGTTGCGGTATTCACGCAACATTTGTTGATAGTGCACAGCAATTTCAGTAAATTCTTCCACCTTGGAATCGTGTAAATAATCATGTTGCGCTATCGTTTGTAATAGCTGATACAGTGTTTGAACCTGTTTAAACGTGTTCGCTACCTGTTCATATTCTTGCTCATATTCTTTGACAATTGCTAAGTCACGTTGATAGCGAGAATATTCATATTGGGTATCGCCTGCATATTTTTCTATATTCTCTACAGCAGATTGAAATGGATCTCGTTGTGGAATTACAGTTAATTCGAAGCGGAATCGTTCAAGCCATTGTAAGAAGCGAATTAGGATGGCATATGTTTTTTTATCACTATTTTCAGCCACACGATGAATGTGAGCAATTAATTGATCATACTGACTTTTTTGCCAAAGCTCATGACTGTCTGTTTGTTTGGCTACTAGTGCATTAATTGCTGAAATCCCTATAAAATCACTCATCAAATGACCAATACGTTGTTGTTCAGAGTCCATAAATGCTGTGGCATGTTCCTCATCATCGATGCCGTTGATGACACATAAAGGTTCAACACCTTTATTCTTTAACGTTTCAATCAAGAGAAGTTCAGCATCCATTGCCATTGAACCAGCGCGTAACACCCAGAAAATTTCATCAACACGGTTCATAAGCGCCTCTGAAAAATAAGCCATTTCTCCTCCGCCTGCTTCTAATGACACAGAATCAATTATTGTCACGGATTTTAATAAATCATTTTTCAAATAGACTTCTAGGTAATCTAAGTGTTCACGTAAAATCTGGGAAGCAAACGTATCGCCAGTTGTTAGTAGCTCTAATTTACTGAGATCAAATACAGCGACAACACCATCTAAAAAATAAGCTTTAATCTCTTCTTGCTCGCCGTAGCGTATAAACGTATTTACACTTGTTGGATGCTGATCATCTACCGATAATATTTCGCGTCCTAGAAGTCCATTCACAAGTGTTGTTTTGCCCACCCGCTCTTTTCCAACTATTAAAATCATCGTCTGGTTATTGGCATCTTGAATGATTCGATTTAAATGTTTTGCTGTATCTTTCACATATGTATTTTGGACGATGATGCCATACAAGTGTCGTAGTTGGTCAACAAATTGCGGCAAAATATTATTCGCTGAGGTTGTATTTTCGATTGGCGTATTGTCAATGTTCGTCATCCTCAAAACCTCTTTTCGTATGTATCTATAAGACCATTATAAATGAAACTATGGCTTTTCTAATACATGGATTGATGAAAAGAGGACAATATACTTATACATTTATACGACAAATAGGAATTCATCCTTACACCTATTTCCTGTCTGCTTCATATATGATTGCTACACAGACTAAAGGGAATAGTCCCAGCTATGAGTTTAGAAGTATTAGGCTTGGAGATTTCTCTCCAAGGTTGCTGAATAGCTGACCTTTGTCCTATCCCTCCAAACCAGCCATACGTGCATAAACAGCTCCAAGTAATGGCATTCCACCTTGGGCACCTAGTTTCTCTACAGATAAGGAAGCAGCGATATTAGCAAAATATACAGCCTCATCCAACGATTGCCCTTCTACTAAAGCATAGGCTAATGCACCATTAAAGGTATCACCTGCGCCCGTTGTATCCACGACTGTTGTCATATAACCTGGAACATGAATTGGATAGGAGCCATCGAAATAACGTGCACCATCACTTCCTAGCGTCACGATTAATTTATTAGGATATTTTTCTAAAACTTGTTCCACTGGCTCGTTAAAAATTTCAGCACATTCTGTCTCGTTAGGTGTTAAATAGGTAATATCGTCCATCCACTGCACATCAAAATTGGCTGCTGGAGCAGGGTTTAACAGTATCGGAACACCCGCTTCTTTACATAAATGAATGGCATGGGCTGTCGTCTCTTTAGGGATTTCAAGCTGTATAATTACCAAGTGACTTTTTTGTATCAACTCTTTTGAAGCTTCAAGATGGGATATGCTTAGGTCATAATTAGCTCCAGGTACGACAACAATTCGATTATCGTTATTGTAAATAAGTATATTAGCAATTCCTGTAGGAGCAGTGGTGCTTTTTACAATGGCGTTTGTCTGAATCTGCTCTTGCTGTAAAGCAGCATGTAATGTCTCACCAAAATGATCATTCCCTAAACAGCCAACCATCGCCACCTCACTGCCAAGACGAGCTGCGGCAACTGCTTGATTAGCCCCTTTTCCTCCTGGAACTGTTTGAAACGAGTTACCTAGAATGGTTTCCCCCTGCTTTGGAAAAGCATTCATTTGTACAACTAAATCCATATTTAAACTTCCTATAACTGTAATCATGGAATTCCACCTTTCATCTTTTGATCAAACAAAAAACAACTGAAATGAGTATTATCATTTCAGTAGCTTAACAATATAAAAATTCGTATAAACTAAAAACCTATCGACTGTTTTAGGGATGCCCTAAATTCTTTCACTTACTGTAAATCGATACGAGCTTCTTTTACTCGTTAAATGAAAACGATCTAGTCACTCAGGCTATCTTCCTGTTATGCGAAGCAATGCTTGAGATGACGCTTTCAAAAACTGGCTGGATTTGTCCTTTAATATACAAATATTTTTATAATGATAACATAGTGCCACCTTCGCATTTGATGTTTCCTTTATTATAAATAATTTCATATAGGAAATGCACTACAAACACAAAAAAACTGAAGACAACATCAAATTTGTCTTCAGTCATATCAATTAATAGGCTACTCGCTTCGCCTCATATGCGGCAATGTGGTCCTCATATTTAAAGGTTAAGGCGATTTCATCCCAGCCATTCAGTAACGTTTCTTTATAGTATGGGTCAATTGTAAAATGATAGACTGTACCATCTTCCCCTGTTACGGTTTGCTCTGCAAGATTTACTTCCATACTATAGGGTTTTGCTAAGCCTTTTGCTAAAATAGCATCACATTCTGATTCTGTTAGCTTAATCGGTAAGATACCGTTTTTGAAGCAGTTATTATGGAAAATATCTGCAAAAGAAGGTGCAATCACAACGTTAAAACCGTAATCTAAAATTGCCCATGGTGCATGTTCACGAGAGGAGCCACAGCCGAAATTATCTTGCGCCACTAGAATTTTAGATTCTTTAAATTCAGGTTTATTTAATACAAAGTCAGCTATTTCATTCCCTTGTGCATCGAAACGCCAATGGTAAAATAAAAACTGTCCAAAACCTGTGCGCTCAATACGTTTTAGAAATTCTTTTGAAATAATTTGATCGGTATCAACATTTTTTCGATCAAGTGGTGTGATGACACTATTTACGATATTAATTGGTTCCATTTTTCAATCATCCCTTCCCGAGTAAAGCAAGACTTACACTGTTTCCTTCACAAATTCACGTACATCGACGAAGTGACCTGCAATCGCAGCGGCTGCTGCCATTGGTGGTGACACTAAATGTGTACGAGCTCCAGCGCCCTGACGTCCTTCAAAGTTGCGGTTTGAGGTAGAGGCACAGCGTTCTCCAGCTGGTACGACGTCATCATTCATCGCAAGACACATCGAGCAACCAGATTCTCGCCATTCAAAGCCTGCATCCATAAATATTTTATCTAAACCTTCTGCCTCTGCTTGTTTTTTCGTTGTATGTGAGCCTGGGACAACGATGGCTGTGACCTTGTCATGCACCTTACGCCCTTTGATGACATCAGCAGCTGCACGCAAATCACTAATGCGTGAGTTTGTACAGGAGCCAATGAAGACATGCTGGATGTCAATGGATGTTAATGGCTGGCCTTCCTCTAAGCCCATATAGGCAAGTGCTTTTTGAAGTGCCGCCTTGTCTGATTCATCCTCATAATCTGCTTGTGTTGGAACATGCCCAGAAACACCAGTACCCATCGATGGGTTTGTTCCCCACGTAATGATTGGTTCAATTTCTTCAGCTTTTATAATACGAACCGTATCGTACGTTGCATCTTCGTCTGAAGCAAGACTTAACCAGTAAGCGGCTGCTTCTTCCAATTTTTCTCCCTGCGGTGCATATTTGCGTCCACGAATATAATCGACTGTTGTTTGGTCAGGTGAGATAAGCCCTGCTTTTGCGCCTGCCTCAATTGACATATTACAAATCGTCATGCGTTCTTCCATAGATAGTTTGTGGATAGCCTCTCCAGTGAATTCCACAATATGTCCTGTACCAACACCTATTCCGAACTTGGCAATGATGGCTAGAATAATATCCTTTGCCGCTACCCCAACTGGTAGCTCCCCTTCAACACGAATCTCCATCGTTTTCGGCTTATTTTGCCATAATGTTTGCGTCGATAATACATGCTCCACCTCTGATGTTCCAATACCAAATGCAATGGCCCCGAAGGCACCGTGTGTCGATGTATGAGAATCACCACAAACAATGGTTTTACCAGGCTGTGTTAATCCAAGCTCTGGCCCAATCACATGGACAATCCCTTGGTCAGGGTGACCCATGCCCGCTAACTCAACGCCAAATTCCTCAGCATTTTTAGCTAATGTTTCGATTTGATTGCGCGCAATGGGATCATGGATAGTTGGTAAATTTTTTGTTGGTACGTTATGATCCATTGTCGCAAAGCTTAAATCAGGACGACGCACTTTACGTCCGTTCATGCGTAACCCTTCAAAAGCTTGCGGAGATGTTACTTCATGAATTAAATGAAGATCAATATATAACAGGTCCGGTTTGCCCTCTTCCTGATAAACAACATGTTTATCCCAAATCTTTTCAATTATATTTTTACCCATTGTCTTCACCTATTTCTTTAAATATATGTTGTCATAATACTTTGTGATACAAAGCTAGTATCAATTTCGTTAATTACCTTATCTGTCCATTCATTAGTCGATAAAATACGACTGCCGTCACGAGCAAGATCTGCTGTAAAGTAGCCATCATCAAATACTGCACTTACCGCGCGTTCAATTTCTGCTGCTTCTTCTTTTAAGCCAAATGAATATTGCAGCATCATCGCTACGGATAAAATGGTTGCAGCAGGATTTGCTACACCTTGCCCTGCAATTTCTGGTGCGGAGCCATGTACTGGTTCATATAAGCCAAAATTATCACCACGAATGGATGCGGATGGTAAAACACCTAGAGAACCAGTAATAACAGATGCTTCATCACTTAAAATATCACCAAACATATTTTCAGTAACGACTACATCATAGTGTCCAGGATTTGTAATAAGTTTCATTGCGACAGAGTCTACTAGGTTATGTTCTACGATTACATCTGGATACTCTTTTTTCTTTGCTTCTACAACTTCACGCCATAAGCGACTTGTTTCAAGCACATTCGCCTTGTCAACAGAGCATAATTTGCCACCACGTAAACGTGCTAGTTCAAAGGCATTTTCAACGATACGCTCTACCTCTGCTTTAGAGTAAACCGTTGTATCAATTGCGCCATTTTCAGTACGCATACGTGGTTCCCCGAAGTATACGCCGCCTGTTAGTTCACGTACAATCATTAAATCAACGTTCTCAGCCACTTCACGCTTTAATGGTGAAGCATCTAGTAAACTCGGGAACGCCTTTACTGGACGTAGATTGGCAAATAAATCGAAGTGTTTCCGAATTCGCAGTAACCCTTTTTCTGGGCGCAATTCAGGAGGGTTTTGATCCCACTTTGGACCACCTACAGCTCCTAATAAAATCGCATCACTATTTTCACACATCTCGATTGTTTCATCAGGTAATGGATTATTGTGCTGGTCAATCGCAGCACCACCAATTGTTGCATATCCTAAATGAAATGTATGATTAAATCGTTTACCAATCACCTGTAATACACGTACAGCAGAAGCAACAACCTCTGGCCCAATTCCATCACCGGGAAGTACTGTAATTTTTCTCTCCATCGTCAAAACACCTTTCTTTGTATAGCGTATTCGCTAATTTAGTAAAGACGCTCACCTACCTTTTATCGAGGTGAGCGTAGTCATTACGTCTAAGCGTAATTTTTGGTTAATTGATACAATACGCCATGACATCATTGCATCCGACTTGTGAATGGTACTTCATACAATTCACTACCTCAGAAACCTATACAGGATGTGCGCGAAGGCTTGCTTGAATTAAATGACGGTTAATAGCATTTAAATAAGCTTTTGCCGATGCTTCTAAAACATCTTGAGAGGAATTACGGCCTGTAGTCGAAACCTCATCATAGCGAATATTAATAACCGCTTCACCCAGTGCATCTCGTCCTTTGCCAACCGATGTCACACGGTAATCAATGACATGTACAGCTCCAGGTACAAGTTGCTCCAGTGTATTAAAAATTGCTTCTACTGAACCAGAGCCAGTAGCTACAACGGTTTTTTCTAGTCCCTCAGGTGTAAGCACAATAGCTGTAGCTGTAGGAATATTTTCAGTACCATATTGCACCTGCACCATTTTCAACTCAAAGAGTGGTACATCTTCTACTTGAACTTGTTGCTCAGTAAGAAGAGTAAGTAAATCTTCCTCTGTAATTTCTTTTTTACGATCAGCCAATTTTTTAAATTCCACAAATGCTTTGTTCAACTTTTCATCAGAAAGATGGAAGCCCATTGTTTCCGCACGATCACGGAAGGCTGCACGACCAGAATGTTTCCCGAGAACTAATGGAATCTCACCTTCGCCGATTAAAGCAGGTGAAATAATTTCATAGGTTTCTGGATTTTTTAAGACACCGTCTTGATGGATGCCCGATTCGTGTGCAAAAGCATTTCTTCCTACAATCGCTTTATTTGGCTGAATCACAACATTTGTCAATTTACTGACTAATTGAGACGTACGTTTAATTTCTTGCAACTGAATGCCCGTTTGCACCTGATAAATATCCTTGCGAATATGAAGTGCTACAGCAATTTCCTCGAGTGCCACATTACCTGCGCGTTCGCCGATACCATTGATTGTTCCTTCGACTTGTGCAGCACCATTTTCTATTGCGGCAATCGTGTTAGCTGTTGCCATCCCTAAATCATCATGACAATGGGCAGAGAATTTCACTTTATCAGCACCTTTGACATTTTCCAGTAGGAACTTAAATAATGCACCATATTCTTGCGGGGATGCATACCCTACAGTGTCTGGAACATTAATCGTTGTTGCACCAGCAGCAACCACTTCGTTCATAATTCGCACTAAAAATTCACGATCAGAGCGGAATGCATCCTCGGCAGACCATTGTACAAGTGGGAAGTACTTTTTAGCGTATTTAACAGCCTCTACCGCTTGCTCCACCACTTGCTCAGGGGATTTTTTTAATTTGTATTCCATATGAATAGGTGATGTGGCTAGAAAAATGTGAATATGTGGCTGTTGTGCTACTTTTATCGCTTCCCATGTAGCATCAATATCCTTTTGGATACAGCGAGCTAGCCCCGTCACAATGGAATTTTTTACTGTACCTGCAATGCGATGGACTGCATCAAAGTCACCGGGTGACGAAGCAGGAAATCCTGCTTCTATAATTGTCACACCAAGGCGCTCTAATTGTTTGGCAATTTCAATCTTCTCGGCTGTGTTTAAGTTGATCCCAGCAGATTGTTCACCATCGCGAAGCGTAGTATCGAAAATATCAATTTTTCGCACTTGTCGCCACTTCTCTCACAACTTTTTCTTTACCTTCGTTGATGAATGGCATCATAGCACGTAGTTTTGCGCCTACTTCTTCGATTTGATGGTTCGCACCAGCTTCTTTGAATTTTGTATATTCTGGACGACCATTTTCATTTTCTTGAATCCAACGACGAGCAAATGTACCATCTTGGATATCTGTTAATACGTCTTTCATACGAGCTTTTACAGACTCATCGATAATGCGTGGTCCTGCAACATAATCTCCCCACTCTGCTGTATCTGAAACTGAGTAGCGCATTGTTGCCATACCGCCCTCAAACATTAGGTCAACAATTAATTTAAGCTCATGTAGTGTTTCAAAGTAGGCTAATTCTGGTTGATAACCAGCTTCTACTAATGTTTCGAATCCTGCTCTTACTAGCTGTGTTGCACCACCACAAAGTACCGCTTGTTCACCGAATAAATCTGTCTCTGTTTCTTCTTTGAATGTTGTTTCAAGAAGCCCACCACGTGCAGCACCGATTCCTTTACCATACGCAAGCGCTAAATCTTTTGCTTGGCCTGTAGCATCTTGGTGAATAGCGAATAGTCCTGGTACCCCAGCACCTTCTTGGAATTGACGACGAACTAGATGTCCTGGTCCTTTTGGTGCTACTAAAAATACGTCAACGTCTGCTGGTGGTGTAATTTGACCGAAATGGATATTGAAGCCGTGTGCAAACATCAATGCTTTACCAGCTTGTAAATGTGGCGCAATTTCCGCTTCATAAACTGCTTTTTGGCGTTCATCTGGTAGTAGAATTTGGATAACATCTGCTTCTTGTGCTGCTTCAGCCACTGTTTTCACGTCAATACCATCTGCTTTTGCCGCATCGAAGGATCCACCTGGACGAACCCCTACTACCACGTCAAAACCTGATTCTTTAAGGTTTAAAGCATGTGCATGACCTTGTGAACCGTAACCGATAATTGCGATTTTCTTTCCTTTTAATACGTCCTCGTTGATATTTTGCTCATAGTACATTGTAGCCATTGTTAATTTCCTCCTAGAATATGTTTTGTTTTTTATAGCTTTAGATACTTGCTCTGTCTATAAAGCTATTCATTTTTATATGCAAACTATTTTAAAATAGAGAGCTGCGGGTTTGAGACTTTTTGTGTTTCACGAACGGAGGCAGTTGCCCCTGTACGTGTAAGTTCTTTAATGCCATATGGTCGAATGAGTTCGATAAAGGCATCAATCTTCTCTGGATGCCCTACTACTTGATACGTCACAACATTTTTGGCTGTATCAATAATTTGGGCGCGGAACGGTTCAACAATTGAATTCATTTCCAAACGTAAATTTGGTGGGGAAATCACCTTTACTAGTGCTAGCTCTCGCAGAACAATCGATTTATCGGTAATGTCATTGACCTTTAACACATCAATTTGCTTGGATAACTGTTTCACTAGCTGCTCAATTTTGCGTTCGTCCTCTATGTTGACTACGAAGGTCATCTTTGAAAAATTCGGTTGCTCCGTATGACCTACTGTAATCGATTCAATATTGAACTGACGCTTCATCAATAAACCTGTCAAACGGTTTAATACACCACTTTGGTTAATCACAGTTACGGTAATTACTCGCTTCAATTTTTTTTCACCCCAATCATTTCATGTAAGCCTGTGCCAGGTGCTACCATTGGGTAAACACATTCAAGCTGTTTCACTCGACAGTCAATTAATACTGGCTCATCAGACAGCAGTGCCTCACGGAAAATAGACTCTGCTTCATCGATTGTGTTAATACGATAACCTTTAATGTTATAAGCATCAGCTAACTTAACAAAATCTGGTTGGATCGGCATAAGTGATGATGAATAGCGCTCTTCATAGAATGTTTGTTGCCATTGACGTACCATGCCAAGACAGCTATTATTCAAAATCACTATTTTTACTGGTAAGTTAAATTCCTGTAGGATGGATAGCTCCTGTGCCGTCATTTGGAATCCTGCATCTCCTACAATCGAAATAACTTTTTTGTCTGGCTTCGCAAATTGGGCGCCAATTGCGGCCGGGAAGCCGAAGCCCATCGTACCAAGTCCACCAGACGTTACCCATGAATGATCATTATTTAAATGATAATATTGTGCTGCCCACATTTGATGCTGCCCAACATCTGTCGTCACAATGGCATTACCTTCAGTTACCTTGTGCACTAATTGCAATGCCTCTTGTGGTAGGATTTCTTGCGTATTTGTATCCTTGCAATACCATAATGGATATTCCATCGCATGATTCCTTAAATAAGCTAACCAATCGGCTGTATCAGGACCTTGGAAATCCTTTTTCAATAGTGCTTTTAAAGCCTCCTTGGCATCAGCAACAATTGGAATATCTGTCGGTACATTTTTGCCAATTTCAGCAGGATCAATATCGATATGGATAATCGTTGCATTTGGTGCAAATGTAGCTAGATTACCTGTTAGACGATCATCAAATCGTGCCCCAATATTGAGTAATAAATCCGATTTTGTGATCGCTGTATTTGCTGTAGCTGTACCATGCATCCCAGCCATCCCAAGGAATAAGTCATGTTCACCATGGATGGAGCCCAATCCTAGCAATGTATTCGTTACTGGAATACGATATTTTTCTGCGAAAGTCGTTAATTCCTCACGTGCATCTGCAAAAAGAACACCTGCACCCGCTAAGATGATTGGGTTTTTTGCCAATGAAATGGCTTGAATCGCCTTTTGGACTTGTAAATAATTTGGTTTATATGTTGGCTGATAGCCTGGTAAATAAATTTCATCAGGTGCTTGCGGTGGATTCTCTACATCAAACAACATTTGGGAAACGTTTTTTGGGAAATCCACGACAACTGGTCCCTTACGACCTGTGCTAGCGATATGGAAAGCTTCCTTCACAATGCGGGGAATATCATTGACATCCTGCACCTGATAGTTGTGCTTTGTAATCGGTGTTGTAATCCCCATAATATCGGCTTCTTGGAAAGCATCTGTTCCGATCACAGATGTCGCAACCTGTCCTGTAAAAACAACCAATGGAATAGAGTCGATCATGGCATCCGCAATACCTGTTACAAGGTTTGTTGCACCAGGTCCACTTGTGGCAATAACAACGCCCGTTTTACCTGAAACACGAGCATAGCCTTCCGCCGCATGAATAGCACCCTGTTCATGTCTTGTTAAAATATGGCGAATTGGGTTTTTATACATCGCATCATAAATTTGTAATACGGCTCCTCCTGGATAGCCAAAGACAATTTCAACCCCTTGATCGTGCAATGCCTGCACTAATACATCTGCACCGTCCTTCGCTTGATAGGTTTGTTCAGCTGTTGCTGTTGTAGCTAATTGTTCTTGTTCATTGATTGAAACATTCGCACTCATCAAATTATGCCTCCTTCATTTCTTTCAAACTCACACATCAGTGTTGTAGATTAGTGAAGTGTCAATAGCTGGATTGACTATTCCTCTCGTCCTTTTCGTTGAGAGGCTGTTCAATTGCATCGTGAAAATAATAAAAAGCCTTTTTCTCCACACGCAAAGAACTACCTTACGTAGGGATGAAAAAGACTTTCCATGGTACCACCCTTTTTTATAGCAAATAATTGCTACCTCGCGAATAAATGACAGCATTTATGCACCAATGCGAAAGACATCGCATCCAATATAGTGCCATAAAACATTTATTCATTAATAACGAGCACTTTCGACTATGCCCGGAGCTATCTAATGGTGTAAACACGTTTAATAGCCCACTCCGAGGGGATGTCGGATCTAGTTGTATCGCCGGCTTCCAGCACGACCGGCTCTCTGGTAGATACAAGGCTCTAGAACCTTTAACCTCATCAACGTTTTTATTTATCTAGTTGTTAAATTTTCATTACGCCTCCAGTGGAAGCGCTCGTCACTAATTTTGAATATCTTGCTAACCAACCACGTTTGATTTTTGGCTCAAAGACTGGTAATTTTGCACGACGTTCAGCTAAAACTTCATCTGAAACTTGTAAATTAATCGTACGATTTGGTAGATCAATTTCGATAATATCTCCGTTTTCTACTAAAGCGATTGGACCGCCTTCAGCAGCTTCTGGTGAAATATGGCCAATTGAAATACCACGAGATGCACCTGAGAAACGACCATCTGTAATTAATGCAACCTTTGTACCAAGGCCTCGACCTTGAATGGCAGATGTTGGTGCAAGCATTTCTGGCATCCCTGGACCACCCTTAGGTCCTTCATAGCGAATGACGACTACATGGCCCTCTTTCACCGTTCCATTATCAATGTTTTCTTGTGCTGCTTCTTGTGAATCAAAGACAATTGCCTCGCCCTTGAATACTTTGATAGAAGGATCAACGGCCCCTACTTTAATAACAGAGCCATCTGGTGCGATGTTACCGAATAAAACTGATAATCCACCTACAGCACTATATGGGTTGTCTTTTGTTCGAATGACTTGATCATTCGTGATGTGATAATCTTTGACAAGCTCACCCATTGTAACGCCTGCTACGGTTGGACGGTCTGGATGAATAGCACCTGGAATAGATGTTAATTCATTAATAATGGCACTTACTCCACCCGCTTTATTAATATCATCCATTGAAATATCTGAAGCAGGCATGATTTTTGCTAAATAAGGCACTCTTTCCGCTACTTTATTAATATCTTCAATGTTGTAATCTATTTCGGCTTCATTGGCAATTGCTAATGTATGAAGAACTGTATTTGTGGAGCCCCCCATTGCCATATCAAGAGCAAAAGCATCATCAATTGCCTCTTTTGTAATAATATCGCGAGGTTTAACGTCTTCCTTGACCATGCGAATTAATTGCTTAGCTGCTTCTTTAATCAGCTTGTGACGCTCTTCAGAAGTGGCAACGATTGTACCATTTCCAGGTAAAGCAACACCAAGCATTTCCATTAAGCAGTTCATGGAATTTGCTGTAAACATGCCTGAGCATGAGCCACACGTCGGACAAGCATTATTCTCAATATCCAACAGCTCTTCCGCAGACATTTTTCCTGATTTGTGTGCTCCTACACCTTCAAACACAGATGTTAAGGAAAGCTGTTTCCCTGCTGCAGAAGTTCCTGCCTCCATTGGACCACCTGAAACAAAGATAGATGGTACATTCGTACGAACTGCTGCCATAAGCATTCCTGGTGTAATTTTGTCACAGTTTGGAATATAAAATACGCCATCAAACCAATGTGCATTAATAACTGTTTCAGCAGAGTCTGCTATAATTTCACGACTTGGTAAGGAATAACGCATACCAATATGCCCCATTGCAATACCATCATCGACACCAATTGTATTAAATTCGAATGGAATACCACCCGCTTCAATAATAGCTTCTTTCACTACATCAGCGAACGTACGTAAATGAACGTGACCTGGTATTATGTCGATATAAGAGTTACAAACCCCAATAAATGGTTTGCCTAGATCTTTTGCTTTTACTTTGCCTGTTGCATATAAAAGACTTCGATGTGGCGCTCGATCTACGCCTACTTTAATCATGTCACTTCTCATTTTAAACGCCCCTCATTGCTATCCATACTATGTTCGTTGCTATAGACAAAATGTTCTGTCTTTTTAATTTTTGTTTATAGAGTAATAGCCTCTTAGACGACTACTGCTGTAACGAACGTGTTAAATTGTTGTTATCATAGTACGAAAAAAAGGTCTCGTCAACACTATTTTTTGAATTGTTTAAACAATTCAAAAAATCTGTCAAAATTGAAATCGTTTACATGCTGATTAAGCATCAGTTTTATCTCGCTTTGATAAAAATTTTGACATTTCGTTCAAATTTTAATTTTTTAATAATAAACAAAAATGGATAAATAAAAAATTCCCATATATTTGAATAAGCTAAGTTATCCAATCCTAGAGATAACGCTTACAATAGAAACAACTTTTTTAAGTATCCTGTAAAAAATATTTGTTCAGGATCGTATTGGTGTCGAATGCTTAAAAACTTTTCAATCTCTGGATACAACGCATAGACCGTTTGCGCTGTTAAATGATGTTGTTTTCCCCAGTGAGGACGACCTTCATATTTTTGCATCAATGTATGCACCCATTTAAAGTAAGGCTCTTCTCCCATTCCCTTATACATATGAAAGGCTATAAAAGCCGACTCACGCCCTTGTGTTGGACTTAAAAAACCTGCTTCGCCTGCAGTTGTTCGACACTCTAAAGGAAAATGAACATTAAAAGTCCCTTTTTTAAAGGTTGCATGGATTTCCTCCAAACAAGCTTCAAACTGTGATAAAGGGATGGCATATTCACTCTCTTGAAACTTCACGCTACGAGGTGAGGGATAAATTTCATAGCTTATCCCTACTTTTTCACTTTCTACCACATTGGCAGCCGCTATCTTGCTCATGGCACTACTTAAACCAGGTTTCCACTTACAAAGCTCTGACATCGCAAAGAAAGCCCCGTTTTCTACTATTTGTAGCTTTAACGTTTCTATTTTTTTATTCCATTCACTTTGATAAACAGGCGCGACCGCATTCATCCGTTTTACTTGAATTGTTTCACTACCAGGGAAATAAAACCACTCCACATGACGATGTTGACGAATATCCTGCGCAAATAACGAGAGACCATTTGTCAATGTTTCTCTTGCCCCCACATAATGCAAACCATATAGTGGTATGACCTTAATCGTTACTTTGACCAGAACACCTAGCATCCCAAGTGATACATGCAGCGCTTCAGATAAATCATCCATACCTCTCCTATGTTCCTGATAAGTACCAGTACCGTCTACAAATCCCCATGCCTGGACAGCTGACGATAGAGAACCAAGTGTAACCCCCGTGCCATGTGTGCCAGTTGACACTGCCCCTGCAATGGTTTGCTCCTGTATATCGCCCATATTGATTAACGCAAAACCGTGTTTCGCTAGCATTGGTCCAATTTCATATAGGTAGGTCCCCGCCCATAATGTTGCCTCCTGCCTTTCCTCATTCACAGCGATTAATCCACGCAGATTATGTAAGGAAATTGCTATATGCTCAGGCATAGCCACAGCGCTAAAAGAATGAGCAGCACCTGTGACACGGATTGTCTTTCCTGATTGACACGCATGCTTCACAATTGCTGAAACTTCATCAATAGAGTGCGGTAAATACATTTCACTCGGATAGGAAATAACATTCCCAGCCCAGTTTGTCCACTTTTCACCATTTCGCCATTTTTCTATAGAAAACATTGTCCATCTCCCCTATATGTTGTGTAATGTCCTGCATACTTGTCCCCACGAATAGCATGCAGGACCTGAAAACGCTCACAAAGCTCTCCTGCCTTCGCATGTCGAAAATAAATGGTATCGCCAATATTGATACTCTTTCCTTTGACCTTAATAGGTGTTTGCACTTCCCCTGCGCCTTCTAGGCTAAGATATGCAAAAGTGGTAGGGTCATAGAATACAGGCAAACGATCCATCCCAATGGCTCCAGAAGCCGTATAGCCTCCCCCATGACAAACAACGATATTTTTTTCAGGCATTCTTGTTACACGTAAGGCAAATCCAGCAGCCTTTTCTAGCTGTAAATGTGTAAATTGATCGAACAATGCTGGTGCATAAAAAGCCGAGCCAACTGTAATTTCCGTTACTTCCTTCTGTTGATTGGTGTACGTCATACTTCCTGATCCTCCACCATTAACAAAGCGTAGATTTGGAAAATAAGCCTTGATATGGGCGATCGCTAATCGACGAAACTGCGTTACTTGCTTTTTGGCTTGTACTTGCATGGCTTCTATGACTCTACCTTTTAAAGCATTTGCAGGACGATTGCCAACCCCTGCTATTTGAGCCTCATAGCCCATCGCTCCTACCACTTCAATTACAGGAGTGTTTTGAATGGTTTGTAAAAAAGGTGTCAACGTTTCAAGAGAAGACAATGACGAACGTTTTGTTCCAAAATACAATACTTTAAAATCATTAGAAACATTAAGATCAATGCAAACCTGTACACGTACGCCAATCTCTTGTCCTAATTTCGCCAATAGTTGGATATGTTCTTGTCTGTCTACCATAAAGGTGACGAGTTTTCCTTCCTTTACAAAATGCAACAATCGACGAATCGTTGCTTCCTCCATTACTGGATAGCCAAGCAATAAGTCATCAAACTGCTGCTCTAATAAAAAAAGGGTCTCTGCTGCAGTAAATGTCATAAACCCCACAACATTCACAAGTTTTTTCTGTATATAACGAAGGACCTCAATAGAACGAATCGATTTTGTTGCAATACGAATTTGTTTTCCCCCACAAGCATCTTGAACCATTTGTATATTTTTATCTAGTGCATCTAAATCTAACCATGCAAATGGTCTTTCCAAATCACAAAATGCTTGATCCAATCTTGACGTCATTTCATCACTCCCTTGTATAAACTATGTATTTGACATTTAGCGGAATAATTCCTTTTTTCAGTTAATTAAGCATAATAAAACAACCGTGAGCCTGTTTTACAATAAGACTACACGGTTGTTTTAATATGGGATAAACATTTCATTCACCTTTCTATTAAATTGGTTACGATGCGAATAAGAAATCAGCTGCAAGATTTAGCATTACTAATAAATGCAAACCAGCAATTAAAAAGCCTTGACGATTTAAACGTTTCATAACAGCTATATTCATATGACCACGCTCCTTTTCTACATTATAATCTCTTTATACAGAATTTTCAAACTATTAAAAAGTGGAAATTTACCCATTTTTCTTTTTCTACACAAAAAATTCTCCCAAAGAAATAAGGAATTGCACATAGAATTGACATTCTGTTTCAATAAAAAATAATGTATTTTTTCACGTTCACGAATGAAAAGGCTATTGTAGTAAATAATTTAGTTAAATGGCTGTTTTTTATTGTTACTGGCGATTGGGCGTTGCATGCATTTCTGGTACGAATTGAATACATGAACATACTATAGAAGTAAGCGATAATCGGTGTATGTACAATATAGAAGTAATTGTAGTTAATGTGGACATTTTCACGGTAGTTTATGCAGGTGGATTAGCTATAAAGTGAGCACAGCAAAGGAGCTGCATTCACTTGTCTACAGCCTTATTTACAACATGTAATAATTACTAAACAAAATCACAGTGTTTAATCTACTCCATTCAGGGTATAACTAAGTAATCGCCATTATATCTTAAATTTAAGGAGATGAAAGTAATGATTAGTTTCATTTGGTATTTAATTATTGGAGGAATTCTTGGATGGCTAGCTGGCGTCATTTTAGGTAAAGATGTACCAGGCGGCATCATCGGGAATATTATTGCAGGGATTGTCGGTTCTTGGATTGGTAGTATGGTTTTAGGGAACTGGGGCTGGAGAGTAAGTGATTTCTACGTGTTCCCAGCACTAATCGGTGCCATCGTGTTGATCTTTATCGTCAGCCTTATTTTAAAAGGTATGCGTAAAGCAACTTAAATATGTAATGAAGAGCCATCCAATGTGATGGCTCTTTATTTTTTTTCATGTAAGAGAACAGCTGCTTGGAGCTCATCGTGAAAATCATCATACAACTGGTAGTAATATAACACATCCTCAACATATTTCTCGCTATGGTTGTATTGGTAAACAGCTTTCTTAATATTCCCTGTCGCAGCACCGTATTTGGATAAGTAATTCGCAGCACTAAATACTGCATCCTCAATATCATAGGGGTCAGCTATTCCATCCCCATTTGCGTCAACGCCATATCCTCCATATTTAGCAATCGTCTCAGGACTCATCAATTCAGTTTTTGTGATGCTTCCTTTTCCCAAACCTGAGCATGTGGGATGCTGCCAGCCAACGAATGTACAGGGCATGAATTGCATATGCCCCTCTGCCCCAGCAGATGATACCATTGATTTTACCGTAGAAAACCGTGTTTCAATACGATGATGCGCAGCAAGTAATGTCCAGGGTACACCATATTTTTCTTCTGCAGCTACATAAACGGGAATGTATTGCTCAGGAATTTTCATATCGAAATGCTGTTGAATCTCCTCAATTGCCTTTTGCTGGACAAGCTTTTCGAATATCGGTAATGTTTGAAGCTCCTTCCAAGCAAAAAATGTGAGAACATACACGGTAATTGCAATTGGAATCAATAATGCTATCATACCCAATTTTGTCGCGGGTGATAACAGAGGTTTGTTATTCTTTTTCTTTGCCATACGTCACACCTAATCTAGTATTCTTTTTCTATATTACCAAATTTTCCGTAATGTGCAGTATATCTTTTCATTTTGAAAGAATGAAGTCTTCCACATCTATGAAAGTACATCATTTCCACCATGAAAGCAGTTGAAAGGTTTGCTAAAAATATAGTAAAATACAGATTGATTCGTTTATTGGATAATAATAGGGAGGAATTTATTTTGTGGAAAGACTTTAAAGAATTTGCGATGAAAGGCAATATTGTCGATCTAGCAGTAGCAGTAGTCATTGGTGGTGCTTTCGGTAAAATTGTTACCTCCTTAGTTGAAAATATCATCATGCCATTAGTCGGTGTTTTAACAGGTGGTATTGATTTAACAAAGAGTTTTGTTTTTGGCTCAGGTGAAGCCCAAATCAATTTTGGTGTATTTCTACAATCCATCATTGATTTTTTAATCATAGCATTTGCCATTTTTATGGCCTTACGAATTATGACAAAGCTCACACGTAAAAAAGAAGAAGCAGTCGTGGAAGAACCAGCACCTGAACTCGATGCCAAAGAAGAGCTTCTCAAAGAAATTCGCGACTTGCTAAAAAAAGAACAAGCCTAACATACGGTGTAAAAGCATCTGTCTCTCATTTGAATGAGGCAGATGTTTTTGTTTTGTATCCTTCACTTCGGGTGTTCTCCTACTATTTAATGCGTATCCTTTACTTTTTCTCCTCTATCCACCACTTTACGCGTTCTATCCGATACTTTGCATGTCCTATCCACTACTTTTTATCTTGTATCCACTAACTTAATGGGTATCCTTTACTTTTTCCTTCCTATCCACCACTTTGAACGTTCTATCCGATACTTTCTATCTTGTATCCACTAACTTAATCTGTATCCTTTACTTTTTACGTTCTATCCGATACTTTGAACGTTTTATCCGCTACTTTCCTTTCTCTATCCATCAATTTAATAAGTATCCTTCACTTCTCTAGATATATCTATATTCTGGAATGCAGTTTTACGTAAATTGAAGCAGTTCCATTCTAGATAGAAACGCTTACTTTGAAGTTTAGAGCGATTCCTTCTGCTGGAAACTACTTTTTTGAAGGCGGACGATCAATCTTTTTTAGAAACCCACCTTTTTGAATCTAACCGATCATCTTTACTTAGAATCCGCTCTTTCTGGAACCTAAAGCGCTCTTCTTTACTTAGAATCCGCTCTTTCTGGAACCTAAAGCGCTCTTCTTTACTTAGAATCCGCTCTTTCTGAAGCCTAAAGCGCTCTTCTTTACTTAGAATCCGCTCTTTCTGGAACCTAAAGCGATCATCTCTACTTAGAATCCGCTCTTTCTGAAACCTAAAGCGTTCATCTTTACTTAGAATCCGCTCTTTCTGAAACCTAAAGCGCTCTTCTTTACTTAGAATCCGCTCAATTTGATGTATAAACTGCTCACTCTGTTAAAATTTCATTCCATTCGAAGTTAACAGCGATAATTTCGCATAAATTCACAATTAATCTCCTACTATTCCTAGGTGATTAACTATAAATAATCTAGCTAATTTTCAGAAATCACCTTGTTCTTCTTTAGTATCCATGTTAAATTGGTAACAATTATTGAGAATACTATTAAATTGAAAGCAAAAGTTGTTGCTTTTAATAATATTGAAGAAAAGAGTGACGTCATGACATTAAACAGAAGTATTGAAACAAAGCTTGTACAACTTGGTAATTTAAGTGACCCAGCAACAGGAGCTGTGAGCCCACCCATTCATTTATCGACTGCTTATAAACATACTGGGATTGGTGAATCTACTGGTTTTGACTATACACGTACAAAAAATCCAACACGTGCTCTTTTAGAAGCAGGAATTGCTGATTTAGAGGGTGGCGATATGGGCTTTGCCTGTAGCTCCGGGATGGCTGCCATTCAATTGGTGTTATCCCTATTTAAACCAGGCGATGAATTAGTCGTGCCAGATGATTTATATGGTGGTACATATAGACTTTTTAATTTCTTCCAAGATACTTATAATATTAAGCCTGTTTATTCAAAATTTGAATCGGTTGAACAGGTGGAAGCATTAATGAATGAAAATACACGTGCAATATTTATTGAAACACCTACAAATCCACTTATGCAGGAGTTTGATTTACAAGTGTATGCGGAGTTAGCACATAAGCATGGGGCATGGCTAATTGTGGATAATACTTTTTATACGCCTTACTTCCAACGCCCTATTGAATTAGGTGCAGATATTGTGCTTCATTCTGCAACGAAGTATATTGGTGGTCATAATGATGTTTTAGCTGGGCTAGTGGTTGCTAAAGGCACAGAATTAGCCGAACGCATTGGCTTTATTCATAATGGTAGTGGAATGGTGCTAGGAGCTATGGATTCATGGTTACTTATTCGTGGTCTAAAAACAATGCATCTACGCTTAAAGCAACATGATGCCAATGCGAAGGCGATTGCTGCTTACTTAGAGGAAGAAGAGTTAGTGACCGATGTCCTTTACACTGGAAAAGGTGGCATGCTGTCATTCCGCTTGCAAAAGCCTGAGTGGATTGACCCATTCCTTCGTAACTTAAAGTTAATTACTTTTGCTGAAAGTCTTGGCGGTGTCGAAAGCTTTATTACGTATCCTGCTACACAAACACATGCAGATATGCCTTATGAAGAGCGTGTGGAGCGTGGCGTTTGTGATCGTTTATTACGCTTCTCTGTTGGCATTGAGGAAGCAGAAGATTTAATTGCAGACTTACGACAAGTGTTTGATATCCTTAGAAAAGAGGCGTAATTGATGAAGCAACGTATTGAAACAAGCCTCATTCACGCAGGTGTTCGTGATGGCTATAGTAATAAAAAAGGGGCTGTTAACGTCCCGATGTATCTGTCCTCTACTTTCCATCAAGAAAGTATAGATGAATTTGGAGAATATGATTATGCTCGTTCAGGCAACCCTACAAGAGATGCGTTAGAAAAAGCTGTAGCAGAGCTTGAGGGAGGCGTTCGTGCCCATGCATTTTCATCTGGTATCGCTGCCGTATCAGCAGCATTAATGCTGTTATCGCAGGGAGATCATATCGTCATGACTGAGGATGTTTATGGTGGAACCTATCGTTTTGTAACAAAGGTGTTGCCGCGCTTTGGGATTTCCCATACATTTGTAGATTTTACGGATCTAGCAGCTGTAGAAGCAGCAATCACGCCAGCTACAAAACTACTTTATATGGAAACACCATCAAATCCAACGTTAGGCATTACAGATATTCGTGGTGTAGTGGCGCTTGCCAAGCAACACCACTGCCTTACATTCTTGGATAATACTTTTATGACACCGTTACACCAACGCCCACTAGAACTTGGTGTAGATGTCGTCATTCATAGTGCAACGAAGTTTTTATCTGGACATTCTGATATTATTGCTGGCTTAACGGTTACTGCCGATGAAAAGCTAGGTCAGGATCTCTACTTTATCCAAAATTCATTCGGTAATATTTTAGGTGTACAGGATTCATTCACACTACTACAAAACATCAAAACAACAGATGTACGTTTTAGTCGTTCTGCTGAATCTGCACAAAAAATTGCTGTGTATTTGGCTAGCAATCCACTAGTTGAACAGGTCTACTATCCAGGGCTTGCTTCACACCCAGGCTACGCTATTCATCAACGTCAAAGCACAAGTCCTGGGGCCGTTTTATCCTTCCGACTACCAAGCTATACAGCTGCAAAGGCATTGGTTGAGGCGATGACAATTCCAGTATTTGCGGTCTCTCTTGGAGGAGTAGAATCTATCCTTTCTTACCCTGCAAAAATGAGTCATGCGGCTATGGAGCCTGAAGAGCGTGCTAAACGAGGCATCACAGATGGTCTTCTACGTTTTTCTGTAGGACTTGAGCATGTTGATGATTTAATTGCTGATTTTGCACAAGCCCTAGAGATTGCTGCCAAGGCTTAATTGAATCAACATAAAAACCGCGTCTAGTTGACGCGGTTTAATTATTATAGGTTCAATTTTTCACCTTTGCTAACAAACGGTATAAATAATCACCATGCCCCTTTGCCAGCAGGGCATCTTGCTCAGCTGAAATCCAATAAAATGAAAAAATTAAATCCCCTTCGTTTAAGCCAGTTGGATGATGCAGCCATGCATCTCTTGTTTCATCGGATGTTAGATGATAGAAATACCGTTTCTGTAAAATACCTGATGGATGATTAAAATAGTCCTGTGCTATTAACGCCTGAACGACAAGTGTGGTTAGACCTGTCTCTTCTAGCATTTCACGTTTCACAGCGTCTAAAGGTGTTTCACCTTCCTCTACCGTACCTTTGGGCACTTGAATACCTGCCCCAACTGAATTCTGTTCAAATACGAGTACCTGTAATCGATCCTCATGCTCTCTCGTAATATAGCCAAATGCTTTTTCAACTACTTGCATGAAAGTGACCCCCTTTGAATGATTGAATGTTACAATAAAGAAAAAAATTGGAATAGCAGGTGAAAAGTGTTGACACTTATTATACGACAGATGCAAGAAAATGACATTACTTTTGTACAAGAAATTGCTAGAATAAGCTGCCATTCCTCGTGACATTCAAGATCGCATTTTACAGCTAGCTTATAGTCGACAATGATTAATCGAACGTCTTATCAATAGTCCGTTTCTCGTTGCAATTTTTGATGAATTGCTAGTTTTTCAAACGTGACCCAAGGTGAAACGCATTATTTACATCCTAATATGCATGGTAAGGGCATTGGTACTGTACTTTTACTGGAAGGTCTACGCATGCTCCCAAATCTATCGGCTTTATTTATTTGTGTTGAGAAAGAAAATAAACTTGGTCTGCATTTTTATCAAGCAAAGGGATTTGTAACAATTGAAGAATTTGATGGGCATTTACTCAAAACTATTAAATTGGTTAAACAACAAGAAAAAGTGTAACGGTTCTTGCAGCTACCGTTACACTTTTAATTATGTAAGATGAATTTGCTCGGCTTGGATAACAAGTGCTGTTAACCCAGTTATACTGCCAGATTCATGCGGTTGGCCATGATGCCATAGCACGCCCTGTCCTGTTTTTATTGTGATTTTTTCACCATCTTCACCACTAATCCATCCTTCGCCATTGATAACAATAAATAGCTGTGGAACGGGAGCTTCATGCATCCCAACTACGCCACCTGGCTCAATATAGATGAAACCGATCGTCGTAGGCACTTCCGTTTTCGTGATTTTTCTATAGAATGTATCGATGGATTGGTATTGATGAATTGGATTTGCTAAATCTTGTGTAAATTGTATGATTTGCATTGCGCGAAAATCCTTTCGTATTAGGCTAGTTCTTCTTCAGCAAATGCTAAAAGTGTCCCATCTTCTTTTTTGAAATAAAAAGCAAATGCATCATAGCCATTTCTTTTAATCGTTTCCCAGTTAGCCGCTTCTCCATTTATAAGCCGTACATTTTCTTGTTCATCTACCTCATAGTCGTCTATTTCTTCGTCATAGTCGATATTATAGAAAAATGATAGTACAACTTCTGTTACAGGCAAAATATATTTCTCCAATGGTCGGTTGTCACGGTGCTCCTCGGTATACTCCTCACAAAATAGCGCATTATAACCATGCAGCGTAGCATCAAACAGCAATATTTCCTCTGCTGTTAAAGGATCTTTAGCAACGATTCTAGTAGCTGAGCCTGTAATAAAAGGCATTTCCTCTCCTTCAATCATTAGCAAATCACCATGATACCAAATTTCAAATTGTTCATTGCCTGCGCTAGATTGAAGGTGAAACTGCGATTCAACGCCATCTACAAATTGTATGTTTCCTGCAAATGGCTGTAAATAAGTTGGAATAGGAATGGTCATCGTGTTCCTCTCCTTTTTCTGTTAAAAATCACTTCCTTACAATATTATACATCTTTCTCATTTTACGCATAAAGAAAAACCCAGAATTTTTTTCTGGGCTTGATGACACTTACTTTTCTAGCATGATTAAAACTGACGGGCCTTTGCTTCACTTCGCAAGAGACGGTTATGGAGAGTAATCTCCGTTTCACCATTTACTTGCGATTTGGATCGCTTAATCCTTGACCAGTTGCGGTGGATTTTTTGAGATTTGGGGTCTAGTTGTTCGAACCTACTCATTTTTCATCCTCCTCATCATTATAGATTTCATAAGTGAAATCTTCTTTATTATGACCAGCCAAGGTGAATTTATACTAATCAAAACAAGCATGTTTACTTCTTATTATTTATTTTCTCTTAACCATGTTAGCGCGTATTGTACATATAATTCGGCTCCAACGCGCAAACCATCTTCATCAATATCAAAATGGCCATTATGGTGTGCCCAGCGTGTATCCTTTTCTGTATTGCCTGAGCCTACGAGGGCAAAGCAGCCAGGTACTTCATCTAAGTAAAAGCTAAAGTCTTCTCCACCCATTGTTGGATCATCAATATGATAAGCTTCTGCGCCAAAATGTTCAGCTGTGAGGCGCTCAACCAAGTTGGCACTTGCCACATCATTGTTGACGGCTTGTGTACCATATTCATAAACAACCTCTGCTGTGCCACCATAAAGTGACGCAACCTGCTCGGCATAATGACGAATTTGCGCTTCGATATGTGAACGAACCTCTTTATCGAAGCAGCGCACAGTCCCTTCTAAAATGGCATCTTCTGCAATTACATTAAAGCGTGTGCCTACTTCCATTTTCCCAATCGTAAGAACAGCAGGTCGAAGTGGGTTGACTGTACGTGACACAACCGTTTGGACATTTAAAGCAAACGTTGAAGCAATCATTACGGCATCAATGGCATCATGTGGTACTGCAGCATGTCCGCCCTGCCCTTTAAAGCGCACTTTGAAAATATCAGCAGAGGCAAAGGCAGGCCCTTTATTGCACTGGATTTTTCCTGTGTCAATCTGTGACCAAATATGAATACCAAAGGCGTTATCTACACCTTTCATTGCTCCTTGCTCAACCATCGCTTTTGCGCCTGTAGCTACTTCTTCAGCTGGTTGGAAAATAAAACGAACTGTTCCTTCGATTTCATCTTGTACCGTATGTAATGTCTTAGCTGCAATCAGCAACATGGCTGTATGCGCATCATGACCACAGGCATGCATCTTACCATCCGTTTTAGAACGATACGGAATATCTTCTGTTATTTCATAAACTGACAATGCATCCATATCCGCACGCAAGGCAACTGTTTTTCCTTCCTTGCCTCCTTTTAACTCAGCGATAATGCCTGTTGGCTCTGTTCGTCTATATGGAATACCAAGGTTATCTAAATACGCTGCTACATAATTCGTTGTTTCATATTCTTCCCAAGAAAGCTCTGGCTCACTATGCAATTTTTGACGAATCGCCACAAGCTCACTATTTAATTCCGCAATAGTTTGTTTCATTTTATTCATGCTCACTCTCTCCTTCTTTTATAGCCAATTGACAAAAATACCTGCTAAAATAACGGATGTTATCGTTACACTGATGAAGCCGCCAACAAGCATCGGAGGCAACATATGGCTTAATAGCATTTCACGTTCTTTTTCATCGGTTGTGGACGATTTCACTACTTCATTTGTTAAAATATAATCCGCTGGGAACCCATAGAGCGCTGTTAAGGATACAGCAAACGCTAAATTCGGGCTGACCTTTAAAACTTTCCCTGCGATGAAAGAGAAAATATACATACCAATTACCGCTAAAATAATTGACACAACTAATGGCACAATAATACGCATCAGCATTTCAGGGGATGCCTGTTTTAAGCCATCAAATATAAAGAGCATTAAACCCATAATAGCAAAACCGAAACCATTTGCTTTTTGCAATGGTTGTCTTTCTAAAAACCCAAATGTGGATGCAAGTACACCAAATACTAAGCACAGCACTAATGCATTGACTGTTACAATAGGTGCTAATGCGGTTGATGTACCATAAGCTAATAATCCAACAAACGCTAAACGGAAAAATTTAAAGTATTCTGTATTGTATTTAGAAGGGATTTTTCTAAATAATTTAGGTTGTTCAGAGGACTGTTCAACCTCTTCCTGTTCCTGTGTCACCGATTGTAAATTCCCTTGGTGGTGTTCTTTTAATAAACGTTTTGCTTCACGCTTCAATACAATGGACGTGATGGGGTATCCTGCAAAACCTTGAATTACGTAAATCACAATGGCAAAGACCGCTAAATCCTCTAAGCCAGCTGCAGAAGCACCTTCTGACATGACTAGGGCAGCCACAACGCCACCTACTAATGGTGGAACCGCAACAATCATCGTTTTTAAATCAAAAATCATGGCACCAATAGTAAATAATATGGCGATGATGCCTACAATACCAGCTAAAGAAATAACGATGGCTTTCCACTGGTTTTTCAATTCCTTAAGGGACAGAAGTGTACCCATATTGGTAATTAATAAATACATTAACATCGTGGCAACGACTGGACCAATCCCGGCAATACTCACAATATCTTTCGGGAAGAACGTCCAATAGCCGATTAAAAATAATACCGCACAGACGAACACAGATGGAATCCACGCCTTCGTTCTTGTTGCTACGATATCTCCGATGTAAAGAATAGCAAGTACTATCGTCAGTGCTAACATTTGCGACATATCAAAGAATTCTCCTAACTTAGTAATTTTTTAATGTCATCTATGATAATACTAATTATTCTTAAAATTCTATTTTTACAGAAAAGAAGAAAAATAATGTATGAACGAGCATATTCGTGACACTAAAATTACGATTATCCAAATATTTAGATTTTAAAGAATTTTCATAAAGCGCTTTCATAAAAAAATAGAACCATATTATAATGGCTCTACTTGGTTTTGCGCGCTATTTTTTTCCAATAAAACGTTAACAATTTTCTCAAGCTGAAGATCTAACGAGTAAGGATCTTCCATCACAAATTCATCCCCAAACTCGCCATACATATAAACATTGCCATTTTTAACAGCAGGTGCTCCCTGCCAAATTGGACTGTTCAAAATTTCCTCTGCATCTTCTTGCGAGTTTACATAGACAAATACATGATCGCCTAAATATTCTGGCAGTACCTCTAAAGATATATTTTCAAACCCCTCTTTCATATTTAATGCCTGTTCTGTCGGAGGTAATTTCAACATTTGATAAATGGTATTACTACCATAATTCCCTCCTTCTGCAGCTAATACAAATAATCCTGTAGGGCTTAATTGCACGACTGACACCGTTTCACCTTCTTTAATGATGCCGTCTATTTGTTTTCGAGCGTCTTCAACCTTGAGTTCATATTCTTCGATCCATTGGTCAGCTTCCTTTTCTTTGCCAAATACTTCAGCAATCCTTTTGAATTTTTCTAATGGTCCAGCTGTCGAAAGCTCTTCCCAATAAGGAATAAAAACAGTCGTGCCTATTTTTTCATATTGTTCAATATTTTTCTCAATCGATCCAATGATTAAATCTGGCTCTAGCATAATGAGTTTTTCAGGGTTCATTGGAAAGCCACCTAAATTTTCAATTTTAGCTAATGTTTCTTGCGGAATCCCTGCTTTTTCAATCCATCCTTCCGCTAACATCCCTTCGCGGACACCAACTGGAATAATTCCTAGTTTTAAAAGCTGTCCCATGTACTGATCGGCCGCTACACGCTGTGGTTGTGCCGGAATTTCTACATCACCTCTTGGTGTAGAAACTATTCTTGTCTTTCCTTCCTGCACAGCTTCTTGTCCACTATTCGCTTGCGTTTCCACTTGCTTTGTCGCGGATGATGAGGCACCATTTGTATTCGCTGTATTTGAGCATGCTGCTAGCAGCAATGATAGACACATAAACAACGTCATCGCCTTTACTTTCATACTTTTGTACTTCGACATTTCATTTACTCCCTTTCGTTGATAATGATTTTCAATTTCATCATCAATATACCACTCGAATTGTTTTGGGAGAATAGCATATCTTCTTTTCCAAAGTGGCAATTCTTCATCTTCCATTTGCCGCTTTTGTCTCCATGTTACTTTAAATTGAGCGGGAGATACGCCCTTATATCGTTTAAAACTTCGGCTCAAGGAATGACCATCGGGGTAGCCGACATGTTCAGCAATTTCCTGCAATGTAGCATCTGTTTGTACGAGTAAAGTCGCTGCTTTGTTTACACGCATTTCACCCAAGTAGTGAATAGGACTCGTATGCATTTTTTCTTTAAAGCGTTTAGATAAATAACCGATGCTACAGCCCAGCTCTTGCGCTATGATATCCAGTGTCAGAGGTTGATGAGCATGTTCCTCCATATAGCGAACTGCCTCCGCTACAATATCTGGCTTTACAGGGTGAATTTCCTGCACATGCATTTGTCGTAATAATTCATAGACATATTGATAAAACACTGATTTTATATGTAAATGTTTCAGCTCTTTGTCATCATTTTGCAGCCAAATCATGTTCATCTGCTCTGCTTTATCAAGTAACGCAAGTGGATGAGCAGGCGCAAAAGCATATTGATAGTGGAAAGGATGATTGTTTTCCAATAAGGCGACTATTTCTTGGCGGTTAGGTAACGGGACAATCGCTTTATAAAAAATCAGGAAGTATTCGAGCTCTTTTTCCGCTACAATCTCTACATAGACCCCTTTCCCTGCATGCAGGACATAAAACGGGTGTACCATATGTCTATTTTTATCCAGCCATATTTGGGCACTACCTCTTTTTGTATAAAGAAAGGCATTGGTTGGTAATCGATAGGGGCCAAAATCTTCACCCTGCTCCATTATCGTCAATCGTACATCCATTATTTTGATGTATGCGTGATTCCATAAAAGTATATGATCACTTAATTTCATCAGGGTCAAACACTCCTTCTAATAAACCATTAACATGTCTATAGTTTAACAGAAATTCTACTAGTTGATAACGATTCTCATACATAAAATATGAGACAAAAAATGGACTTGTCATCGCATTGACTAAGTCCATTTTTTATCTCTGTTATTTTTTGAAACGATTGCCTGTGTTCACATAGATCAATAAAAATATTGTAAGTGCGACAAAAAGTACAAGACCAACATTAAATAACCACTGTGTATGGAGTATTTCGTTTAGAATCCATAAAAGAACACAAAAACAGTAACCATACATCATTTTTCCCATAAATTTTGCCAGTGCTCTTTCATCATATCGTTCTTTCTCTTCCTGTGCCATCGTATTAAAGCCTGCAAGTAGAAAAGCTCCTTTACCTTGCGATAAAACAATGGCGAAGATGAGAAACGGCAGCATGATAATTAAATAGACAATAACACCCAAAGTCCATCATCCTACTTTTCATTTTTAATAAATTGCTGAATTGCTGGTAGTAATTCTTCATGAAGTGGCAGCGAAGGATCTGCATAGGTTGCTAAGTTTTCTCCACGATCTGCTGGTGCCTTTTTCAATACATGGTTCATGCCCTCTAGATAAAGCAATTTAGCCTCTTGTTTGCCTTTCTTCAATGCTTCGGCATCAGCTTCCTTCACTTGTAAATCCGTTGTTCCTTGTAGCAGTAATACACGTCCTTTTACTTTGGCTAGCTCATTAGCAGGTTGATACTTTAGCAAAGAAATCAGGAAAGGCTGTACAGATGGACGGAAAAGTGCTTGTAGCTCTGGTGGAATATTTTTCACTTGCTCCCCTTGCTTTAAAGCTGTCAAAATATTCGTGGATTCATTGAAAAACTTTGGTGCTAATTGACCCTTTAATTGCTCTAAAAGCACTGCATCCAACGGTCTACCTGCACCTGCAATGGAGACAAAGGATTCTACGCCTGTTTGTTGAGCTGCTAGTAAACCAATGAGTGAACCTTCGCTATGTCCAATCACATGGACGCTTGTATAGGCTTTATCAGCCATCAATGTTTGGATGATTTGAACAGCATCATCCACGTATTGATCAAACGTTCCATCCTCTTCCTTTGTTAAGAGCGCTTGATTATCTCCAAGTCCTCGCTTATCATAACGCACCGTCGCAATGCCCTGTTGTGCTAAACCTTCCGCCAACATTTTTAAGCTATTATTTTTTCCAGCTAAAGCGGAATTACCGTCTTTATCAGTTGGCCCCGAGCCTGCTATTATGAGTGCCACTGGGGATGGAGATGGAGAAGCCTTTTGTAAGGCTACCGTTAAATTGCCGTTTTGAACGGGAATCTTTAATGTGTCATAGGTAACGGGCTGCTCTTTATAAACCTTTAGTATTAAAGGATATTTTCCCCCATTTTGTTGAAATGTAGCCACTATTTGTTCATTTTTGATTGTGCCATTAATGGCAATAGCTGAGCCGTTTAAATTAATGGACACTTTTACTTTATCACCTGTATACGTCACACTTTGAAATGGAAAATTAGATAACCCTTGTGCTGGAACAGATAATGTGCCACTATCCTTCTGTAAATCCACGATAATCGGTAGTGGTCCATTTGGTGTTTCAATACTTCCTTCCCATTTTCCAATAAACTGTTCATTCATTGCATTTGTCCCCTTTGTTCCTTGATGTTGAGCAGTGACCTCTTTTTGCCCACAGGCAGCTAAAAATAAAATTGTACAGCAAAACAATAACCATTTTTTCATCTAATCTTCCTTTCTATATGAAGATCACCAATAAAATTGGCAATAAAGTTATACCGATCAAGATGTAGCACCATTTATTCGCAAAATTGACAGTCCAACCAATCCCGAATTTTTTGGGCACTAATAAAGAGGGATCATTTTTGTTGCAATAAAAAACACCCCATTTCCAATATTGATCATCTGTCGCAGCTGTTTCATTTGTATGTACCTCATCAAAACGTTCGTTACTTTTACTAAGCTTCCAAATGAACACTAGTAAACCACCCAGCGTGACGACATTAAAGATAAGAAAAAGGGGGAAAAAGTAAGGAACCGTTTGGTCGTGTAAAATAACGGTTGTATAGTGTAAAACAACAAATAGAATAGTCATACTAAAATTAATGGCTGCCAAGTACCAGCTCCCATATTTACGCTGAGCTAGCTCGCGATGGATGGACGCTTCTTTGGCCTGTGCGCTCAATTGGATTTTGGCACTTTTCATGCCTTGGTTCATGATGAAAAAACTGATTTGTATCGCCAATAATATAAGTGGCATACTGACGACTGACAGCCATGATTTATCAGTCCAACCATCGACCTCCCCCGCTCCATTCCAATGTGTCGCAAAAACCGCTGGGATTGTCTCATAGTTCATGTACGTAAAAGTGATTAATGCCAGTGTGATGATCATGGGTACGCTAAAAAATATAGATGACAAGGTTTCTTCATTTTGGCGGATAGACAAATCTGTCACATATACTGTTTTTATTTGCGCCTCCCACTGCTCCTGCACCTTTAATTTTTTCGCTTTGACATGATAACTCATGTAAAGACCAGATGATAAAAGGAGCATGATATACAACAGGATAAAGGAAATTAAAGACGCCTTCTCCTCTTGCATAGGCGAAAGATAAAGCCCGATTTGGCCTAGTAAAAATAAACCGGCAATCCCTCCGATGATTTGGCTATAATGCTTCTTCCACAGCTGTAATTGTGGATGTTTAACATAAGGTTCAGGTATAGAAACACCAAAGACAATCGATTTTCTTGTTAAATGTGGTGTCAGCGTTTCTAAAATCCCGACAATGATAAAGATGCCTACGATTATAAGCATACTACCCCTACTTCCATTGTTTTAAAATTCGCTGGAACAAACTTGTCATTTGCTCTTTTTCCAAACCCCGTGCAAAAGCTTCTGCCATAATAGGCTTCAAGGCATTTTCGACTTTTTCAACCTCCGTTTCTTCCAGCTCTCTCTTTTGGCCACCAATAATGACCGCTTTCGCTTTCGGCTTTAATTCAATTAAGCCCTTCTCTTCGAGTTCATGATAACTCTTACTGACCGTGCTGACATTGATACCTAAATCCGTAGCCATCGCACGCACAGACGGTAAAGTATCACCGTTTTTCAGCTCCCCTTTCGCAATGCTTTCAATTAATTGATTAGCTAACTGTTTATAAAGCTGCAATTCACTGCTTGGATCTAAATGTATTTGCATAAAACTCCTCCAATCTGTATTACTAATAACCAAACAGAAATCTGTTATGTATAGAGTAATACAGATTTTCTATAATGTCAAATGAAGGAATTTTTTTGTGGGAAGACTTTTTAAGTGTGGTGGTTACTTTTTTGGAGAGGGTTTGTCATCAATAGGGGCGGGAGCCTTCCTTGGATGAGCGCTTTTGACTCCTATTCGAGCGGGTCTCCTCCCTTAGGAGCGCTTCTGACTCTCATTAGAGCGGATTCCTTCCTTAGGTGAACGCTTTTGACAACAATTCGAGCGGGGTCTCCTCCTTTAGGAGCGCTTTTGACACCCATTGGAGCGGATTCCTTCCTTAGGAGTGCTTTGTCCATCAATTCGAGCGGGGTCCTTCCTTAGATGAGCACTTTTGACAACAATTGGAGCGGGGTCCTTCCTTGGGTGAGCGCTTTGTCCATCATTTAGAGCGGATTTCTTCCTTGAATGAGCGCTTTTGACTCCCATTCGAGCGGGGTCCTTCCTTACGTGAGCGCTTTTTACAACAATTTGAGCGGGTTTCTTCCTTAAGTGAGCGCTTTGTCCATCATTTCGAGCGGGGTCTCCTCCCTTAGGAGCGCTTTTGACTCCTAATTGAGCGGATTCCTTCCTTAAGTGAGCGCTTTGTCCATCATTTCGAGCGGATTTCTTCCTTGAATGAGCGCTTTTGACTCCCATTCGAGCGGGGTCCTTCCTTACGTGAGCGCTTTGTCCATCAATTCGAGCGGGGTCTCCTCCCTTAGGAGCGCTTTGTCCATCATTTAGAGCGGGTTCCTTCCTTGAATGAGTACTTTTGACAACAATTAGAGCGGATTCCTTCCTTAGGTGAGCGCTTTTGACAACAATTCGAGCGGGGTCTCCTCCCTTAGGAGCGCTTTTGACTCTCATTAGAGCGGATTCTCTTCCCTAAGGAGCGCTTTGAGTCTCAACTTGAGCGGGGTCTCCTCCCTTAGGAGCGCTTCTGACTCTCATTAGAGCGGATTCTCTTCCCTTAGGAGCGCTTTCAGTCTCAACTTGAGCGGGTTCTATGTTAGCATGAGCACTTTTGACCTCAAATAGAAAACCTAGAATCGAAAAAGGACCCAGAATAATTCTGGATCCATGGACACTTATTGCTTCTATTTGATTTTTAACTGGCTGGTTGACACTTCATCTTAAACTACAGCAAAACAGATTATTTCTGCTCCACCTTTAGGCTTAAGATTTAAGAAGCTTCAACCTTGAACAGTTGTGGCGGACTTTCCTGAGATTCTTGGTCTTTGGGTGTTTGACTATTACTACTCATTCTGCATCCTCCCCATCAGATTAGATTAATAAGTGGTTCCTCTCTTATTATGAGCCATCCCTTGTTTTTTATACATGCTTTAACTTTTTTCTGCAAAGACTTGTTGTGCTATCGTAAGAGCATTTTGCACTCTTGGAAAACCGATGTAGGGTACTAATTGTATAAGTGCCTCAACCACTTCTGTCTGTGTTAAGCCTGCATGTAATCCTCGCTGAATATGCGTTTTGGTTTGTGGTGCAGCACCTTGTGTAACAACTGCTGTTATCACAACGAGTGCTCGACTTTTTGCATCTAGCCCAGATCTTGAATAGACATCACCATAAGCAAACTCAATAATCATTTTGCGTAAATCGGGTGCTACATCGGCTAATGCATCGGATTCGATCATCCGTGTTGCTTCTTCCTCTGTCACATATTGTTTAATTGTTTCGAGCCCCTTTGTAAAACGTTCATTCATTTCTTTATCCCTCCCACCAATTACTTATACAAAAACCCCAATTCCGCGTCTCCAGAATTGGGGATTGTCCTTCACATATGTAAGGTTCTCTTTTTCACGTCACCCTCTGGTTCAGTTGAAAAAGGATAAAGGTTTTCATAGTGCCTCACAGGACAACTTTAATGAATATCTATGCAAAAGTCTCAAGGACATGCACGCAAAAATTAAATAACTACAAGACAGGCTTTAGCTTTCTCAATTTGGATTTTTACTTGTTCAAAGCCAGTACCACCTAAGGAATGACGGCGGCGAACAGCCGCTTCTGGCGCTAGTACATCATAAATATCCGCTTCAATTAACGCACTTTCTTGTTGCATTTCTTCCAATGGTAAATCTAATAAATAAATGCCCTTTTGAATACATGTAAAGACAAGCTTACCTGTCACCTCATGTGCTTCACGGAATGGCATCCCCTTTGTCGCAAGGTAATCTGCCAGCTCTGTTGCATTTGAAAAATCAGAGTGAACAGCCTGATGTAAACGTTCCGTGTTGACAGTCATTGTACGAGCCATGCCTTCAAAGATTTTAAGTGAACCAAGAATCGTATGAACGGTATCGAACATACCCTCTTTGTCCTCCTGCATATCTTTGTTATACGTTAATGGTGTGCCCTTTAACACCGTTAATAAGCCCATTAGATTCCCATAAACACGCCCTGTTTTACCACGAATAAGCTCTGCCATATCCGGGTTTTTCTTTTGTGGCATAATCGAAGAACCTGTTGAAAAGGCATCATCCAATTCGATAAATTTAAATTCATCTGTAGACCAGATAATAATTTCCTCAGCAAAGCGTGATAGATGTGCCATAAGTAAGGAAGAATGACTTAAAAACTCCACTATAAAATCACGATCACTCACAGCATCCATGGAGTTTGCATAAACCTCGCTAAACCCTAATAACTCTGCTGATTTTAAACGGTCAATCGGGAAAGTTGTCCCTGCCATTGCCCCAGCACCTAAAGGCAAAATATCAATCCGTTTTATGGATTCTGTAAAACGTTGTTTATCACGCTCTAGCATCCAAAAATAGGCCATTAAATGATGGGCAAAGGAAATTGGCTGTGCACGTTGTAAATGCGTATAACCTGGTGCAATCGTTTCAATATGCTCTTGTGCTTTGTCTAATAGCGTTTGTTGGAACGTCACAATTAAATCAATTGCTTCCTGCACACGCTTTTTCAAAAAGAGATGCATATCCGTTGCTACTTGGTCATTTCGGCTACGTCCTGTATGTAGTTTGCCACCGACAGGACCAATTAAATCAATTAACATCTTTTCTAAATTTAAGTGTATATCTTCATTGGCAACGCTAAATTCAAGCTCACCTGCGATTGCCTTTTCTTTTAATTGGGCAAGACCACCTAGTATGGCCTCTACGTCAGCTGCTGGTAAAATTCCTGTTGCACCAAGCATTGTGACATGTGCAACACTACCTTCAAGGTCCTCTAGCACAAGTTGCTGGTCAAAGCCAATGGATGCGCCAAACTCGTCTACCCATGCTTCTGCTGATTTTTGGAAACGTCCACCCCAAAGTTTTGTCATGTCAGCTCACCTTTTCCTCGATTACTTATTAAAAGGTGTAGTATAAGCACAAATGCCTCACCACACCTTGCTTGTTCAACATTACTTTTTATTCACAGATGAGTTCACTACAGTTGGTAGACCCCATAACTCGATAAAGCCTACAGCGGAAGCGTGATTGAATTGATCTTCCTTCGAGTATGTTGCTAGCTTTTCACTGTATAATGAATTTGGTGATTTGCGTCCTTCTACAATCGCATGTCCTTTAAATAGTTTCACACGTACTGTACCATTCACATATTGTTGTGTTTGTGCAAGGAATGCTTCAAGAGCATCACGTAATGGTGAGAACCATAGACCGTCGTAAATTAATTCAGAAAGTTTTTTCTCAATTACTGGCTTGAAGTGTGCTAATTCTTTTACAAGCGTTAAATCTTCAAGCTCTTTATGCGCTGTTAACAGCACTTTTGCACCTGGAATTTCATAAACCTCACGAGATTTAATACCAACTAGACGATTTTCTACGTGGTCGATACGTCCTACACCATGAGCACCTGCTACTGCATTTAATTCTTGAATTAAATCAGCAAGCTTCATTTCTTTTCCGTTTAATGCTACTGGTTTACCAGCTACAAACTCGATTTCCACATATTCGGCTTCATTCGGTGCATTTTCAACAGAAACTGTTAAGCCATAAGCTTCTTCTGGTGGCGACACCCATGGATCTTCCATGATGCCTGCCTCATTTGCACGGCCCCATAAGTTTTGGTCGATTGAGAATGGTGAATCCAATGTTGCAGGAATCGGTACATTATGCTTCATTGCATATTCGATTTCCTCATCGCGGCTCCAGCCCCACTCACGTACTGGTGCTAATACCTCTAAATCTGGATTTAATGCTTTAATGGATACTTCAAAACGAACTTGGTCATTCCCTTTACCTGTGCAACCATGCGCAACAGCATCTGCGCCTACTTGATTAGCAATCTCTACTAGTTTTTTCGAGATGAGTGGACGGGAAAGTGCTGATACTAATGGATACTTTTGCTCATACCAAGTATGTGCTTGTAAAGAAATTAATGCATATCCTTCAGCAAATTCATCTTTCGCATCCACCATATAAGATTCAATCGCTCCTACCTGAAGAGCTTTATTTTTTACGAATTCAAGATCTTTCCCTTCGCCAACGTCAAGACATACTGCAATGACGTCCCACCCTTGTTCTTTTAACCATGGAATTGCTACCGAAGTATCAAGTCCGCCTGAATAAGCTAATACCACTTTTTTATTTGCCATTAAAAATGCGCCTCCATTGCTCTATCGATATGTATGTTTATACATTCATTTAAAAGTTTATACACGAATAGTATCATGTTATAAAAATAAATACAAGTGTATTTTTATAAATTAATAGACTTTTATTTTTATTGTCAAAAGTAAGTCGTTCCTGACAAAAGGTCACGAAGGAATCCATGGATATTAACTCGAAAAAACGTTTTTTTACTATATATAGAAATGTATACTATATAAGTTTAGCAATGAACGACAAAAAAGAATCCATTATACAAACTGGATTCTTTTCTAGCTACTTTTCTGATTGAATCCCATACAAGACTTTATTAGGATTAATCAAAATAAGTAGAACGGCCGCCGCCGAATATAAAATAGCATTATACATAATTAAATCAATTAGGTTTCCATTTATGGAGCCGATAAAAAAATTAAAGAGCTGATGAATAATAATAGGAATAATTAAATTCTGATTGATGTTATAAAATACTGTCATGATAATGGTCGTTGCTATAATGGATAGCATAAAGAATAAACTGTATTTGACTAAATCCATCCCAATAAACCCTGTTGTAAGCCATATAGGTAAATGCCACATTCCCCACCAAAAGCCTATGATAATAGAGGCAATTAAAGGGGAATACTTCTTTTGAAGCTCAAGCAGCGCAAAGCCCCTCCATCCTAATTCTTCTCCTAGTGGTCCTGACAAAAGCGTTTTAACAAAATAAAAACTCAGCATGCCCCATGAAGACAGCGTAAAAATAGAGGTTGCTTCATAATTATTCATGATAAGAAACAAAATAATGATAAAGATAACCGTTTGTATCATCACTATTGAAACAATCACCGACAATGACAATTTACTTTTAAATTTTTGTTTGACAAAGTGGATAAAACGCTGCCCAGGATAGATTCTTGGAAAAAGTAGAGCAAAGGCAAAGGTGGATGACCAAGCCGATAGACAGCGTACGATATCAAATAGCCAAGCCGGATAGCCTAATAGCTTGACGGCTCCAACAACACAAAAAAGTGGCCAAAAAATGATATTGGTTAAAACAATAAAGCTTGCTACTGGTTTTTTTAATTTCTTTTTTCTACGCAAGTAGATCCCCCATTTCATCTGAATATCTTCAGCATAAACCTGGGGGTTGCTCACAGGTCAAACCCATTTTGCCATTATTTTATCGGTACATACATTTCTAAAAAAATACGTTCAAGCCCCTCTTCATAAGTGGTAAGCAATAAGTTGATATAAACAAGCCCTAAAAGCTCATAGCCATTTCCCTTAGCTACTTTTCTTATACTAGCCTCTACTTTGTCGTCTGTATTTTTGCCCCCTGTAGACCAGCGCCCATCTTCTATAACCGTATAAAGACATTTAGGGTGCGATAAAATTTCACCTTCTGTTGGTTGTTCGCTATTTTCCACTTTCCTGACAATCATAAATTTATTTTCTAACATTCCGCTATCATTGAATCGAATAACTCTTCTTAAAGATGTAAGAATTACCGCTTTCTTTATACTGTCTGCATTTTCTTTTAACGAGTCATATTCATCATAGGCTGTATAATGATCTATTACGCCCATTATTTCCAATGGTTTCATTTCCTTTATAGTATACGTTCCTAAAAATTGACTAATTTTTTGACAATCCTCTTTTACAAGCTGGAGCTTTTTTAATTGTAGCTTTTTATAAGCTATCTCCTCTAACACTTCCTGTTCTTTTTCTACTAACAATGATTGGATGCCATCTATACTCTTGCCTTTTCTTAATTCCTGAATCTTTTTAATTTCAACATCAATTTCTCTATAAAAATTGACGGTTGTGACATCGTATATATCAAAATGATTGTATGTTCTATACCCATTCTGACTATTTTGCTGGGGCTTTACTAATCCCTTTTCTTCGTAAAATTTTAAGGTATCTCTAGAAACTCCTAGAAATTTTGCAACTTGACCAATTGTATACATTTAAGTCTCCTTTTCAGCTCTTCCTCTTCACTACTATAGCTACAATTATATGTAAATATGAAAAAACCGTAGACATGCATGTGAAGCATGTTTACAGTTTCAAATGTTGTTATTTCTTATGGAAAAATGATTTGCCCAACCATTCTATGGTCGCAGGGGCTAATGCATATAATTTACTGGATAATCCCATAATTCGTGGTAGATTCATCTCACGAACTGGACGATCAATTGTTTTCACCGTCGCTTGTGCCACTTCTTCTGCTGATAATAAAAATCGACCTAAGGACTCTCGGTAGCCACTTGCATCATTGGCTTTATCTAAAAATGGTGTATCAATTGGACCTGGATGGATGGCTGTCACGTTGACATTATACGGAGCCAATTCCATACGCAGTCCATTGGTAAAGCCAACAATCGCGTGTTTCGTAGCAGCATAGACACTTGCTTTTGGTGTGGCTACCTTCCCAGCCTGTGAACCAATGAATATTAAATGGCCCTGTTTGCGTTCCATCATCTTAGCGGCTAATCGTTTCGTAAGATAGATTGGTACACTAACATTTAATTCGATCATTTGCGCAATCTCCTCATCCTGTAAAGCAGGGGCTACAGCGAATTTTCCTACACCTGCTGAAAGAATCGCTACATCAAGCGGTGGTAGCTGGGCGCAAACATCATCAAGTGTATGGAGATTGGTTAAATCCGCTTGGATCACTTGAGCACCTAAACGCTCTAGGACCTTTAGTGCAACGGCATTGCGACCCGTTGCATAAACGGTATGCCCTTGAGCTACTAATAATTCCGTTATTTTTAGGCCAACCCCACTTGTCGCACCTGTCACAAAGATCGTTTTGTTAGGATGATTCATGTATAAACCTACTTCCTTTGAAATAAATAGATACCTGCTTCTGTCTTCGTCGACGTAATATACTCATTGGCCTCTAAATAATCTAAATGACCAAGTGTTTTGGATAAAGTTAAACCAAGCTGATGCTGGAAGATGGCCGGATACAGGCGTTTTGTTACTTGGACAACGGTTAATTGATCATCGCCTAACAATTCAAGAACCTTCATCGATTGCTGGTGCTGACGCTCTAATCGTTTATCAATTAACACAGGAATATCCTCTAGCTCTGCTCCATGCCCTGTATACATCCTTTTGACCGGTAATTGGCGTAGAATTTCAAGGGATGCATTGTATTGCAGTAAAGATTTTGTACGTCCTACTGTACGATCCAATGGTGGCTCTATTAATGGATTGGGCGTTATTTTTTCGAGTAATAAATCTCCACCAATCACATGATGAGTTTTTTCGTCCCAAAAAATGAAGTGGCTTTGTGCGTGACCTAATGTTTCGATTGCCTTTAATCCTGGATGCCCAGGCACTTCATCTCCATCCGCCAAGATTTGTGTTAATGGTCGTTCACCCACAAGCTCCAGTTCACGACGAACATGGACACTTTTTGAAATATATTCTTGTGGTACACCATGCTCCAACAAACGCTCACTGTAAAATTGCTCGTGATAACGTAAAAAATCTTCATCATGACGAAGCCATTTGTCATTATAGGCATGCCCTAAAATTTCTGCATGTGGAAAGGCATCGACCCATCCTGCATGATCTGGATGGTGGTGGGTTAACACAACCTGTTCAATATCTTGCATGTCAAAGCCGGCTGCTCGAATTCCCCATTTCAAAGCATCATAGGCTTCCATTGTTTTTGGTCCAACATCAAAAATGCTAAGTGCATCGCCTTTTACAATAAATGCATTGACATCTCCTACTGCATAGGGTGTTGGTATTTCTATTTTGACTATAGACAAAGTTGTCTCCCCCTTTTCACGCACTTGTGAATACTGATTCATTCTATTTTACAAGTTTTTTCTGTTTTCGTCATCCTCCTGTTGACAGGTTGCCTTTTCCTCACTATAATTTTGAATAATCTAATTATTTATGTGCGTTGAGGAAGACGAGTACGTAACTGGTGAAGGTGTTAGAGAGTGTTACATTTGCTGAGAGTAACATCACCCGCTCCCATTACCGAACCTACTTCTGAGCAGTTATGCAAACATAACCGTTTCCCTTGCGATAAGAGGGCTAAGAGTTGTGCCAACAATTGGCAAACAAAGGTGGTACCGCGGAAACGAGAGCGTTTTCGTCCTTCTAAATAAGGACGAGAGCGCTTTTTTATTTTGAACTGGAGGTTTTGTTCATGAAAAAAATATTATTTATCGGTGCAGGCTCAATGGCGGAAGCATTGATGCAAGGCTGGATTAAACAAAAGGTGTTCACACCTCAGGAAATATACGTCACCAATCGCTCTGACAAAGAACGTTTACATTTCTTACATGAAACATATGGTGTCCATTGCGTGTTTGATCATGCAATTTATCAACAGGCAGACCTTATCATTTTAGCGATGAAGCCGAAAGATGCCATTGCTGCCATGTGTGATCTAAAGCCTAAACTTACAGCGCACACTGCTGTATTGTCCATTTTAGCAGGCATTGCGATTGATACGATTACAGAATTTTTAGGGAGTCGCCCTGTAGCAAGAGTCATGCCGAACACTTCTGCTACAATCGGCATGTCAGCAAGTGGCATTGCATTCAATCACGAGGTATCTGCAGAGCAGCGTATCCTTTTCCTCCAATTATTAGAAGCAGTTGGCTCCGTTATTGAAGTCGATGAGGATCAGCTACATGCTGTCACAGCCCTTTCAGGTAGCGGCCCTGCTTATATCTATTATTTAATGGAAGCTTTTGAACGAGTAGGAACAAAGGTAGGTTTATCGAAAGATACGGTGCGCTTACTGATGACTCAAACACTAGCAGGAACAGCGGAGATGCTCAAGCAATCAGTAGATGAACCAGATGTCTTACGCAAGAAGGTGACAAGTCCAGGTGGTACAACGGAGGCTGGAATTCAAGCGTTAGAGCAATATCAATTTAATGAAGCCATTGAAGCATGTATTAAAGAAGCAGAGGCACGATCTCGTTCACTTGCAAATGGGTAACATTATGTGCAAAATAGAGTGTATCACTAGGAATTAGGAGGCTTTATTTTGAGTAAATTATTCGAACCCTATACATTACAATCTATCTCCTTAAAAAACCGTGTTGTTATGGCCCCTATGTGCATGTACTCAGCACAAGACGATGGTATGGTGACACCCTTTCATTTCGTCCATTATGCGACACGTGCAGCTGGTCAAGTAGGCTTAATCATTTTAGAAGCTACGGGTGTTGTGCCAGAAGGTCGTATCTCAAATAAGGATTTAGGGATTTGGGATGATGCACATATTGAAGGATTAAGTCAATTAGTTGAAGGAATGAAAGCTTACGGTGCTAAAACAGGCATCCAGCTTGCACATGCTGGTCGTAAAGCAACAGTGGATGGCGAAATTTTTGCCCCATCAGCTATTGCCTTTAGTTCAGACTATAAAACGCCAACAGAAATGACAGAAGAGGACATTCATTATGTCATCGAGGCATTTCAACAAGCAGCGGTTCGTGCCGCTAAGGCTGGCTTTGATGTACTCGAAATTCATGGCGCACATGGCTATTTAATTAGCGAGTTTTTATCACCTGCTACGAATAAACGTCAAGATCAATACGGTGGTTCACAGGAAAATCGTTATCGTATTCTGCGTCAAGTCATCGATGCGGTTCGCAGTGTATGGAATGGACCATTATTGGTACGTGTCTCTGCGGAAGATTACGCGGAAGATGGCACAACAATGGATGATTTTATTGTTTTTAGCCGCTGGATGAAATCTCAAGGTGTTGATTTAGTCGATGTGTCAACAGGCGGTGTTGTACCAGCAGCTATCAATGTCTTTCCAGGCTATCAAGTAACACATGCAGAAGAGATTAAGCATGGGGCTGATATTCCTACGGGCGCAGTTGGTCTTATTACAACAGCCATTCAAGCCGAAGAGATTCTTCAAAATAATCGTGCAGATTTAATATTTTTAGCGCGTGTTTTATTACGAGACCCTTATTGGGCACTACAGGCAGCCAAAGAACTAGGAGAAGACGTGCAACCTCCCGTACAATACGTGCGTGGCTGGTAAATCAATTTCATCAAAAAACAGCTTGTTATCCAGCAAGCTGTTTTTCAATTAGAAAAGTGGATTTTGTTTTAATTCTTCATCAATAGCCTGCACCAATGACGCTGCATCTTCAGCTGTTACTACTTCTCCATTGACTATGGCAAAAATACCTTGCTCACAGATTTCACAGTGGGATGTACAACCAGATTCCTCTATCTCAATACCATCACGTTCTACTAATACATCATACGCATCTGCTGCCCCAAGAGATAAATTAGTGATACAAAACTCCACTCTATTTTTTAGTTGCTGTGGTTCCTTCTTTTTTTTAAAAAGAGAAAATACCATATTTATTGACCCCCTACTCTCTAAAAACGATCATACCACAATTCCATAAACTTAATGAAAACTGTATCGTTAAGCAAAATAATTTTCATAAAATACTATTAATCTTTCTGCTCAATAAACATAAGTTTTTCCTATGAAATTAATGTACAACCATTAAACGAAAATGACTGCCTTGAAAAAAGGCAGTCACAAACTTATCATTCAAAACCTTCAAGTGCTATTCTGCGATCAACTAAAATAGCTATTTATGTTGTTCAATTAAATCATCAGTCTAATCCATAAATCGTGTAAACATAAACTTCCACACAAATGTAGCGCTTTTATTATGTCAATATTAAAAGCAACCAAGTCTCTTATGTATGACCTGGTTGTTTTATCTATTATTTAACGTATTGTGTCTTTTTAATAACCGAATTTAACGCCACCCCTACAACACATATAAATCCAATAAATAACAATAAAAATCCTATTGGAATAAGAAAGAATGGTTCTTCTAATGTACCATCAGGTGCTACATTACTCCCTTTCACCATAAAGATTAAAAAACTAAGTACGCCTAATATGATTGGCATTAATGCAAAAATATATTTTTTCATAACTTATTTCCTCTCTCCTAAATATTTTTATGTTTAATTCCTCCACTGCATCTTTCTACAACTTGTTGTAACAATCATAAATCCAAAATATATTCTAAGTCAATTATTTTTTATTGATAAACAATAAATTTTTATTCTAATTCAACCAATCCTAAATTGACATTTTGAAATTCTAACTATAAAATGACCATTATCTCTAGTGATAATTTGGAAGGGTGATTTGTATGAACTATGAAGATTTAATGCAATGGAAAGGTTATTTGTTTTTAGATAATATAGTAGAGCCAGGGACAAACTCTTTGAGAGTTTCTATTTCTAGAGCTTCCGTTAGCTCCGAAAGCGAGGATATAAGTTTTGAGGAAAATACAATAAATGATGTCTATCCTATTGAAATTGATAAGACATTACCGGTCATACATATAGAATTCGATTCATATGTAGCCTATACTGTTTTTGACGAATCATTTCATTTTGTAAATCAAGAAGATGATTTCTTGGGTAACTCAGTACGTCTTTTTACAAAATCAACTTATTTAGATTTCATAAGTAAAGGAACTATAGCTCTCGATATCTATTCCTACAAGGAGCTATTCCATTATCAGATTGTTTGTTTAGACCATATTATTGATATTGTCTCATTCGATGAACCCACTATTATAAGCGAATAAGTAGTTTTTAAAACAGTCAATGAAATTATGTTGTCTGTTTTCTTTATTTCTATTAAACTGACCAAAATGAAATCATCTCGTAAAAGGTAGCTCCCGTAAGTTCAATTATTTTTCAACAAAAATTTTAAAATATTTTTTGTAAATTCTTCATATGAAGTATTCTTTCCACGCAGGTTATACCACTTTCGTATTGTTTCTACTAACCAAAACGGCACAGAATTCCCATCTATTAAATGATAATATTGCTCATATCCTTTTTTTAAATGCTCCCATCGATAATCATTACCTTGTAGTGTGTACTCAGAGACATCAATTATTTTTGCCCTTCCATTTTGGAGCAAAATATTTTTCAAATGTATATCACGAGGGTTAAGGCCCTTTTTCCGAACATATTCTCTTGCATCCTCCACTTCATTTATAACCTGTTTTGGAATGTGAATACCTTGTAGAATGCAATCAAAGAGCGTTTTTCCTTCTTCGTAACTTAAAACAAGGTATTCGCCATGTGTAGCAAAGCATGTTGAAAAGAAAGGTGAATCTCCTAATATTTGATAAACATTTGCTTCAACTTTTACTTTGTGCACTTTGTCTTTGGCATATAGTTTAAATGCATACGCTGGGGCGGAAAGAGATTGAAAAACAGCCGCATCTGTCCCAACACCTATACACTTCAAATCATCAGCTTCACCACTTATGGTTACCGACTCATTATTTGAATTTGAAAAAACGTTTATTTTAGAAAGAGAACCTATAGCTTTGTCCCAGTCGTTTTCCATTTCCATCTCTCCCATCATTTGCATTGAAGAAAACTACACTATCTAATTACTTTAGTAGGGATTCTATATCGCCCTTAATAATATTCAGTTTCTTTAACTAACCCCGTTAAAGAGTAGAGGGTACTATCTCCATACTTTTTTCACCACATTCTAAATGTCACACTTATATCTCAAGTTTCCTACATGTTCTCTTTAATTTTAAAACGTTGGGAACTAATAGAAGTTCCTATATACATTTCTCCTTGTGGAAGTATACGGCTTCGTTAGCTACAGAAGAACCAGTTCTATCCTCTATTTACCCTTAACCACCCTTATTAAAAACTCAAAGTGATTTGGTAGTAACGTTTTATTTTTTATCATGATTGTCACGAACTTATAGCTAGCCTTGACGCAAAAAGAAACGCTGTGTCAGACTACTTACACAGCGTTTCATCTATTAATCTTTAAAAATCATATTCTGCATCCTTTTTGGCACGAATTTCTGCAAAAGCATCTGTAACCATCACTGTATCCTCCGCTAACCGTTCTAAACGAAAAAGGACATCATCATTAACAATTTCTTTACGTAAAAAATCCTTTTCTTCTATAAATACATAGGTCGGAACGATGTGCGCTTTCATATAAGCAAGGATCGGCTTTAGTTGCTGTTCCACCATTAAATAATGCTTGGATGTACCCGCTGTAACAATGACACTGACGACTTTATCGCGGAAGGCATTGACAGGTAAAAGGTCAAAAATATTTTTTAATGTAGCTGGAATAGATGCTTGGAATGTTGGTGTCCCAATCACAATTGCATCTGCTTCCATGATAGTTTCAGTGACATATTTTGTATCGCCCTCATAGTCAAAGTAATTACGACCATCACTAAATACTAACTGATAGTTAGCAAGATCTAGTAATGTTACTTCATGCTCTGGGTATTTTTCTTGTAACATCTCGACTATTTTTTGTGTAGCAGTTCTTGTTTTTGACCCGACAATAGAACCCGCAAGTGCGACAATTTTCATGATGCACCACTCCTTATTTTGCTGTGTGTTTTTTTATCGCTGGCATAATATCATTGCCAATGATTTCTATGTTTTTCATCACTTTTTCGAATGGTACGCCACCAAAATCGATTTGTGCCATAAAGCGTTGCATGCCATATAGTTCGTACTGATAAAGTAGTTTTTCAATAATTTGCTCTTTACTGCCCACCATTAAAGCATCACGTGTATCAGGCGCTTGTGCAAATTGTTGCTTTGGATAGCCCCCGCCACGAATCGCTTGGAAACCACCGTTTAAATGTGGGTACATGCCTTGCAATGCCTCTTTTGTTGTGTCTGCTACATAAAACAAGCTTGTTGTGGCAATAGGTAATTCATTTGGGTCAAAGCCTTTGCGCTCTGCCGCTTCTCGATAGGCATCAACAGATGGTTTAAAGTTGATAGCAGGTCCACCTAATGTTGTAAGCATCATCGGAATGCCCATATAGCCTGCTTTAATAGCGCTGGCAGGTGGTCCACCAACCGCACGCCATATTGGCAACAAGCCGTTTTTTGGCTGCGGTAAAATTTGTGCATGATGGAGGGGGGCTCTGAATTGCCCTTCCCACGTCACAAGCTCCTCGTCATTGATTTTCATAAGAAGCTCTAATTTTTCCTCAAAGATTTCTTCATAATCTTGTAAATCAACACCTAGTAAGTGATAGGCACCTACACGTGAACCACGTCCCGCTACAATTTCTGCACGACCATCTGATAATAAATCAATTGTGGCAAAATCCTCATATACTCGTACAGGGTCTGAAACACTTAATACGGTTGCTGAGCTAGACAATTTAATGGTCGAAGTGGCTTGGGCAATAGCACCTAACACGACCGTATGTGCCTGTGTTGTAAAATAAGACTGATGACTTTCACCTATGCCAAATACATCAATTCCCGCTTGCTCTGCTAATTGACTTGCCTCGACTAGCTCTTTTAGTCGTTGCTGCGCAGAAATACGCTCACCTGTTAAGGGATTAGGGATATGATCACCTAAAGAGTACAGCCCAAATTCGAGCCCTTGTGTTTGATCTATACGATATTTTTCCATCATGTGTTATCTCTCCTTATTCTAGTGGTTCTAAAATGGCTTCAATTTCTGAACGTCTCTCTTCTAAAAATGGCGGGAGGTCTAGCTCTTTGCCAAGTTCTTCGACTGCTGAATCCACAGTAAATCCTGGGCCGTCTGTCGCCATTTCGAATAAAATACCGTTGCGATCTCTAAAATAAAGGCTTTGGAAATAATAACGATCAACAACACCTGTACTATCCAATCCTAGTTCCTTAATTTTGCTATCCCATTGCTGTAATTCCTCGACAGTTGCAACGCGTAACGCAAGATGGTGAATACTGCCTTTACCAGGTTTCTCGCTTGGCCCTTCTAATTCTTTGACAACAATCTCTCCAAGCACTTCCCCTTCTATCGATTGTAGGACCGTTTCTTTGTCCTTTTCTGCAACAACGGTATAGTGAAATAAATCTTGTAATAAATTGACCGTTCTTTGTAAATAACGCACCGTGATTTCAACAGTACCCATACCTAAAATATGGTGTTCCTTCGGTATATCATTTCCATCCCATGGTTGCCATTGCGCAGGCGTTTCTTGTCCTTGATGGTTTAACAATACCATCCGTAAACCTTCATGATCTTCAAAAAATAAGGCATCTTTCCCTGCATATGTCGTAATGTCACTATGTTTTACCTCCAGCTGTTGAAAACGTTCTTTCCAATAAAGTAAACTTTCGTAGCTAGGTACAAGTAAGCCAATGCGAGTAATAGCATTCGTCCCTCGTACTGTACGTCCTGCAACAGGCATTTCAAAAAATGTTAATTCTGTACCCGCTGCTCCTGTTAAGTCTCCATAAAATAAGTGATACATAGAAGGTGCGTCTTGATTCACCGTTTTTTTTACACGTCGTAACCCTAAAATAGTTGTGTAGAAATGATTATTCTGTTTACCATTTTTCGTAAGCATAGAGATATGATGGTGTCCGCTTAATTTGTTCATCATAATTGTTCCTCCTCATCATTTTCACTTGACTAAGCAAGTGATTTCACAAAAAAAATTACACGGGCGGCAATTTTTTTTCTCGGCTATGTTTTTCAAGCTTTGTCATCGCAATATATAAAGATTTTATTTCCTCAGCTGTTAATACTTCTTCAAAAAATGAGGACTGGAAGTGAAGTTGACTAGGTGTTGCTGCATCAATCATTTGCTCCCCTTTGGATGTCAATGAGATGGTTTTCGTCTTCCAATTTTGTTTACGCTCGATTAGCCCCTCTTTTTCCAGTCGTGCTAGCATGCGAGACATGCCACCTTGCGTTACAGTTACTTTTTCTGCTAATTGACACTGTGTAAGCGGGGCATATGTTTTGATTTGGATTAACACATCAAATTGAGCTGTCGTTAAATCAAAACGTTTTAAAAATTCATTCGATAACTGATTACTTTGCGTTGTAAAACGCATCATACGAATCCACGTTAAGGTACCTAATGTATGATTTCTCATCACTTCATCCTCTCTTCAGCTATCACTTTACCACGCAAGTGATACTTCCGCAAGAGAATTATCTCGAATTCAAGATATTTTATAACATAGGGAGACTCCCTATATAATGCCAGGTGTTGTCACAGGATATAAATTGCCTTTAAGAGCAAAAGAAATTCTCCCTGTTTCTTCGGATACAACCATTACCAGCGCATCACTAACCTCACTCAATCCCAGCGCTGCACGATGTCTTGTTCCTAATTTCTTTTCCCCTGTATAACGCTCTGACAATGGCAGTACATTTGCTGCTGACTCAATTTGATTTTGATTGACAAGTACAGCACCATCATGAAGCGGATTACCAGGGAAGAAAATAGATTCTAATAAAGAATGGGTTAAATCTGCCCCAATATGAATACCAGGCTGAATCAGATTCTCTAAAGTATCTTGACGTTGGATGACAATTAAACCACCATGTCTTCTTAAAGACATATTTTGTACACTATGTGATAGCTCTGGATACTTTTCAGTAAACGGGGAAAGATAACAATTTAAATAGAACGTTGCAGCTTTCATTTCAATTGTCATAAACTTCTCTTTAATTTTCTCAAAATTACCGAGGAGACAATTTGCATCTGTATCCATTTCCTGCACACTCTGCTGTAAGGACAGGATCACTTGGAGAAGCTCATCTTTTAATGTTTCTTTCATTGGTGAAAAATCACAATTTATTGGATCCATATGATACCACACCTCTTCATTTCATCACTGTTTACGCTAGTTTTTCTCTCTATATGTTTTTTATTCTCTTTTAAGCAAAACGACTTCCTACTATGTTGAATAGGAAGTCGTT
>NZ_JBHERJ010000099.1:0-5439 GCF_043359455.1 Lysinibacillus sp. PWR01 | reverse complement strand
TGTTTTATTGTATGACTTTTTCTTGTGCGTCTTTCTTTATAAAGCGTAGGGCATGGAAGTGCTCTAATTGAGCCACTAAATTCCCAATAAGAATGAAGCTACCACCAATCGCTAATTTCATAGTTAAGCCTTCCCCGATAAACATCATGGCAAACATAGCGGCAAAAATAGGCTCTAAGGAGAATATTAGACCTGTATGTGTAGCAGAAGTATACTGTTGTGCAACAGTTTGACCAACAAAGCAAAACGCACTACAGATGATGCCAAGCCCTAAAATAGCAATCCAAGATGTTGTGGAATTTGGCAATGTCGGTGTTTCGAATAGAAATGTTAAGCCAAGTGCATAAATACCAGCAAAGCCAAGCTGATAAATTCCGTATGAAATGGATTCTACATTTCGTGTGAATGAGCTATTTAAAAGTAAATAAATTGAATAACATACCGCAGCAATTGCTACTAATAAATCACCTGTATGGAATGTGAATGAGCCATGTGCTGTTAAGACGGTAATACCAATCATCGTACAAATGATCGCAAAGCTAACTGCTCGAGAAGGTAATTTTTTTTCAATAAAGCTGCTGAAAATCGGCACTAACACGACTGTTAGGCTCAAGATGAAGCCAGCATTTGAAGCAGAAGTAGACTGTAAACCAAATAAACTTAACGCGAACACAATGAATAATAAAAATCCTTGAATAGCCGCATATTTTAATGTTTTACCATTTACTTTGATCATCCGTTTGTAAAAAATAAGTCCTGCTACGAAAAATGCGATGATACAACGCAATGCCACCACATTATAAACTGCCAATGTTTCTAGCCCCATGACCATAAAGGTATAAGAGAGCCCCCAAAACATTGTGACAATAACCATCAATACATTTGCTTTTCCTTGGATACTCATTATGTTCACCTACCATCTGTGTACTAAAACAGTTTTTATACTAAAAATTACTATATATCTTGTATTGTGATTAGTAAAACGAATGTTTATAATGAATAGGATTAAAAAAATTCATGTATATAGAGGGATTGCGGATGAGCTTAGTTAAATACGAGATTTTAACAAAGGTGGCAGAGGTGGCAAGCTTTACAAAAGCAGCTGATGCACTAGGGTTAACACAGTCTGCTGTGAGTCATGCCGTGTCAAGTTTAGAAAAAGAATTTGGCTTTGCTCTCATTCATCGAAGTCGTGTAGGTGTAACATTAACGAGTGAGGGACAAACGATGCTAAGGGCAATGCGTCAGGTTTTGGATGCGCAGGAATTATTACAACAGGAAGCAGCTCATATTCTTGGCGTGACACGTGGTAAGGTTCGAATTGGTGTAATTTCAAGCATTTCTTCGAATTGGATGCCAGAAATTGTTCGCATCATGGATAATCAATTTCCAGGAATACAGGTGGAGTTACGAGAAGGAGATTACTATGAAATTGAACAATGGCTTTTAAGTGGTGAAGTAGAAGTCGGGTTCTTGAACGGTCAAAAGTCAGAGCAATATCAATTTACTGAGTTACAACAAGACCCATTATTATGTATTGTTTCCGATAATAGTCCCTTATTTGATAAGACAGAAATTGATATCGTAGACCTAGAGGATATGCCATTTATTATGACTTCCTATAAAGGGACAAATGATGTCAAGGTGCTATTAGAGCAATATCATATAAAGCCGAATATTCGCTTTGAGCTTTCTGAGGAGGTAGGGATTCTTTCTATGATTTCACATCATTTAGGGATTAGTATTTTACCCCAATTGGTTATTCAAAATTTACCACCAACATTGAAAGCGATTCCATTAAAGCAAGGTGGCTACCGCACCATTGGGATTGCTATGAAACACCATGCTTCACCCGTTACAAAGAAATTTGCAGAGATTTTAAGCGCTTGGTTAAATGAACAAAACAGCTCCCTACGATAGTCGCTATTGAAGCATATCCTTACATTACGTTAAAATAGTATTTGTATATATTTCAGAAAATAGGTGAGTGTATGGGGACATTACAAGGCAAAACCGTACTCATTACAAGTGGGGGAACACTTGAAAAATGGGATCGTGTACGAGGGCACACGAATTTATCAAAAGGCACAATGGGCTGTTATTTAGCAGAGGCGGCGCTGGCTGCTGGCGCTAACGTAGTATATATGCATGGTTACTTTGCACAGCTCCCAGAAAACCACAACAAAATGACATTGATAAAATTTGAAGGCATAGAGGATTTAGGACAAAAGGTGTGTCATGCTGTCCAACAACAACAAGTCGATATCGTCATTATGGCTGCTGCTGGCTCTGATTGGATCATTGACAAGGTGTATGATCAATCAGGTAATTTAATGGAGGAGGCGGGGAAAATGCCTTCCGACGAACCACCTATTATTCATTTTAAAAAGGCGCCAAAAGTGTTAGGACAAATCAAGGGTTGGCAACCAAAGGTAACATTAGTAGGCTTTAAGCTCGAAGCGACGGATGATGAGGAGTTCTTGCTAGCTCGCGCAAGACTGCGTATGGAAACAGCCAATGCTCAATTTATGGTAGCAAATAGCTCCCAGTCTTTATACGGAGGGGATGAGCCTCATTGGATCGTGCCTGCTGAAGGCCAACCAATCAAGGTGATGGGGAAGCAACAGACCGCACAAGCATTAATGGCCTGTTTACAAGAACAATAAAATCAAGAACTGTGCAGAGGCTATATTTCTGTGCAGTTTTTTTCTTTGCTTCTGTGGTTAGATATATTGACATAGCATACAATACGGTAGGATTATGTGTGAATAGTCTATAAAATTCTTACATTGCATAGTATTCAACTAGGTTTTCTAATATTTTGTATTGACATTCCTATAGCAGAATTATAGAATTATTTTCAAGAAACGCAGTACTCTTATCAAGAGAGGTGGAGGGACTTGGCCCAATGAAGCCTCGGCAACCGAAAAACAGGTGCCAAATCCAACAGATGGTGTCTGAGAGATAGGAGGGGCTATCAATCAGTTTGATGCGTTGGCCTCTTTATGATCAATAAGGATAAAAGAGAAGGGGTGTATCGTATGGCTCAGTCGGTAAAAGTAGATGATAAGAAATTAGAGGCAATTGCGAAGGCGATTCAAAATCTTGAATTTGGTGAAGTGCATATTACGATTCAAGATGGTGTGATTGTGCAAATTAATAGGCTTGAAAAGCAGAGATTTCCGCAGAAAAAATAACAATGATTTCAGTAGAACTTATGTCAAACGGCCACCTATAAGCATGAAGGATTTCCTTTGCTTACAAGTGGCCCTTTTTTTGTGTAAAGGCTAGCTATAAAAGCTTTTTGGTATAGGACCGATATGACGGCGATGATAAAGTAAAGGCTCTTTTTGAGCATTTGTAATGTCTATCACCTGCCCAATAAAAATGGTATGGTCGCCAGCATCAATTTGCTGAAACGTTTTACATTGTAAATTAGCTGCTGTATCATGTAAAATCGGTAGTCCAAAAGAGGAAGTTGACCACTGTGCTTGTGCAAAGCGATCAGGGATTTTACTTGCAAATAGTGTACATAAATGTTCTTGATCACTCGCTAAAATATTGACCGCAAAATTTGGCGCAGCCGTAAAATAAGGATGGAGCTGAGATTTTTTATCGAGTGACCACAAAATAAGGAGCGGGTCGATTGAAACAGATGCAAAGGAATTGACGGTTAAGCCAATAGGTTTTGTGTCATGACATGTCGTGACAACTGTTACGCCTGTAGGATAATTACCTAATGCTAATTTAAAAGCAGCTACTAAATCTGTCATTCAAATCACCTCTTTATGAAATTAGTGAACGGAGTTTGTAGGTAAACGAAACTTTTTTTCATATCCTACTAGTAACTCCTTTTCTTGAGTAAATTTTAAACCAATCAAACATACAGGTAAAGGTAATGGGGAAAGAAAGGGGAATGGCCATGACTTTATATTTTGATCATCTGGTTCATCAAGTGGAATCACCAGAAAATATAAAGGTTTTCTTCAATAAACGAAATGTCCATACAGTGAATGGTGGGCAGCACACGATGTGGGGGACTTATAATACGTTAAGCTACTTTGGCTTAAGCTATATTGAACAAATTGCTATCTATGATCGTGATTTATTTGAGCAAGCGGCACAATACCCTTATTCCCTACATTATACGTTTAAACGTGATCAAGAGCGCCAGGGATTTTCTCGAATTGCCCTGCGCACAAAAAATATTGAGGAAGCGGGTCGGCGCTTGCGAGCATTGGGCTATGAAGTATATGGGCCAGATGCATGTAGCCGAACAAGACCAGATGGCACTGTTGTAGAATGGAAGCTACTGCATTTTGGCAAGCCAGATCTTCCAATCGATTTTCCATTTTTGATTGAATGGGCGGAGGAAGATGAAGAGCGTTTGGCTCAACTAAAGGCAAGTGGTGCCATTGATGTAAAACAGGCTATAACGATGGAATCCATCCAATTCTATGTCAAGGACATGCAGGCAACCGTTCAGCTGTGGCAACAGGCGTTGCAGCTACCAGAGCCTGTGCAATATGAGCAGTATATGTCACTACAGCTACCGAATATGCGTTTAGATTTCTATAAGGAAGAGAGCGCAGTAGCCATGACACTCGGTCATGTCAAAGAAGGGCCATTTGGCGTGACATTAAAAGATCCAAAACGTACAAAGGAAACGTTAGTTTGCCCAGGCGCTTTTTATTGGATAAATCGATAATGAGAAAAAGGCTGGGACACAACTAACTGAGACCTTCATAAAGACGAATAATCTTTAACAAACATGATAACTAGAAAAACCGAACTATTCCGAAACACTTCGTATGCGTTTTAGTGGATAGTTCGGTATTTTTTATGGGCTGAAACACTTTTGTCCCAGCCTCTTAACATAGTATTGAAAAACAAATCAATCAATAGAATTTTTGTGAAAAGTGAAAATGAATTTCCATTGCAGGCTACTTGCTTTCCTGTGGGCGAGCGCCGAATCACTTCCTCCGCTAGCACTTCGTTTAGAGCTTTGCCTGTCTCGCTATCCCAAGGGAGTCAAGTAGCCCTCCACTCCAACCCATAAATATCTAACTTTTTAGCAAAGGTTTTCAGATAAAGTGAAGGTGTTCATTACTCTTTATGAAGAGGTGTTGTCACGCATCACTTCTCCACATTGAAAATAAGAGTTTATCCCCTCTAAGAATATAGATAATAGGCGATTTAATCGCTATGCTACTATGAAAAAAGTAAAGCCACTTTGCAGAATGGTTGATTGGAGTGGAGCCAGCGTCACTCCTAGGGGATTGAGTGAGCGTCACAGAGGAGACTCTGGAGCGAACGTAAGTGAGTGAAGCGGCTCATCGGACGCCCCCTGGAAAGGACGCTGGCGGAACGGAAATCAACCCCTCACCTTGCTAAAAGGTTTTTTTGTTAGTAACATGATCTTTTTTCAACAACATAGAA
>NZ_JBHERJ010000098.1:0-52620 GCF_043359455.1 Lysinibacillus sp. PWR01 | reverse complement strand
TGATGAGGGATATCCCTCACCACTTCACACTCATAAAAAAATAAATTATTCATTAAATAAAGTTGACTAATCGTAAGAAAGAGGCTGGGACAAAAAGAAAAAATGTTAGACCAAGATATAATTGGTCTAACATTTTTTTGATTTAGGAAGGCATATTTAACTTCTTAAAGTGAAAAAGCTATTATCAATTTTTATTGTTTTTCAATATAATCGAGTTCTGTCCCAGCCTCTTTTTTAATCGAGTTTTAATGGTTGTACGGCAGGGCCTTCAAGCACTTCACCTTTAGCATTAAAGCGGGAACCATGACAAGGACAATCCCATGTTTCATCAGCTTCATTCCATTTCGTTTTACAGCCTAAATGAGTACAGGTTGGAGCTGAGGCATTCTTCATATAACCCGCTATATATTCCTTTGCCACAAAGCCTCCTACTTTTAGCATTTGCATGAATTGGGCACCGAATTTTGTACGGGATGGTGAATAGAGAGCTAGGGCACCATCCTCAATCTTTGCGCCAGTTAAAAGAGAGGATAAGATATCACCAGCGACAAAGGAATTGGAGATTCCCCATTTACGGTAGCCAGTGGCAATGAGTACGTTAGGTAAGGAGTTTGTAATCCTTCCAACATAAGGGACAATATCCGGTGTTTCTATATCCTGGGCTGACCAGCGATAAAGTGGCTGTTGTTCAAAATGCTCCTTCATTTCATTGGAAATGGCCTCATAATAAGGCTCGGTATGAACGGTTTTCCCAGCGATGTGATTTGCCCCTCCCAATACTAAATAATTTTCCTGATTAATCGTAGCAGTCCGTATCGAACGAGAAGGAAAATCAACTGATAGATATTGACCTTGCATGGTCTCAGAGGTTTTACTGGCAACCATATAGGAGCGACTATTGGATAATTTAAAAAGTTTGAGTCCTTTAAATGCTTCAATGGGATAATGTGAACACAAAATAAGCTTATTATATTGAACCGACATATTTTTTTCGGTATGTAAGTTATTTTGTGGTATGTTTAATTGCTGAACACGCGTATTTGTATAAAGTTTTGCTCCCATCTTCTGTGCCTCTTTAGCGAGGAAATTACTTACCTCAACAGGATTTATTTGAGCTTGTTGTGACATACATAATGCTTTTGTAATAGGGAATGGTAGCTCCGTGTCAGAGGTAAGGTTAGACTTAATATTTAAAACCTTATAGGCATTCCATTCTTTTAATAATTGTGCATAGCCTTCTTTTGTTTGACAGTATAATAGTGAATCCACCGATCGAACGCTGTCTGGTGGAAGTAATTGTCTAGCTTTATCAATGGCTTGTTGATTGAGTTGATAATAAAGCTGTGCCTCTTCTACAGATAGTTTTTCTAAAAGATTTGCATAGACAATGCTATGCTGGGCTGTTAATTTTCCTGTTGAATGCCCTGTCGTACCATGACCAAAATGGGTATTTGCTTCAAGCAGAACTACATCCACACCTGCTTTTGCTAAAGTATAGGCGGTATATAAACCAGTTAAGCCACCACCGATTATACATACATCGCATGTTGTTGAGGAAGTAAGGGAAGATAACGAAACTGACTCAGTTGTAGCAAGCCAAAGAGATTGTGTCATATAGAAACCTCACATAGTTTTTATGTTCAGTATGTAGAAGAACTTGAAAAATTATGCAGTGAGGCATTAAAATTGCCTTGTGATTTCAACTATCGCTACAATGTAGCAAAAGGAGTGAGCAGGTAATGAAAATTGAAATTTGGTCTGACTATGTATGCCCATTTTGTTATATTGGAAAAAAACAATTAGAGAAAGCGATTGAGGATACTGGCTATGCGGGGCAGGTAGAGCTTGTCTATAAAAGCTACCAACTAGATCCAACGACTCCAGTAGATTCGCATAGTACTGTCTATGAATCATTGGCAAAGAAATACGGAATGTCATTAGAGAAGGCAAAGGAAATGACAATGGGTGTAACAGAACGTGCAAAAGAAGTAGGCTTAAACTACGACTTTAGCAATTTGATGGAAGAGAATACGTTAAAAGCACACCGTCTTGTAAAATGGGCTGAACAACAGGGAGATGTTACAGCACTTGTAGAGTCACTTTTACACAGTCATTTTATTGAAGGAAAGCGTATCGGCCAAGACGATGTTTTATTAGAGATAGCTGAACAAGTAGGGCTACAGCGTGATGAGGTTGCAAAGGTTCTTGCAGAGGATGTTTATAAAAACGAAGTAGAATCGGATATTCAAGAAGGTCTACAGCTTGGTGTTCGAGGAGTACCGTTCTTTGTCTTAAACCGTAAGTATGGTATTTCAGGTGCGCAACCACAGGAGGTATTTGAAGATACACTGCGTAAAGTTGCTGAGGAAGAGGGCCTACAACCAACGCTAAAGATGGCTGGTTCAGGTGATGCGGGTATTTGCACAGACGATAACTGTAAATTTTAGTTTACTAGAGAGGAGTAAAGCTTTAAACTCCTCTTGTTTGGTAGACGAAAGGATTTTAACATAATATTTCAGTCAAAAGTCTGAGGTAAGTAACATTGACATTTTAGATGAAATTTTTTAAGATAAACACATATCTTGAATTCGAGATATTAGATTCTGAAATTTAAGGGAGATTTTATATAATGAACGTTTTAGTAGTAAAAGCGAACAACCGTCCAGACGGTATTTCAACAAAAATGTATGATACTTTCATGGAAAATGTACAAGGTGCTAACGTGACAACTTTTGACGTATTCGCAGAAGATATGCCTTATTTTGGACAAGACCTTTTCAATGCATTTGGTAAAGTACAAAATGGTGGAGAGTTAACAGACATCGAATCACGTCTATTAGCTGCAAAACAAAAAACAATGGATGCATTAACTGCAGCTGATTTAGTTGTATTTGCATTCCCACTATGGAACTTAACAATTCCAGCCCCTCTACAAACATTTATTGACTACGTATACCAAGCAGGATTCACATTCAAATATGGTGAAAATGGTCAATTAATTAGCTTAATGACTGACAAAAAAGCGATTATTTTAAATGCTCGTGGTGGCTACTATTCATCACCAGAAGCTCAACCAATGGAAATGTCAGTAAACTATATTAAAAACGTAGTAGGTGGCGTATTCGGTATGGAAATTATCGAAGAAGTGATTATTGAAGGTCACAATGCTTCACCAGATAAAGCACAAGAAATTATTGCAAATGGCCTAGAAGAAGTGAAAAAAGTAGCTCAATCACTTCAAACTGTGAATGCATAAAAAATATTTTTTAATAAAAGTCCTCTCAATTTTGGGAGGACTTTTTTTATTTTGTCAACAGATGTATGGTGTGGTATGGAGGTCGGACATATTGACATTAACTAATTATTTAGAATTTACATTTACTAACATCCTATTTGATAGAGAATTAAAAAATGATAACAATTTATGATTTAGAGGGAAAGTGATTATCCATTCTTTTAAAAATACATATAATTAGGACTATTTATTCAGTAAAAATTAGAATGGTTTTAATATAATAGGATTTGTAGGAAAATACTAGATTATTAAGGAGGTTGTTGTATGAATAAGAAATTAATAACTAATTTCTTGGCGGTGTTACTAGTCCTTTTCGCGTTTATACCATTTGGAGTTTCTGCTGAGGCTGCTTCTAATGATGTAACACGCGCAGACTATGTAAAAGAATTAGTAGAAAGCTTAGATGTAGAGATAGGTGACGGCTCTTCTCTTGCTTTTACCGATGTCTCTAAGGATTTAGCACCTTATGTAGAAAAAGCTGTTCAATTAAAACTTATTAAAGGTAAAACAGCAACTACATTTGGTCCAGCTGATAAATTAACACGTCAACAAGCATTTGTAATCTCTGCTCGTGGACTAGTTAGTGAAAACGCTTCCCTAACTGTTTTAGAGCAATTTAAGGATGCAGATCAAATTGCAGAGGCATATAAACAAGATTTAGCGAATGCTGTTGCAGCAAATATTTTGCAAGCATTTGAGGATAATACTATTCGCCCTCGTGACTATGTGACACAGGAACAAATGAAGAGTATTGTGGAACGCTTTGTAGCAGAATACAAAGCACCTTCAACTGGTGTATCAGTAGATCTTCAAATTTTAGGAACAACAGATATTCATACCAATTTAGCTAATTACAATTACTATTTAGATGCTCCATCATCTGAGGTTGGTTTGGCTAATACAGCGACATTAATTGAGCAAGCACGCGCTAAAAATCCAAACACATTACTATTCGATAATGGAGATTTAATTCAGGGTACACCACTTGGCTCTTATAAAGCATTAGAAAGTGTATTGAAGCCTGGTGAAGTTCATCCAGCTATTGCAGCACTTAACGCATTGAAATATGATGGTGGAACTTTAGGAAACCATGAATTTAACTATGGTCTAGACTTTTTAGATGAAGTATTAAATGATGCAAAATATCCTGTCGTAAATGCTAATACTTATGATGCAAAAACAAAAGAACGTATGTTTACACCTTATGTCATTCTTGATAAAGAAGTGGTCGATAGCACTGGTAAAAAGCATACACTTAAAGTTGGGGTAACAGGGATTGTACCAACGAAAATTGTTGAATGGGATGCCATTCATTTAGCAGGTAAAGTTGAAATGCAAGAGCCAGTCGAAGCAGTGAAAGAGGTAGTACCAGAAATGCAGAAGGCTGGAGCAGACGTGATTGTCGTTCTGTCACATTCAGGTATCGGTGAAGATACTTATGTGAAGGGTGCTGAAAATGTTGGTTACCAACTAGCAGAAATCGAAGGCATTGATGCTTTAATTACAGGGCACTCTCATTTAACATTCCCTGGTGATTATAAGGATTTGAAAGATGTCGATCAAGAAAAGGGTACAATTCATGGTGTGCCTACTGTTATGGCAGGTAGCTATGGTAGTCATCTTGGTGTAATTGATTTAAAACTGGAACAGCAAGGATTAGAGTGGGTAGTGGTAGATGGTAAAGGTTCATTGCAATCCATCAAGCAAGAAGGTTTACAACCATCCACAACAGTTTTAGAGGCTATTAAAGAGGCACATGATGGCACATTAACGTATATCCGTCAGCCTGTTGGAGAAACAACTGCTCCAATCCACAGTTATTTTTCAATGGTGCAAGATGATCCATCTATTCAAATCGTAACACAAGCTCAAAAATGGTTTATCGAACAAGAGTTAAAGGGCACTGCTGATGAAAAGACACCAATTCTTTCAGCTGGCGCACCTTTCAAAGCAGGCTCTCGTAATAATCCATTAGATTATACAAATATTCCTGTGGGACCACTTGCCATCAAAAATATGGCGGACATTTATCATTACGACAATACTGTTGCAACAATTAAAGTAACAGGTGCTCAAGCGATTGAATGGCTAGAGATGGCTGCAGGTATTTTTGCAACGATTGATCCGACTAAAACAGAAGAACAAAATATTATTGATGCAGAAGCGCGTTCTTATAATTTTGATGTGTTAGATGGCTTAACATATCAAATTGATGTCACATCGCCAGCAAAATATGACCGACGTGGTAATCTTACTGATGAAAAGGCAAATCGTATTAAGAATGTACAGTATAATGGTAAACCGATCGATTTAAAACAAGAATTCATCATCATCACAAACAATTACCGAGTTGGTGGATCATATGGTGCGACATTTAAAAATGCAGATGGCTCAAATATAACTAACTATGCTTATGAAAATCGTCAAGCTGTTGTTGATTATATTATGACGAATAAAACAATTAACCCTGCTGCGGATAATAACTGGTCATTTGTACCGTTCCCAGCCAATACAAAGGTTATTTACTTATCTGCGAAAGATGCGCAAAAGTTCATTCCAGCAGGTAGTGGCATTGAATATTTAGAAGATACAGAAGCTGGATTTGCTAAATATTTAATTAAATAAAGGTATATGAAAGGAGAGTACGATTCAATCGATACTCTCCTTTTTATGTCTGTTGAATGAATGATACCGTGTACCTTGATAGGTTAAAATGCCAAAATCACCTTCTACAAGCTGACCATAATCGTAGCCATTCATCTTTAGTTCATGCCGCTCTCCGTTTAGTTCTTCAAACGTAACATAATAGGACGTAGATGCCCCAGAATTATTAGATCCCCCACGTATATTCGTACGCTTAGTCACAACCTTAGTGGGTACAGTTAAAATTGGGGAACGGTTATTTTTAGACCATGTGATAATGCCGTTCACAATTATAAAGGCTATGCTGCCAAAAACAATAAAGAAGATGATGGTAATAAAAGCGGAACCAAATAAAAATTGATTATCAAACCAAAACAAATAAATTCCCCCTTTCCTTTGAGATAGAAACTACACTTAAAGAGGATTTAATTCAAGATCTACTAGTACGTCTATTTCGTCGCTAATTAATACACCACCTGATTCTAAAATCGTATTATAGACTAAATTAAAATCACGGCGATTAATTTGTGCTTTGGCTTGGAAGCCAAAAACTTCTTGTGCCCATGGATTCACACCTTTTCCTGTATATACTGTTGTAAATACGATAGGCCTTGTTATGTTTTTGATGGTTAAATCACCATGAATCGCAAAATTTTTATCATCTAGTTTATCAATATATGTAGAGGTAAATACTATTTTTGGATAGACGTCTGCATCAAAAAAGTCAGGAGACACAAGGTGGACATCACGATCATGATTCTTGGTGGAGACACTAGCCACTATAATGGTAATCGAAATGTTTGCATCCTGCATTTGTTCGATATTGGCTGCAACTATTTCACCGCTGTACGATTCAAATGTACCGTGAATACGAGAAATCATCATATGTCGTACAGAAAAGCCGATCGTTGAATGACTGAAATCAATAGTATATTTTTTCATTTGAAAACCCCCTAAACAGCATTCTACAACGAATGATAAAGTAAACAAATTGCATATTCAATGAGTTTTTCATAATTGTGGAAGTATTTCCCTCTATAAAAGTGTAATCTGTGAACATGAAACAAAACATATTTAAAATGAAATAGGCATATTATTGGAAATATGTGCATTTTATTATGATGTCGTTTAAGCTAAGACATTTTTTTGTTTCTTTGATAGTTAGGTCCATAATTGAAATTTAAAGTTACTTTTTGTAATTAAATATATAAAAGTTAATAGATTATTTTACGTAAATAAGTTACTTCAAATTTACATTTACTGCAATAATCGTTACAATAGTTACATAGAGGTGAAAAATTATGAATGAGACAACTTTGTGTCCTCGTTTAGCTAAAGCAATGGATTTAATCGGAAAACGATGGACGGGGTTAATATTATATCAATTACTAGATGGACCACAGCGCTTTAATGAAATCGAATCTGCATTACCTGTCAGTGGACGTTTATTATCAGAACGTTTAAAGGAGCTTGAAAAAGAGGGGCTTGTTGAACGTAAAGTATATTCTGAAGTGCCAGTGCGTGTTGAGTATTCATTAACAGATAAAGGTCGAGCACTTGAAGGTGCTATCCGTAATATTGAAACATGGGCAAGTAGCTGGCTCTAAGGTGAATGGATTATTTTACTAGGTAATTCAACTAAATAGTGTGCTAAAAACGACACTTGGAATGACTGTCAATTTTCTTTATAATATTCATCATCTCTGCACAGGTCTTACCTGTCTTATAATATGAGATAAAAATACCCTTCATTTCACTTGTCAAATTGGGGTTCTAAATCCATACTGGTGTAGAGTAAGAAGGACGTTAGAAAGGAATTAGCTCTCATGACAAAAGAACAATGGGCGACGGATTTAGCAAAAAGTATTAATCCTGCCAATATTAAGTTAGATGAATCATTACAGCAATACACAATGACAAAATTAGGTGGCAAAGCAGATGTTTTTGTTCTTCCTGAAACAGAAGAAGAGGCAGCATCCGTTATTCGCTATGCATATATAAATAATATTCCTTTATTAATGTTAGGTAACGGCTCTAATATGGTTGTTCGAGATGGCGGTCATAGAGGAATCGTTGTAACATTTTCACGCTTAAATGAGATTCGGATTAATGGTGAGCATGTTTATGCACAAAGTGGTGCACTGATCAAAGATGCATCAAAACTATCAGCGCAAGCTTCTTTAACCGGTTTTGAATTTGCATGTGGTATTCCAGGGTCAATTGGTGGCGCAATGGCTATGAACGCAGGTGCTTATGGCGGCGAGATTAAAGATATTATTGTTTCATCAAAGGTGTTAACAAGAGAAGGAGACATTTTAACATTAGGTAAAGAAGAGCTTGAGCTTGGATACCGTCAAAGCATTATTGCCAAAAAAGGTTATTATGTGTTGTCCTCTGATTTTCAATTAGCAGTAGGCGTGCAGGAGGAAATTGATGCGAAGATTGCTGATTTAACCTTCCAACGCGAATCGAAACAGCCTTTAGAATATCCGTCTGCTGGAAGTGTTTTTAAACGCCCACCAGGTCATTTTGCTGGAAAACTTATTCAAGATAGTGGTTTACAAGGCAAAGGTGTTGGTGATGCAGAAGTCTCTACCAAGCATGCAGGGTTTATTGTCAACAAAGGAAATGCTACAGCTTCAGACTATATTGAGACAATCCAAATGGTTCAACGTGTAGTGAAAGAAAAATTTGGCATTGAATTAGAGACGGAAGTCAAAATTGTTGGTGACGATCTATAATAGGATGCCCTTCGCATAAGCCGAGGGGCGTTTTTTTAGGAGTGTGGATAAAATGAAATTTATATCATGGAATGTCAATGGAATACGAGCATGTCTGGGTAAAGGTTTTTTAGAATTCTTTCATCAAATAGATGCTGATTTCTTTTGTATCCAAGAAACAAAATGTCAAGCTGGACAAGTAGAGCTGTCCCTCGAAGGTTATGAGCAGTATTGGAACTATGCCCAGAAAAAGGGGTATTCAGGAACGGCCATCTTCACTAAGCACACACCGTTGTCTGTTAAGTATGGAGTGGGCGATGAAGATTCTCAGGATGAAGGCAGAATCATAACACTCGAATATAAGAATTTCTATTTAGTGAATGTTTATACACCAAATGCACAGCGTGATTTAGCGAGATTACCACTACGTTTACAGTGGGAGGATCGTTTAGCTAGCTATCTACAAGAGCTAAATAGCCAGAAGCCTGTGGTTTATTGTGGTGATCTAAATGTTGCTCACATGGAAATTGATTTAAAAAATGCAAAATCGAATATTGGAAATTCAGGCTTTACATACGAAGAGCGTGCGAAATTCTCGGCGTTATTGGAAAGCGGTTTTGTAGATTCTTTTAGATACAAGCATCCCGAGGAAACGGACCACTACACATGGTGGTCCTATATGAATAAAGTGCGTGAACGCAATATCGGGTGGCGTATTGATTACTTTGTTGTATCAAATCAATTGAAGGATCAAATTGAAAGCGCAACAATTCACCCACACATCATGGGCAGTGATCATTGTCCGATTGAATTGCAATTACAAGGCTAGTACTGAAATCGTATTTTCTAAATGAAAATACGATTTTTTGTTTTTGAAAATTAATAAGGGTGACTTTTGAAATTGGGGTTTTTTGAAAAACGAAGAGGCCGCTCTAAAGAGAGGAAGAAGCGCTCCAACCACGAGAGAATCCGCTCCAAAGAGAGGAAGAAGTGCTCCAACTAAGCGAGCCCCCGCTCTAAAGTGAGGAAGAAGCGCTCCAACCACGAGAGAATCCGCTCCAAAGAGAGGAAGAAGCGCTCCAATCAAGAGAGAATCCGCTCCAAAGAGAGGAAGAAGTGCTCCAATCAAGAGAGAATCCGCTCCAAAGAGAGGAAGAAGCGCTCCAACTAAGTGAGAATTCGCTCCAAAGAAAGGAAGAAGCGCTCCAACCACGAGAGAATTCGCTCCAAAGAAAGGAAGGAGCGCTCCAATCAAGAGAGAATCCGCTCCAAAGAGAGGAAGAAGCGCTCCAATCAAGCGAGCCCCTGCTCCAAAGAGAGGGAGAAGCGCTCCAATCAAGCGAGCCCCCGCTCCAAAATGAGGAAGAAGTGCTCCAACCAAGCAAGTTCCTGCTCCAAAAAGGGACAAAATTAATTAGATTGCAAGAAAATCCGCCCTTATAGAATCGTAATATCTCTATGAACATACGAATTTTTAACATTACTCAGTAGCCTTCATAATTCCTATTGTTTATACTATTCTAATAGCGAATAAATATAAAATTTTGTATTTAAAGACAATTTTATATACATAAAATAAGAAATTTCGCTAAAAATTTGCGTGACGAAACGGGTTTGGGAAGGTAGTACGGGAATATAGTGCAAAGAGGGGGTAAATGGGAATGAGAAAGTTTAAATGGAAAAAGTGGCTCATTGTCATTGCTGGTGTAATAGCTGCTTTGGCTATCGTGGCTTTTATTGGGTTTACATGGTTTATGAATAAATCCAAGCCAGTGATTGATGGTGAGTTGGCTGTTACGATTCTGGATCAGGATGTGACAGTGACGAGAGATGAAAAAGGGGTTCCGCATATTTTGGCCAAGACAGATGCCGATTTGTATCGTGCGCAAGGTTATGTCCAAGCGCAGGATAGACTTTTTCAAATGGACTTGGCGCGAAGACAGGCAAGTGGTCGATTATCTGAAATTATTGGAGAAGCAACCATTAATACAGACAAACACTTCCGTACATTTAGCTTACGAGATGCGGCGGAGAAATCATTAGCTGCCTATGATGAAGAAAGTAAGCAAGTACTTGAATGGTATGCTGAAGGGGTAAATGCTTTTATTGCACAGGCAAAGGAAAACAATACACTAAGTTACGAATTCGCTTTGTTAGGCTATGAGCCAGAGGAGTGGACAGTTGTTGATTCCTTAACAATTGGTAAATATATGGCCTATGATTTGGGTGGAAATTGGAATACATTAGCTTTTCGTCATTGGGCATTACAAAACTTTAATGAAGAAAAGGCAAAAGAATTATTTATTAAATATCCAGAAAACGCTTCGTCGATAATCGAGGCCAATATCCAAAATCCTGTTGCTGTGGCTGGGCAATTCAGTGCGGAAATGCTACCAAACGAATTTAACGGGAGTAATAACTGGGTTGTTTCTGGTGATAAAACGAAATCAGGAATGCCTATTTTGGCAGATGATCCACATTTAGGGTTAAGTACCCCTTCTATTTGGTATCAAATGCATCTGCAATCACCACAACAAAACGTTAGTGGTGTTATCTTTGCAGGGATTCCAGGTATTATTTTAGGCCATAATGATGAAATTGCTTGGGGTGTAACAAATGTGGGTCCGGATGTACAGGATTTATATATTGAAATACCCAATCCGGATAATCCAACACAATTCCGATACGATGGTCAGTGGGAGCAAGCAGAGGTGCGGGATGAGTCGATTAAAGTGAAAGATGGGGAAACAGTAGATTTTGAAGTCGTTGTTACACGTCATGGCCCTATAATGACAGATTTGGCTTTCAAAGATACGGAGCCAACAGCACAATTTTCGATGCAATGGACAGCACTACAACCTACAGCTGAACTGAGAGCAGTGCTTGGTTTTAATAAGGCAAAAACTTGGGATGACTTTGAAAAAGCATTAGAAGACTTTAAGGCACCAGCACAAAATTTTGTTTTTGCATCAAAGGACGGTACGATTGCCTATAAAGCCAATGGTCAAATACCAATTCGTAAGCAAGGTGAAGGTCAATTACCAGTTCCAGGCGATTCGAGTGACTATGGCTGGGAGGGCTTTATCCCATGGGATGAATTACCGACTCTAGTAAATCCAAAAGAAGGTTTTATTGCCACGGCGAATAACCAAGTAATAGGAGAGGACTATCCTTATCACATAACCGATTTCTGGGCACAACCTTATCGTTTCGAGAGAATTAAAGAAGTGCTAGAGGCAAATGATGCGATTACAGTAGAAGATATGATGGCTTTGCAAATGGATCAGCACAATCTTTATGCAAGAGAATTTCTGTCTGATTTATTAACGTCGATAAAAGAGAAAGATCAGGATGGGAAGTACGCCGAGATTATTGCCATGCTAGAGAATTGGGATATGGTGGACGCAAAGGAATCAGGTGCACCACTTGTGTTCCATACATTAATGATTAAGTTACAGGAGGTTTTGTTTAAAGATCAAATGCCTGAAGATATGTATGGCATTATGTATGGGAAGTTTAATATTACAGACCAGCTCTTACGTACGGCATATGCTGGAGAGAAAAGTATTTGGATTGAGGAGCAGGGTGGCATTGATGAAACAGTATACAAGGCATTTGAACTAACAATTGCACAATTAGAAGATCAATTCGGTAAAAATGCCTCAAAATGGCAATGGGGTGATTACCATCAGCTTACTTTTGATCATACATTAGGAAGTGCATCACCTATTCTTGCAGCCTATTTTAACGCTAAAAAGGTTCCAATTGGTGGATCGAAAGTTACCGTACAAGCAGCAGATAATGATTTAGCTGGTAATGTAGATCACGGTGCATCTTGGCGTTTTGTGGTGGATGTAGGTGATTTAAGCTCAGCCTATCATATTGTTGGTCCTGGTCAAAGTGGGCACGTAAAGTCTGATTGGTATCAAGATCAGGTACTGGATTGGGCAAATGGTGATTACCATCAAACATTTATCAAACAGGAAGAGATAAAAGGAAAAACATTACAATTAAAAGCGAAGTAATAAAAGGTTGGCGTACATAATTCAGTACGCTAACTTTTTTTATTTAAGGATATACATCCTAACATTCAAATATTCGTTTGAATATGATGGAATAATATGTTACATTGAATACAATCAAACGAATATTTGAATGAGGTGAGAAAATGCCAAAAGAAATATGTGAGGTGACGCATGTACATGAAGAAGCGGTCACAAAGGTGCAACAACAAATGCCCGATTTATCAGGTGTAGCCAAATTTTTAAAGGCGTTATCCGATGAAACTAGACTTAAAATTGCCTATGCTTTAACGGTGGAAGATGAACTATGTGTTTGTGATGTTGCGACTATTATTGGTTCTTCAGTTGCTACAGCATCACATCATTTACGATATTTAAAAGATAATAATTTAGCGATATCACACCGTAAAGGTAAGCAAATGTATTACTCTTTAGCGGATGAGCATGTATATCAAATTGTAACAATTGCCTACGAACATGCGAAAGAGGGGATTGCGAATGGCAGCGACGCCAATTAAACAAGAATACAGACTACAAAATTTATCCTGTGCTAGTTGTGCTGCAAAGTTTGAGAAAAATGTGAAGTCTATCCCAGAAGTACAGGATGCACAAGTCAATTTTGGTGCTTCTAAAATTACAGTAATCGGTGCTATTAGTGTAGACCAAATTGAAGAAGCAGGTGCCTTTGATGGCATTAAGGTTACGAAATCAGCAGCAAAAGCACTTGAAAATACTACACCCTTTTACCGTAAAAAGGAAAATGTTCTAGCAGGAATATCATTGCTTTTTGTCATTCTAGGCTATCTATTTGCTGGTATGCGTGGGGAATCGAACCCGCTACCGATTGCCATGTTCATTATAGCTATCCTTGTGGGTGGAGTAGGTATTTTTAAAATCGGCTTCCGAAACCTGGCTCGTTTTGAATTTGATATGAAGACGCTTATGACAATCGCCATTATAGGAGCTGCTATTATCGGTGAATGGGAAGAAGCGGCAGTGGTCGTATTTTTATTTGCTGTAAGTGAGGCACTTGAAGCGTATTCAATGGATAAAGCACGTCAATCTATTCGTCAATTAATGGATATAGCACCGCCAACAGCGCTTATCAAAAGAGCCCACGGTGAACACTTCCATGAGCTTGAGCTACCTACTGAAGACATTGAAATAGGTGATATTTTGATTGTAAAGCCTGGGCAAAAGATTGCGATGGATGGCATAGTCATTAGTGGATTGTCTGCGGTTAATCAGGCAGCTATTACAGGTGAGTCGATTCCCGTTAATAAAACTGTAAATGATGAAGTATTTGCTGGGACGTTAAACGAAGAGGGTGCTCTTGAGGTACGTGTGACAAAGCGAGTAGAAGATACTACCATTGCTAAAATAATTCATCTAGTGGAAGAGGCACAAGCAGAAAAAGCACCTTCTCAGCAATTTGTAGATCGCTTTGCAAAATATTACACACCAGCCATTATGATTATTGCTTTTTTAGTAGCTGTTATTCCACCTTTACTAGTAGGCGATTGGCAGCATTGGATTTACCAAGGTCTAGCTGTTTTAGTGGTAGGATGTCCTTGTGCGCTTGTTGTCTCTACACCAGTTGCCATTGTTACAGCCATTGGTAATGCGGCAAGGCAGGGTGTACTGATTAAAGGTGGTGTACATTTAGAGCAGTTAGGACACATTGAAGCTGTTGCCTTTGATAAAACAGGTACATTAACGAAAGGGCAGCCTGCAGTAACAGATATCGTAACAGCTGAGAATTGGTCAGAAGACTATGTGTTGCAACTAGTGTCAGCGGTAGAAAAACAGTCACAGCACCCTTTAGCCAAAGCTATTTTAAATAGACTGCACGATAAAAACTTACCTGAGTTATTGCCAACAGATTTCCAGTCAGTAACAGGCAAAGGTGCCTATGCTACCGTTGATAATCAGATTATTAATGTAGGTAGCATGAAATGGGCTACTACATTAACTTCTGTAGATAAAAATATAGAAAGTCAGGTTAAGAATCTACAAGAACAGGGTAAAACAGTAGTAGCAGCTGTTTCGAATAATCAACTTATTGGACTGATTGCAATTGCTGATCAATTACGTCATGAAAGCAAGGACGTATTGAAAAAATTACATGCCTTAAAAGTAAAACATATGGTGATGTTAACAGGGGATGCAGAGCCTACTGCGCAAGCTATTGCTACTTCATTAAAGATGACAGATGTGCGCGCTGGTTTATTACCAGAAGAAAAATTAATGGCGATTAAGGATTTACGTGCACAATTTGGTGCTGTAGCGATGGTTGGAGATGGTGTAAACGATGCACCAGCATTAGCCACTGCTAACGTAGGAATTGCCATGGGTGGAGCAGGAACAGATGCAGCTCTTGAGACGGCAGATATTGCCTTAATGGGTGATGATTTAACAAAGCTTCCTTACACTATTGGCTTGAGCAGAAAAACATTACGTATCATTAAAGAGAATATTATATTTGCCCTAGTCTTAAAGTTAATTGCATTGCTGCTTGTCATACCAGGATGGTTAACATTATGGATAGCAATTTTTGCGGATATGGGTGCAACACTATTAGTTGTGTTTAATTCATTAAGACTAATTAGAGCAAAAAAGTAGTAAGTAAGGTGTAGAACGATCTGAAAAGGTAGGAAATTAATCTTGCTTTGCCATGATGGATTTTATGCGAATAGATGCTACTTGTGATTCTTGAAAAAGACTTTTTTTAAGGCTATTATAGTTTCAGGAGTAATGTAACAATTAAATATAAATGAGGCGAAAGTTTGAATATGTCAGATCCTATTTTAGTAAATGTTACAGAAGAAATTGTGCGTGGTTTAGTAAGCTTTTTACTACGAGGACCAGAATATCAAACATTTTGTAAATGCGAAATCTGTGAATTCGACACGGTGGCACTTACACTAAATGCATTGCCAAGTAAGTATGTTACATCTATGGAAGCTAGAGATGAGGCATTTAAAGAAATGAATACTCCTGGAAACATTGAGCGCATTAACAAAGAGATTATTCATGCGTTACATGTGGTAAATAAGTATCCTCGACACAAAGTAGAGCCTACTTCTTAATAGAAGAGGCTCTATTTAAGTTGTAAAGGAAGTGTTTTTCTAGGCTATGTATTTTCAGTTAACTTTTAAGCCAAGCTTGTAGTAAACTAGAGAGTAAGAAAAGGAAAGAGAGGGAAAAGGATATGCCAACACCTAGTATGGAGGACCATATCGAACAGATATATTTATTAATTGCCAACAAAGGATATGCGCGAGTGTCTGACATTGCTGAAGCATTATCTGTTCTTCCTTCTTCTGTTACAAAAATGGTTCAAAAATTAGATAAAGATGGTTATTTAGTTTATGAAAAATACCGTGGACTGACATTGACGCCTAAGGGCGAGAAGCTCGGAAAGCGTCTTGTGCAGCGTCATGAATTGCTCGAGCAGTTTTTACGAATGATTGGTGTGGATGAAGAACGTATTTATGATGATGTGGAGGGAATTGAACATCATTTAAGTTGGAATTCAATCGATCGTATTGCAGATCTTGTGCAAGTAATGGAAGAAAATCCAGACATCGTGAAAAAATTAGAGGCATCTAAGACACAGCACAATCTTTAAAATGATGGTGTGAAGGAAAGGGAGACAATATGAACGCATTAAAATCAGGTGAAGTCGTTACATTAACGGTATTAGAGCAACAAGCATCGAAATGGATTTTAACAAATGGAGTTGAAGAACTACCTTTAAATGCTTCAGAGGTAACAGAGCCACTAACAGTAGGTGACCGCCTTGAAGTATTTTTATTTGCAGACCGTCGTGGTGATTTAGCTGCAACAACAGCTATTCCAGCTTTTACACAAGGTGAATACGGCTGGGCACGCGTCTTGAAAGTAGTGGAACGTGAAGGTGCCTTTGTGGATATTGGTACATCTCGTGAAGTATTAGTAAAGGCAGAGGATTTACCTGCATTAAAAGAGGTGTGGCCAGAACCAGGCGATCATTTATTTATGACATTACGCACAGATCGTAACGGTGATTTATTTGGTCGCTTAGCAACAGAGGAAAAAATTTCGGAGCTATATGAAGGTGCATTTGAAGATATGCACAATAAAAACATCCAAGCACGTCCATATCGTTTGTTACCGATTGGCACATTTTTACTAGGTGTAGAAGTTCCTTACCGTATTTTCGTGCATGAATCTGAGCGAAGTGTAGAGCCTCGATTAGGACAAGATGTAGTTGTTCGTATTATCGATGTAAAAGACGATGGTTCGATGAATGGCTCTCTTTTACCAAGAAAACATGAGCGTCTTTCAAATGATGCGCAACAAATATTGAATTATATACAGGATGTGGGTGGTAAAATGCCATTTGGTGATAAATCATCTCCTGAAGAGGTTCAAGAAATGTTTAATATGAGTAAAGGGGCATTTAAACGTGCCTTAGGAACATTAATGAAAGCTGGTAAAGTGAAACAACAGGATGGTTGGACTGAAGAAGTTTAGTGGATGATTAGTTTGACTTGCTAGATTAACATTTCAACAGGAAAATGACGAGAGACATCCTTGAAACCTTCTCGTCTTTTTTTCGTACTAATAATTGTATAGTGGCATAAATTATACTTGCTAATTATGAAGTTTTAGCGAAAGGGGTCTCACGATTTGAAAAAAACATGGATTAAAATACTAACTGCTACAATGTTGGTATTTGGAGTGATGGCACCAGCAACAGGATTTGCATCTGATAATACGCCTCCGAAAGCAATTGATGAAAAATTAGGCGTACCGATCGTCGTGTATGGCGCAAATTTATCTGAGGCTGAAAAAGAATCTGTCAAAAAATCATTAAAAGTAAGTGAAGAACCTGAAATCGAAGAAATTACTGTGTCTGGTGAGGATCTAGTAAAATACATTAAAGATAGTAATTCAAGCTCCCGTATGTACTCTTCTGCAAAAATTACACGCAGAGATGCAGGAGAAGGCCTAGTAATACAAATTGTCACACCATCTAATATTACGCAGGTAACTTCAGAGATGTACGCCAATGCGATGTTAACAGCAGGAATTCAGGATGCATCCGTACAGGTAGCTGCCCCGAAAGCCGTTACAGGGCATTCAGCGTTAGTAGGTATTTACAAGGCATATGAGGTCACTACAGGTGAAACACTGGATATTGATCGTACAGATGTAGCAAACGAAGAATTATCAGTAGCAACATCCATTGCAGAATCTGCAGGAGTAGACGATGCAAAAGTAGCGGAATTACTGACAGAAATTAAAAAACAAATTGCAGAATTAAAGCCAGCAACACGTGAAGATGTTGAAAAAATTGTACAAGAGCAATTAAGTAAGCTTGAAATTAATTTAAGTGAAAAGGACCGTCAATTGCTAGTAGATTTAATGGATAAAATAAGTAAGTTGGACATTGATTTTAGTAAATGGTCTGATCAATTAAATGATATCAGTAACACGATCCAAGAAAAATTTGGCTCACTTATGGAAGATAAAGGTTTCTGGGAAAGTGTGAAAGGTTTCTTTGTTAATTTAAAAGATACTATTTCTTCATGGTTTAACTAAAATTTATAGTTGATAGAAAAGAATCTGTCATGCCTTCTCACTTTGCTAGAGTAGGTGTACAGATTCTTTTTTTGATTCAGCTAGTGATAGATTTTGAAGTGAGATGTTCTCGACACAGGAAGTTAATCGATTTTCTAGTCTGGATATAGCTTCATTGATTGAATAAAAGAAGGGTACACAAATTTTGTGAAAATATAAAAAGCTATGGTACTATGAATAAAAGGAGTGGTGAGAAATGGAATTCCAATTACAACAACTAGCGGAAAATAAGTTTGCATTTTTGAATGAGCAAGAAGGGGAAAAACTAGCAGAAATTACTTGGCAGCAAAATGGCTCAGTAATGGTAATGGATCACACATATGTATCAGATAAGCTCCGTGGTCAAGGTGTGGCCAAACAATTACTCGATCAAGCAGCATCGTATGCACGTGAAAATGGCTATAAGATGGAGGCCGTTTGTTCCTATGTCGTAGCAGCATTTGAAAAATCAGATGCATATAATGATGTAAAACAATAAAAAATAAGGCAATCTGCTTTTAATTAAGCGGATTGCCTTTTAATTACTAGAGCAAATCATTTAAGCAGCTCCTTATAGTAGAATGACGCTATAAATTAGTACTGTTAAGAAGCCAGCCCCGCCAATTAATGAAGCCATATCTACCCAATCATATGCTAAATCGAAATCTTTCATCCTAACCACTCTCCTATTTTTAGTATTAATTCATTAATTCCCTTTACTTGCCTTTTATAATCATAAATAGTTACAAAATTTTGATGAATGCAAAAATTGAAGGTGTGGAAGCTGGATTTTAATAGGAGGTTGAGTGAGATTGTCTGCATTAAAATGAGACGAACTGCATTGAATTGGTAGAATGATTACTAGATAAAAGAGCAAGTATTAGCCTTACATTGATATATATGCTAGAAGGTATAAAAAAATAATGTTTATTCTTTTAAGAATAGGGAAAAACTATACTACAGAGCTAGTTTCTATATTTTTAGGAGGTAATAAACTATGGCAAAACGAAAAGGAACAGGTGTTGTCGTTGCAGGATTAGCAGGATTAGCAGCATCTTATTTCAGTAAAAAAGAGAATCGTGATAAAGCACTAACGATGTTTAATAGTATGAAAACAAAATTTGAGTCGTATCTTACAACAGGTCCTGATATGCACGACAATATTGCTGAACGTGTAGCAACAGAGGTAGCAACAGAGGCTGGTACTTCACCAACTAAAATTGCCTCGAATGAAATGGTAGCTGAAGGTGGAGGACATACTGGTGTCCATTTCTATAATGAAGAAATTCAAGATAAGGAAAAATAATTACAAAACCTTCTCATCTAAGCATGAGAAGGTCTTTTGTGTGGGATAAGAATAAAGCCTGCAAAGAGCAATAATACGATGCCAGTAAATACAAAGCCACTGACAGTACCAAGTGATAGCCAACCCAGTAAAGAAGAGCCTAAAACTACACCAAGAGAGAAAAATGCATAGAAATAACCGTATGCTTTTCCTCGTACTTCAGCAGTTGTAGAGTCAATTAGCAGCGAATTGACTGAAGGGAAAAGGAAACCAAATCCTATTCCATAGCAAGCCATCGCTATATAAAGTAAAGAGCTAGAATCTGCTTGGCTAATTAATAATTGACTTATTCCCATTAAACCTATCCCAAAAGACAATGTTTTGAGTGGATTGACCTTATCAAAAATACGATTAGTAGGTAATAGGAAAACAAGGACAGCAATAATACCAAATGTACTCATTAAAGTGCCGCTTAAACGAGAATCAAAGCCTAAGGAGTGTACTTTCAGCGGAAGTAGATAGGCAATGACACCTTGAGAAAACATTAAGAAAAAGGCTCCTGAAAATGCCTTTAATGTTCCTTTGTTATTAAAAAAGACACTAATCGGAATGTAGTTACTCGGTTCAGCCTTCTCTTTTTTTACTTGATTTGCTTTCAATATAAAGAACGCAAGTATTCCTAACAGAAGCATAAAGCTTGCTGTGATATTGAAAACAAATGGGACACTTGTTCGGCTAGCTAAAATACCACTAAATGCAGGGCCTATAATGGCTGCTATACCAACAAAAGCGCCTGAAATAGCACTGCCCTTTCCTCTTTTTTCCTGATCGGTAGCATTTGCCAGAAATGTAAAGGCAGCAGGAACAATGAAGCCTGCAACAAGACCATGGATAAAACGTACAATTAATAGAGCAATTGGCTCTTCTACTAAATTATAAAATGTTAACGCTAAACCTGTTGTTAGAAGACCTACTATTAATATGATAAAAGGTCCTTTACGATCCGTTAAAAAGCCAGAAATGATATTACCGAACGTATTGGAAAGCGAATACATGCCCACTGCAAGACCAGTTAGAAATGCCGATGCACCTAAAGACTCAGCATAAGTACTCATAACAGGAAGCTGGGTAAAAAGGTCAAAAAACGAAAAGAAAATGATAGCATAGATAAATTTCTTCATAGCTCCTCCGATGAAATAGAACATTATAGTCAATAAGATTGATATAGTCTTATTATAGCATTTTCTAATTGATTATACTTATCACTGATGTTTTGCTTTTACGCAGAAAAAAACGTCTAATAAGTATTAACTTATTAGACGCACGAGAATTCTGTAATTAAGCTTTTGCAACTTCTTTTTTCATTGTTTTGTTTTTAGCAAGATTTACATGCCAAGAAAGTGCTTCCTCTAAAAGATGAGGAGTTTGGTGGTTGCCAGTTGCTTCCACTGCACGGTTGTAGTAATCCCATAATTGCTCTTTGTAATCTGGGTGTGCACAGTTTTCAATAATTAAAGGTACACGTTCTTTTGGTGCAAGACCACGTAAGTCAGCAATACCTTGCTCTGTTACGATTACATCAACATCATGCTCAGTATGGTCAACATGAGAAACCATTGGCACGATCGATGAAATTGCTCCACCTTTTGCATATGATTTTGTAACAAAAATACCAAGACGTGCATTACGTGCAAAGTCACCTGAACCACCGATACCGTTCATCATGCGTGTTCCAGATACATGTGTAGAGTTTACGTTACCATAGATATCTAATTCTAGAGCAGTGTTGATTGAGATTAGTCCCAAACGACGGATAAGCTCAGGATGGTTAGAAATTTCTTGTGAACGTAAGCAAATTTTATCAGCATATTTCTCTAAATTGCCGTATACTTTTTTCTGTAATTCTTCAGTAAGTGTGATTGAAGTTGCAGCGGCGAATTTAACTTTACCTGCGTCGATTAAGTTAAATACAGCATCTTGAAGTACTTCAGATGCAACAATTAAATCTTCAAATTCTGAATCTGCAAAGCCATCAAGTACAGCGTTTGCTACAGAACCTACACCAGATTGTAATGGCATTAATTGTTTTGTTAAACGACCTGCTTTAATTTCATCACTGAAGAAGTCTAATAAAATGTTAGCCATTGTTTGTGTTTCTTCATCAGGTGGTACGATTAATGAAGGAGCATCTGGCTCTTCAGAAATAACAATTGCTTTAATTTTAGCTGGATCAACTTTGATACCGATATCACCAATGCGTTGCATAGCATTCGTCATTGGGATTGCTTCACGGTTACCTTGCTCACCTGGTACATAGATATCGTGGATACCGATTAAAGCTTCAGGATGTGAAATATTTAACTCGATAATAATGTTCTCTGCATATTCTGCAAAAATTGGTGAGTTACCTACAGAGTTTGTTGGAATGATTAATCCATCTTCAGTAATTGCAACAGCTTCAAGAATTAAATAGTTAATTGGTCCGATGATTCCTTGGCGTACTAGCTCAGCATTATGAGAAAGATGAGCATCTACATATAAGATATCCCCAGAATTAATTAAATTACGGATACCCGCGTCTCCTTGGAATGGTCCACGTTTACGAATTGCACCAGCTTCTGCTAAGTACTTATCTACTTCTGGTCCTAATGATGCACCTGTATATACATCAATTTTGAATTCTTCATTTTTAGCGCGCTCAACTAATGCCATTGGAACAACTTTTGCATCCCCAGCACGAGTAAAACCACTCATCCCAACTACATCACCATTAGAAATAAGTGCTGCTGCAGCTTCAGCAGTTACAATTTTACTCTCAAGTTCTTTTAAACCTAGGCGTTTTTGAACATTTGCATCCATAAAAAAATCCTCCCCTAAATAATTTTGATGGAAACCGATTACAAAACTAGAAAAAACATTTAAGAATTTTCTGTTTATTCAGTTGTAGTATGACTCCAACCATTTGAATAATACTATCACCAAATTGTCACAAAAACTTTAGAATTAGCATTAAATTGAGTAAAAAAAGGAAAATCGAGCATTAGCATGTTTTTTCGACAGAGAAAACGTTTTATTGTAGAACTGTATAAATTTAGATGTTTTCTACATTAAAAATAGTGTAAAAATAGTTAAACGAGGGGCCAAATGTGGCTAATTTGTGTACAAAAAAGAACAGCGAACAATTGATCAAATTGTTCGCTGTTCTTTACAACTTAGAAACCTAAAGAACGACGGAAATAGCTTGCATAGCGTTGGCTAACAGGGATGCGCGTACCATCTTTCATAATTAATAAAAACGTTGAGTGTGAATCTGGTTGAATTTCATCGATGTAGTCAATGTTAACGATATAAGAGCGGTGACAACGAATAAATGAGTCAGGTGCTAAAAATAGCTCTAAATCACTTAGGTTTAAACGGTGATAACCTTCACGAGTCATTGTTTTAACAAATGTTTTACGGAGTTGAGTTTCTAAATAAATAACTTGATCATGTTTGATTGGGTACCAGCAATCATCAATTTTGATTGTAATGTAGTTTGTTAAGAATGCTGATGGTTTTTGCGGGAAGATAGCAGTAATAGCTCCTTTTGTTTCGCCTTCCTCCATTAAAGGAATACTCATGCCATAATAAGCGACACCGAAGACATCGGGTTCAATGTAAGAGCTGATTTTTTGACCATAGCTTAATGCTTTGTGTGCGGCTGAGCCTTCTTTAATAGGGTCACCAGGTTTAATTTTTAAATCAACTTTCTTGCTTGGCTGGTAATACAAATATTCATTTGTATCAGAGATAGCAATGGACGTATTCTCAGGGAAGAACTCCTTAATAATCTCCATAATCTCTTCTATTTGTTTTGGATCCACTTTAAACACCTCGTCTAAACTTTTAAAAATAGTATTATCATCTATTTTACTACATATTCATATAAATTATATAGAGAAGATTTAGGAATAAAATAGAAAAATGTCGAATGATCCATTAGAATGATGTAAGATGTTTTGTATAATTTGTAAATAAATTTATAAAATGACTAATTTATTTTGATATGTATATGGTAAAATTTAATTGTTAGGAATAAGTTTACGAGGTTTCTACTATGCATATGTGATAAATTAGAACTAGAGTAGCAAGTAAAATGTGGTTGAAAGGAAATCGCAGAATATGGTAAAATTCACTGTATAGTCTATTTTTTTTAGATCTGGTGTTTTAGTAGGGTTATTTTTGATTTATTTGTTAATAAAATTTGTGAAATAGGACTCAGTTCTTATATTGAATAAGTAAATACTATTTTCTTATTTTTAATTCGTCGGGATTGGTGTCAAATATTGTCATGCAATTCATGCACTCTGAGGAAAGATGGGGAAGATTATGCAACTACATCAACATTCTATGTCAGAAACGATATCCAAAAGATACTTCCAAGAAATCGATAATATTAATCAATATATCGGTGTCGAAGAATTTTTTAATATTGAGTCGAAATTAATTTTTGAAATTTACCATTTAGAATCTGCAAAAGCGAAAAAATCTTTGCATGAGTTAATTGATATTCTCTCAATTCGTTTTGGCAAACAGGTCATTAAAATCGTTCGAAGTTATTTTTCTGTTTTGTCATCAATTGTTGCTCGTAAATTGCTGGACAATCAAGTACCTTCGAAAAAAGCATTTGCTTTCAATATTGCGTGTAACGATATGATAGAAAATCAGATGAAAGACGCAGAGTTTTTACAATTTGCTGATGATTTAATTGATTTCTTTGTTTACTTTATTGCAGATCGCAAACAACCGACTTTCCGACATCAAACTGTTAACAAAGTGATAATGTATATAAATGACGAGCTTGAAAATGATTTAACTGTAGAAAGTATCGCGAATAACTTTCATATAAGTACTAGTCACTTATCACGTATTTTTAGAGAACATGTAGGTATTACATTGGTTGAGTATTTAAATGTTAGACGTGTAGAAGAATCACAATACTACTTACGACATACAAACAAAAGTATTACTTCTATCTCAGATCAATTCCATTTTTGTAATCAAAGCTATTTTACTCGTATATTCAAAAAATATACGGGAGTTACGCCAAAACATTTCAGAGACGAACTTCATCATGAATTTTATCGTTTTGAAATGGCAGAGACTGAATTACAAAATGTCTAGATTTTGAGCATAGAGAATGAGAAGGTGCGAACATATTAGCGTTGCTAAAGCTCGCATCTTTTTTTGATGAATCATCTGAGGAAACAGCTTAAGGAATGAGTAGCACTTGCTATTTGATAAAGAGAGACCCTATAAGGTATACTTCACAGTAGTTGATAAATAATAGTAGGTGGAAAAATGAAAAATTTGAAGCTATTTTCAATGCTTGGTCTTGCCGTTTTTGTTCTTAGTGGCTGTCAAGCTGTGCAAAACAAAGAAGGTTTTTTCTATAGTATCTTTGTAAAACCTATGGAATTTTTATTGGAGTTTTTCGGGAATGATATCTTTTCAGGAAGCTATGGTTTAGCAATCATTGCGATTACGGTTCTAATTCGTTTAGTCTTAATGCCGATTATGTTAAAAAACTATCGTCAGCAGCAATTAATGAAAACGAAGATGGATGCTTTTAAACCTGAAATGGAAGCCGTTCAGAAAAAAATGAAGGAAGCTAAGACAAAAGAAGAGCAAACGCAATATCAACAAGAAATGATGGCTCTATATCAAAAGCATGGTATTAATCCTCTTAATATGGGTTGTTTACCGATGTTAATTCAAATGCCGATTATTATGGGTCTGTATTTCTCGATCTTGTATTCTGCAGATGTGAAATCCCATGAGTTTTTATGGTTTAGCTTAGGGTCACCTGATATTGTAATGACTATTGTGGCAGGGATTGTTTACCTAGTCCAGGCTCGTGTATCTTTATGGACTGTACCTGAGCAACAAAAAGCTCAGATGAAAATGTTTATTTATATTTCACCAATTATGATTGTCTTTATCTCCATGTCTTCTATGGCAGCACTACCTTTGTATTGGTCTGTCAGTGGTGCATTGTTGATTATTCAAACATATATTGGGCGTAAATATTATTCGGAACATCCCGAGAAAGCAAAAAAATAAATTCATCGATGTCGAGGCGCCTTTGTTGCCTCGATTTTTTTAGGAGGACAGCAAGATGAACAGAAAATGGCTATCATCTATTCTTGTCGCAATTTTTAGTATTGCGGCACTCGTGTTTATTATTTTAGGGAAATTTAATTTTGCCGTACTAGCAATGACGGTCATGTTTGCCTTATCAAATGGGTTTAGAGCGAAAAGCTTTAAAGAGCAAGGCTATGTAAAAGAAGCGAAGTGGATGCAGTATATGGCAATTTTTTTCGCAATTGCGTCTATAGTCGTATTTGTCATCGTTCTAACAGATTAATTGAATATTTAGGTAGGAAATTTACACCTGAAAATGTGAACAGTGCTAAAATAAGAGTATAACTAGTAATACAATAAAATAGGTATTTTCAAGGTGAAAAGCTATAAGAACATCATCCTTTTAGATACCTGATATTTTAAAAGGGGTATAAATAGTGAAAAACAATCGTCTTCCGCTTATCGTTGGTGCTTTCATATCTATCGCGTTAATCGTCGCAATTTTTGTCGTCTACAACTATAAGAATAATCAAGCAAATAGTGCAGCTGATGAGCAACCAAAAACAACAGAAACAAACAAAACAACTGAACAAGATACTACAGCAACAGAGAAACCAGACAATACAGAAACACCTGCAAAGCCAGAGCCACAACCAGACGAAAATGGCTATCTTCCAAATCAAACATTACCTACCGAACCAACTTATATCAATGGTATTCTGCTAGCTAATAAAATTTATCCGCTTCCTTCTACCTTTGCACCTGAAGAAAATCCAGAAGCAAGAGAAGCGTTAAATCAAATGTTAGCGGCTGCCAAGCAGCAAGGATTTGATTTAGTTGCATTTAGTGGTTACCGTTCTTTTGAATATCAAACAACACTTTATGATAACTATGTTAAACGTGATGGGCAGGCGGCAGCAGATCGATACAGTGCTCGTCCTGGCTATTCGGAACACCAGACAGGCTTAGCGTTTGATATAGGAGAGCGTGGAAAAGAAGACGTGTGGCTGACAGAAGAGTTTGGCGAAACCCCAGCAGGGCAATGGCTATTTGCGCATGCACAAGAGTATGGTTTTATTTTGCGTTTCCCTCAAAACAAAGAAGAGATAACAGGTTATATGTATGAGTCTTGGCATTATCGTTATGTGGGCAAAGAGGTTGCAAAAGACATTACAAAGAAAAATATTACGTTAGAAGAATATCTAGGCGTGAAATAATAAAAGGAAGAGAAGCGGTTCTTCTATGAACAGGCTCTCTTCCTTTTTATTTTTATAAAATGGGTGTTAATAAACGGGAAATAGATTCTTTAAATTTAATCAGTGTTGAACGGTTTTTATACATTTCCCATGTTAATTCCGTACAATCAAAAATATCCTTTTCAAACAGCTCTGCCAGTTGATGCGATATATTGGCATCATATATGAAGGCATTGACTTCGAAATTTAGACTGAAACTTCGTACATCGATATTCGCTGTTCCAACAGTGGATGCCTCGTCATCAATAATAATAGCTTTCGCATGAATAAAGCCCTTTTCATAAATGTAGACTTTGGCCCCTGCACGTAATAATTGACCCACATAAGAATAAGTTGCCCAATAAACAAACATGTGATCAGGCTTGTTAGGAATCATAATACGTACATCAATGCCTGACAAGGTTGCAATTTTAATGGCGTCTAAGAAACTAATATCTGGGATGAAATAAGGTGTTTGAATATAAATATATTTTTTAGCCATATTAATCAGCTTTAAGTAACCGATCTTTATTTGCTCCCAGTCTGAATCTGGTCCACTTGAAACAATCTGCAAACCAACGTCACCCTTCTTCGGAATGGCAGGGAAATAGCGATCGGAGTACCCCATTTTTTGTTGAGCACTAGCTTGGTTCCAATCGAGTAAAAAGCGTGTTTGTAATGGATGTACAGCACTACCTTCAATACGTAAGTGTGTATCTCTCCAATAACCAAACTTTTTTTGTAATCCTAAATATTCATCACCGACGTTAAATCCACCTATATAGCCAATTCGGCCGTCAATGACAACGATTTTTCGGTGATTTCTAAAATTTAAACGAGGATTAAGAAGTGGCAAAATGGATGGGAAGAAAACTTCTACTTCACCACCAGCATGCAGCAATTCTTTAAAATGGCGCCTTTTTACATTACGTGAACCCATTTCATCATAGAGAAGACGTACCTTAACGCCTTGCTTTGCTTTTTTTATCAATGCATTGACGATACGTGTACCTAAGTCATCAAGTCGGAAAATATAATACTGAATGTGGATATGATCTTTAGCTGCTTCAATGTCTTTAAGGAGTTGTTCAAACTTATCGGCGCCATCATCAAAAATATCCAGATGGTTGTCCTGCGTTAAAACCGCATTGTTTGTTCTGAGGTGCATATAAATCATCTCTTGATAATTTTCTGCATTGGCAATGCGAAACTCAAATGTCTCATCACGAATAGCATCCATCTGATAGTTGATGAGATTATCAATCCCAATATCCTTGCGTCCTTCCCAACGGAATAAATGCTTTCTTCGTAATTGTCTTCCAAGTAATAAGTACAAAATAAATCCAGCTAATGGCAGGAAAAATAATACGAGAATCCATGCCCATGTAGAGGTAGCATCTTTACGTTCTAAGAAAATGATGGTCAAGGCTAATAAAATATTAAAAAACAAAGTTAAAGGAACTAAATATTCTATATCTGTAAAAATGCTCATTCCTACACCTGCCTTTACTATTGTTAACAACATACTTAGTATAGCCTACTTCAAATGAGGAAAGAAGATATGAAATGGCTAGATAGCATGGAAAAGGATTATCCCTTAGACATATCAGAGATAATCCGATGGTTTAATTAGTAATTTCTCATTGAAATAAAATATCAGAGAAGAAGCTTTTCTCGGCTAACGAAAATTGCCCCAACACATAAGGCCCTATATTAAATGTTTGATAATTGGGAAGTTAGGGTTCACAGGAAATTTATTTTCTGTGAACGCAGTTGAAAGTAACATCTCTCCGATTTTCGCTTATGCCTCCTGAAAGCAATAAAGTGCAACATGTTATATATTTTCATGACGCAATGATTTACTGGATGCCTTATATATATAAATCAGACTTATAGAAAGGAGGGCTATCGCTGCCGAAATATAATAACCGAGACTTGCTTGTACGGTAAATAACCATGTGAAAAATAATGGGCCAAGAATACGTCCTAAGTTATCCATTGAATAGGACAGCCCTGCGGCAGTTCCATATTGTCCTCCAGATTCTTTAGAGGAGAGTGATACTACGCATGTTCTTGCAATTGCATTACCTGCTGTAAAGACACAAAGGGCAAGCCCAGCGATAAAAAGATTAGCTGTCAATGTGAATAAAAGCATGCCGATAGCAGTTACAATTTGTGCACTGATTAGCCATGTCGTCTCACGGCCATTTTTTATGCGTCGAACGACCCCGCCTTGAATGGCAGCATCAACAAAGCCACTAAACATGAATAAGTAACCAATTTGTAATGGTGTAATGTGAATTTTTTCGATTTGAAATAGTTGGAATGTAGCCTCAACGCCCGCTAGCATAAACGTTACTAAAAATGAAAACATAAATAGATAGCGCACGCGGTATTGTAGCATGGTTCCAGCACCTTTTGGCACGATAGCACGTTTATTTGAATCTTTTCGTTTTTCAGGTTCTTTTAGGACGAAACTCGCATAAATAAATAATAGTGCAATTAATGAGGCGGATGCAATAAATGGTAATTGCAAGCTATAATGACCTAACATCCCACCGATTGCTGGACCAAAAATAAAACCAAGACCAATGGACATGCCCATAAAGCCCATATATTTATTGCGATCCTCTTCACTGGACATATCAGCAATAAATCCTGTTACTGCAGTATATAATGCTCCAGAAAATAAACCACCAATTATACGTGACACATACAATATAGCTAGATTATCTATAAATAATGAAAAAATAACAAAACTAAGGCTAAAGCCAACTAGACCTGTTAGGATCAGTTGTTTACGCCCTACCTTATCTGATAGCATACCCCAAAATGGTGCTGTGAAAAAACTTGCAAGTGAATATACGGTCAGTAAACCACCTACGTGGAGATCATTCCAGTTTTGCTGCACAATTACCTCTGGTAAGACGGGAATAATAATGCCGAACCCTAGATAAACGAGGAATTGAACAGACATCAATAATAAAATAGCCTTTTTCATACAGTTCCCTGCTTTCATACATATTTCAATATGTATATTCTAACCTTCTTGTTCTTGCGATTACAAGAATAGGGAAGGAGAAGCTTGGATTAAGAGGAATTATTCAGTAAAGAAATAAAGCGTTTTAAGATTTTTTAAACATATGTTCTAATCAGTGAATAATATGTAGCCATTTTGGGTAATTTAAATATGTTTGGTGGTAAAGTTAGATGGGTGTGAAAAATTTACAATGTAACAAAATTGAAAAATTTTAAAGGTAAGTTAAATGGTATGATAAATTTGTCAGACATCATACGCGTAGAAAAATGAAACTTTTTCGTAAATAAAACGTTATATAAAATCGAGGAAAGATTGAGGTGGAATGTATGACAAAAGAAGTAGATTTGAAAAAGATTGTTTCGAATTTATCTAAGTTGGGTGTAACAGCCACTGTAACAAAGTCTCGACTAGAACTTTTAAAAGTGCTCACACCACCAACGCAAACTCCGCAAGTTCAAGCTTAACTCGTTTCCAATAGAAAAAGGGAAGTCTCGCACATAGAGACTTCCTTTTTTCTATATTTATTCATCTTCATCATGTGTTGTAAACATATACGTTCGATAATGGAATCGCATACTAAAGACCAGTCCAATGGCTAAGGCATTTCCCATTAGAGAACTTCCTCCGTAGCTAATGAACGGAAGTGGAATACCTGTGATAGGTAATAATTGAATAGTCATTCCTATATTTTCGAAAACGTGGAAAGTAATCATGGCGATAATCCCAGCACAAACATAGGTCGAGAAGGGATCTTTCAATAAGAGTGTTGTCTTTGTTAGATGATAAATTAATAAGAAGAAAATACAAATAACAATACTAGCGCCAATAAAGCCCCATTCTTCACCTATTACGGTAAAAATGAAATCGGTGTGGTTCTCAGCTACATATACCTCTCGATTTCGGAAACCCTTACCAAAAATTTCACCTGATCCAATCGCATTTAAAGAAGTAATTAAGTGATAGCCATCACTAGATGAATAGGAATAGGGATCTAGCCATGAATAAATACGCGCAAATTGATACGCCTTAAAACCAAATGTTTTCTCTAGGAAATCTTGCATATAGAGTGCCATCCACAGTAGTGCGCCACCTGCTACCATGCCACCTAAAAATGTCGGTAGAATTATTTTCCAAGAAATTCCTGCTACGATAATAAGAGCAGCAGTAATGGCAAAGAATACAAGAGCTGAACCTAGGTCAGGCTGCTTCAAAATGATAGCCAAAGGTACAATTAAAGTGATTGCGATTTTACCTAGTAGCAAAAAGTCTGTTTTAATAGACCTTAATGAATAAACTTCATGGTGCTTACTAATTAATCGTGCTAGTGCTAAAATGTAAAAAGTTTTCATAAACTCAGAAGGCTGAATATTCCCAATCGGCGTATGATACCAGCTTTTAGCACCATTTACAGGTGCACCGATTTGACCTTCTCCTTCAGGCATAAAAATAAGCAGTACCAGTAAGGCAATCCCTGCTCCATACATATACCATGACATTTTTTTATATTGATCTGGCTCAAAAAACATGACGATACCAATAATTACTGCACCAATCACATACCATTGCATTTGCTTTGGTACGTAGTTAATGCCATACTGACCTGATGTTTGGGCAGATGCAATAGCTAACAAACTAATGACTAGAAAAGTGAAGAGAATAAAAGCAAGGGTCCAGTCAAAACGATTTGCGAAATTTCGTTTATTTTCCATAAAAGCCACCTAAATTAAAATAGTATCTCAATATGAGTAAATGTGATGCGATTCTTCCTATTTCGTTTATAATTGGTCAAAGAAGAAAGCAAATTATCATCCAACAGTGGTGTAAGAATAGCTCATATCTATTGATAAGCTTGCAATTTGCTTTGAATATTGTCAATGGAATTTTAAGCAAATACTTGAACTCATTGAGTAATCTAAAATTTATATGCAAATGCATGTTTAACATTCCTAATTATAACGCAAAAAACACTTTTATGCCTGCGTATATAGTAGTGACGACAATTAACATAAAATGTTTCAAAAAATTCATGTTTAGACTTATAATGTAGTGAAGAGTGGGGTGATGGTTGTGGCTAAAAAATTAAAGTCAGCTGATGATTTTATGTATCATATTTATGTTCATATGAATGATGTCGATAAATTTGTCATTTTTAGCGGGTTAAAATTCTCGCAATTTGTGGCTGCACTTGAACCACTGCATCACTTACTGTTATTAAAACATTCCTATGAAGACGGTTCTTTTAATATGCATACACAATTTGAATATGTATTGGAAGAAGATGTTCCTCGTTTTGTGAAAAAATCAGCTGAATCAAAAGAATTATGCTGGATTGATTTTATGGACGAGAAGAGGCTAGATCATCTAACACCGATGGAACAAGGAGAATTGCTTTACATAAGTCATAAAAAAGAACCGATTACGTCAGCATTTTTTAACAAATTACAAAATAGATTCGTCTATTATTCTTCAGATTTAGAGAAAATGACGAAAGTTTATTTTCGTCATTTAAGTGATTCGGATTTATTGGTTGCCAATGTATTTAATAGTTTAATTCGTGAAAAGGAACGGAGCACTGGTTTTTGGCGTCGAAAAGTAAAATCGAGTATTCCTGCTGTATCTCCAGATTTTTTACGTTCTTACCGATCCTTTGCGAAAGATGGAGCATTACTATCTTTGTATCGGATTGAAAAACCAAAGGCAGCGTATGGAATAGAAGTTCGTAATTTGTCTGAATATTCTTTTCCCGATGAAGTTTGGGATGACTTAAGTACGATTTTAAAAACGGAGCACGATGAATTGATATATATTATTTAATCTTCATTGCAGCACAGTCTAAGAGCATTCACCTCTCTAAAATGAAGATAGGCCGTTGGTAGATATTACGCATATTGAATTGTGTCTGTACAATTCAATGACAGGAAGTAATAATGTCAAGGCATAATTGATGAAATGTACACGCAAAATCTCACCGTCAAAAATACGGTGAGATTTTTATGTCATTTGTCAAGACGTTTCATGATAAACTAATAGTACTCAAGAAGTATGTGGAGGGCACAAAAATGAAAAAAAGAATCGGTTTATTATACGGCGGAAAGTCAGCGGAGCACGAAGTGTCATTATCAACAGCACGTGCAGTCACTGGAGCTTTGAATTTCGAGGAGTATGAAGTATATCCGATTTTCATTACATCTGACGGGGAATGGCGACGAGGAGAGCGTTTAGAAAAACCTGTAAGTGCAATAGAAGAATTACAATTTGGTGATAATACAACAATTTTAGAAAATAATATTACTGATTTTTTGATCGATGACAATGGCAATGAGGTACAGTTCGATGTCATTTTCCCATTGTTACATGGTACTAATGGCGAGGATGGAACGGTGCAAGGTTTACTTGAGGTTCTGAATTTACCGTATGTAGGAAATGGTGTATTAGCATCCTCTGCTGGTATGGATAAAGTGGTAATGAAGCAATTATTTGAAATTGCAGGGTTACCACAAGTGCCCTATACGTATTTTATTCGTAGTGAGTGGAAGAATGAGCAACAGGTAATCATTGAACGTTGTGAAAGCAATTTGAGTTGGCCAATGTTTGTGAAGCCTGCAAACTTAGGATCGAGTGTTGGGATTAGCAAAGCAACAGATCGTGAGGAATTAGTCAAAGCAATTGAATTTGCTTTGCAATATGACCGTAAAATTGTTGTTGAGCAAGGAATTGTCGCTCGTGAAGTTGAATTAGCAGTGTTAGGCAATGACTACCCTGAAGTTTCAGTGCCAGGTGAAATTAAACCAGTTACTGAATTTTATGATTATGATTCTAAATATAAGGACGGCTCTACAGCACTTATTATTCCAGCTGAGCTTCCAGTAGAAACTGTTGCGAGCTTAAAGGAACTGGCAAAGCGCGCATTTAAGGCTATAGATGGCAGCGGCTTAGTTCGTGCGGACTTTTTTGTAACAGCTGAAAATAACGTTTACATTAATGAAGTGAACACAATGCCAGGTTTCACGCCTGTAAGTATGTATCCATTATTATGGCAGCATACAAATGTGAGTTATCCTGAGCTGATCGACCGTTTAATTACCTTAGCAATAGAACGCTATGAAGAAAAACAACAGCTTCACTATAAAAAAGACTGAGTGGGATTATTGTGAAAAAAACATTAAAACAATTAGCTGCATGGTTAAATGAGGATATGGCGGCTTTTGGTGACACGGTTGTGTCAGGAATTTCTATTGATACAAGAACGATTCAACAAGGGGACCTATTTGTACCATTTCGTGGTGAGCATACAAATGGGCACAAGTTTGTGATTCAAGCATTTGAGAAAGGTGCTGGTGCTTCTCTTTGGCAAAAAGATGAGCCCAATCCGCCAGAAGGTTACCCTTTATTATTTGTGGATGATCCAGAATTAGCTTTGCAAGAAATGGCTAGAGCCTATCGTAATGAACATAAAGCAAAATTTATTGGCATTACAGGTTCAAATGGTAAGACATCAACAAAGGATATTTTAGCTGGGACACTTGCTCCATTCTTTAAGGTACAAAAAACGATTGGGAACTTTAATAATCAATTAGGCCTGCCGATTACAATCTTACAGCTTGATGAAGATACGGATGTGGCCGTCCTTGAGATGGGTATGAGTGGATTCGGTGAAATTGAATTTTTAACTAAGCTTGCTCGTCCTCATATGACAGTTATCACAAATATTGGTGAGGCCCATATGCAGGATTTAGGGTCACGTGCAGGTATAGCAAAAGCGAAGTTTGAAATTATTCAAGGAATGCAACCAGATGGTCTATTATTCTATGATGGCGATGAACCTCTGCTTCAGGAATTAGTGGCAAAGGAACAGCACTTACAGGCAGTGCCGTTTGGATTAGAGGCAGATAATCTTTTATACGTAGAAAATATTCACGCTAATGCGGATGGTAGTCACTTCACTACACACGGTATGATAGAGGGTGACTTCTTTATTTCAGTGCTTGGCAAGCATCAAGTGAAAAATACACTTGTGGCCATGTTAATTTCTCATAAGCTAGGTTTAAACAATGAACAAATTCGTACATCCTTAGAGCATGTGGTATTAACAGATATGAGGATGCAACAAGTGCAAGGAACGAATGGTGCATTGTTTATCAACGATGCCTATAATGCAGCACCAACCTCGGTAAAAGCTGCCATTCAATTTATGGCTTCCTCTACAATTCGTCCTGAAAAATGGCTTGTGTTAGGAGACATGCTGGAGCTTGGACCAAATGAGCAAAGTTTCCACGAAGGGCTAGCAGAATATATAAATGAGCATGAAATCGATTATATCTGCTTATTTGGCCCTCGGATGGCATATCTTTATCAAGTATTAAAAGAGCGCTTTGAGGCAGAACGTTTATTGTATGCGGAAGATGATTATACGGCGATTATTGACAAGCTAAAACAAGCGAATGACGCATCTATTGTTTTACTTAAAGGCTCCCGTGGTATGAAATTAGAGACGATCTTAAAGGCATTTACGTCATAGTATCAATGAAATCGGTGGGATATACGCTCACCGATTTATTCATGTAGAGTTATCTTTGTTAAATGAGGTGAGGACGTTGTCAGTAGGTGTACTATGTATTCACGGTTTTTCAGGTGGACCTTATGAGGTAGAGCCATTCACAACATACTTGCGTGCACATACAGATTGGGTCATTGCAGAGCCGACATTGTCTGGGCATGGAGAAGAATTGCATATGAGTGGTTTTAAGGCAAAGCATTGGTTAATGGATGCAGAGTTAGCCTTCCGATCATTAGTAAAAAAAGTTGACGAGGTAATCGTTGTCGGTTTTTCAATGGGAGGAATCATAGCACTATACTTAGCTAAACGCTATAAAGTAAAAAAACTTGTATTACTGAGTGCTGCTGCAAAGTATGTGAGCCCTAAGCAGCTAGTCAATGATTTCAAAATGTTAGCTACTGAAGCATATCACCATAATTTGACTAATAACGAACTCTATTTACGATATCATCATAAGTTTAACAATGTGCCTCTTGCATCAACGGTAGAATTTATGAAGCTGGTAAGGATGGTGGCGCCGTATTATCAACATATTCAAATTCCTGTATACATCGTGCAAGGTAAGTTGGATGGGATAGTGCCCTATCACACGGCACAATTTCTTTTTGATGAATTAGCCTCAAAAGACAAAGTTTTGTATTTTTCTGATAATGGCAAGCATCATATATGTTTTGAGGAAGATTGCTCTGAATGGTTTCCACAGGTTTTAATGTTTTTGAAGAACGAATAAAGTAGTCAGATTATTACGACTCATGCGTTATCGTTGCATAGGAATTAAAGCCATGTTAGACTAGTGTAAGCAATGGATACATTTTGTGCGAAGACTCTTCATATTTGGTTGAAGAGTACTTTTTTTTGAACACAACGGTTTTATTCTAAAGTTAATAATTACGACAGAATCGAACCGCTCGGTAAAGACCGGGCTTTCCTTTTCATATAAGAGAGCTCTATATGAACTATCATGTAGAGAAAATTTTTAAGTAACGGAAACGTTCCACTACACAGGCTCGAATTTGCCGACAACTTCATCTGAAAATGTAACCATTTGTCAACTTAAAAGGAAAAAAGGAGATTGAGAAGTTTGACAAATTTTTCAGAATTAAATATTAGCGAATCTACATTACGCTCAGTAAAGCGTATGGGATTTGAAGAAGCAACACCAATCCAAGAAGGTACTATTCGTTTTGCGATTGAAGGCCGTGATGTATTAGGTCAAGCACAAACAGGTACTGGTAAAACTGCCGCTTTCGGGATTCCACTAATCGAAAAAATCGATCCAAAAAACCCAAATATTCAAGCGTTAGTCATTGCTCCAACTCGTGAGTTAGCGATTCAAGTTTCAGAAGAGCTATATAAAATTGGCTATGACAAACGCGTAAAATTATTATCAGTATACGGTGGTCAAGAAATCGGCCGTCAAATTCGTGCACTGAAAAATAGACCTCAAATCATTGTTGGTACGCCAGGTCGTATTATTGATCATATTAATCGTCGTACGTTAAAATTAGAAGATGTTCAAACATTAGTATTGGATGAAGCAGATGAAATGTTAAACATGGGCTTTATCGATGATATTAATTCAATCTTAGAAAACGTGCCTTCTGAGCGTCAAACATTACTGTTCTCAGCAACGATGCCACCAGCAATCCGTAAAATTGCAGAAACATTTATGCGTGATCCAGAAATCGTGAAAATTAAAGCAAAAGAATTAACAGTTGATAATATTGATCAATATTTTGTTAAGTCTGCTGAACGTGAAAAATTCGATGTTTTATCTCGTTTATTAAATGTTCACCAACCAGAGCTAGCTATTATTTTTGGTCGTACAAAACGTCGTGTAGATGAGCTTGCACAGGCCCTATCTATTCGTGGCTATTTAGCTGAAGGTATTCATGGTGATTTAAGCCAAGCGAAGCGTATCTCAGTATTACGCCAGTTTAAAGAAAATAAAATCGATATCCTTGTTGCGACAGATGTAGCCGCTCGTGGACTTGATATTTCTGGTGTGACACACGTTTATAACTTTGATATTCCTCAAGATCCTGAATCTTATGTTCACCGTATTGGACGTACAGGTCGTGCAGGTAAATCAGGTCTTGCCGTAACATTTGTAACACCACGTGAAATGGGTTACTTACGTATTGTAGAAGAAACTACGAAAAAACGTATGACACCTCTTCGCCCACCAACAACTGATGAAGCATTAGAAGGTCAACAACGTTTAGCTGTGGAAACACTGGAAGGTCTTATTGCTAATAACAATTTAGGTGATTACCGCACATTTGCAGCAGAATTACTAGAGAATCATGATGCAGTGGATGTTGTTGCAGCTGCTCTACGTTCATTAACGAGAGAGCCAGACGATACACCAGTAACAATCACAGAAGAACGTCCATTACCAATGCGTCGTGAACGTTCTAGTAATAACCGTGGTGGCGGTGATCGTGGCCGTGGTAACCGTAGCTTTGGCGGCGGACGTCGTGACAATGCTCGCAGTGGAGAACGTCGCAGTAGCAGTAGCCGTCGCGAAGGTGGACGCCGTGAAGGCGGACGTCGTGAAGGCGGACAAGGTCGTACTCGCTCTCCAAGACGTAACGAGGGATAATTTTTCAACCGAAATACACTTAATCTTTATAGTAAACCTTACAGTCATGGTGGCTGTAAGGTTTTTTTTCGGCTATAGTTGAAACAAAAAGGTGAATGAATCCGTATACACCTAATGAAGAAAGAGGGGGAACGACAATGAGAGCACAACCGATTCATCAAATTTCTCGTAAAGGGCTAACTGTGTGGCGTTTATATGGTGTTATACAAACTTTGGTGCTATTAATTGTAGCGGGGCTGGTAAGCTATGGTACTTATTATTTTGAATGGCCGTCATTTATTTACTTCATAGCTGGTGCAGTTGTAGTACTAAGTGCGATACTGTCTATTTTTATATTCCCGAAAATAAGATGGGAAAGATGGCGTTATGAGGTACGTGAGCATGAAATTGAAGTACAACATGGTCTATTTGTAGTGAAACGCACATTAATACCAATGGTGCGTGTTCAGCATGTTGATACGACACAAGGGCCGATATTAAAAAAATACGATTTAGGTAATATTTCTATTTCAACAGCAGCAACTGTACATACCATTCCTGCACTTGTTATGGACGAAGCAGACGTACTGCGTGCTCGTATCTCTGATTTAGCAAGGGTGGCGGAAGATGATGTCTAAGGAAATTAATCGTTTACACCCAGTGTCTGCAATTATAACGAGTGTAAAAGCATTGAAAAGTATGATATTACCAATTGCCATTATTATCATAAGTAACGGCTTTAATTTTTCTTTAAATTTTCGTAGTGAGCATTTTTTTGAGACTATTTTACTTTTCGGTGTATGGGGAGTTGCAGCACTTCTTGCACTCATTGGGGGAATCATAAAATGGCGGACATTTGTATACTGGTTTGAAGATGGGGAGTTGCGTGTAACATATGGATTATTTGTTAAAAAGAAACGTTATATCCCTTTTGAACGTATTCAAAGTTTAAATTACAATGAAGGTGTTTTTCATCGTATTTTTGGTTTAGTGAAAGTTCAGGTGGAGACGGCTGGTAGTAAGGGCGGAAAACCTGAGGTTGAGCTGACAGCCATTCGCAAAGCAGCGGCAGATGTTATTGAATTAGAAATGCGTCATGCTAAAAGTGAAGCGGTTCAACAACAAGATCAAGCACAAGTAATAGAGGAAGCCGTATCAACCCCAATGATTTACCATATGTCTATGCGTGATTTGCTGGTATTGGCAACAACATCCGGGGGAATTGGTGTCGTGCTATCAGGTCTTGTAGCTGTTGCTTCACAATTTTCCGATATTATTCCTTATGAAACGGTATTTCATGAGTTAGCTGATTTTGTGAAAATCGGAGCATTTTTAGTGGCGTTAACGGTGATGGTGGTTTTAATTGTGGCTTGGATTGTATCGGTGATCATCACACTCATTAATTATTATGACTATACAGTCCGCATTGAAGAAGACAAACTGATTATCACAAAGGGTCTATTAGAGAAAAAGCGTATTACTTTGCCGTTGAATCGAATTCAGGCAATTCGTATTGTGGAAAATCCATTGCGTCAGTTAACAGGCTTTGCTACAGTGGTCGTGGAAAGTGCTGGAGGCAACGGTGAAGATGGAAATGATAAAAAAATTACGCTATTTCCACTCATTAAGAAGCCAGATTGTATGCAAACATTAGAACAGCTTTTCCCAGATATGAATTGGCATCCTACATTTATTCGCTCACCAAAAAGGGCAAGACCATTTTTCTATCGAATTGATTTTATCTGGCTAGTTCCGATTATTGGTGCATGTAGTTATTTCTTTTACCCATACGGGCTATTGTCATTGCTGTTAATTCCATTAACGATTTTGCTTGGTATTTGGCAGCATAAAACTGCAGGCTATCAAATTGATGGGAAGCAACTAGCCATGCAGTATCGAGTTTTTAGTCGAATTACATTAATCATGGAGAAAAAACGCATTCAATCTATTGAAAGTACACAATCGTACTTTCAAAAAAGAAAGAATGTTATGTCTATAAAAGCAACCGTCATGTCAGGAGCAACTGGCACTACGGGAAGTGTATCTAGTTTAGAGCAACGAGATGCAGAAACAATCTTAACGTGGTATGAACATTCATGAACTAAAAAGCTAATCCTTTCAATTTTATGGAAGGATTAGCTTTTTTAACTATAAAAAAATAGGAATGCTGTTTATAATATAGTAAATAGAACAGAAGGGGTGGAGACATTGTTTAAATATGACATTAATGAAAGCGCTTATTTAAAGCTTCTGGATTTAAGTGATGTAGATGAGTTGTTTGCTTTAACCGACCGTTCGAGGGATACATTACGTGAATGGTTGCCCTTTGTAGATGATGTCAAAACAGTAAAGGATACTGAGCAATTCGTAAAAAATGCTATGCAACAATATGCTGATCACAATGGCATACAAGTAGGGATTTACTATGATGGAAAGCTTGCGGGTGTTATTGGTTATCACCAAATCAACTGGCAACATAAATGGACAAGTATTGGCTACTGGCTAGGGAATGAATTTGTAGGAAAGGGGCTCGTTACGAATTCCATGAAAGCATTGATTGATTTTGCCTTTCATTATTTAAAGTTAAATCGTATAGAAGTGCGTGTTGCAGTTGGAAATATTCGTAGTCGTACAATCCCAAAGGTATTGGGCTTTCATGAAGAAGGGCGTTTAAGGGATGCTGAGTGGCTATATGATCACTACGTAGATCAGGTTGTTTATGGTTTAACAGCAACTGAATGGAAAAAAATAAAGATGTCAAATGAAGCTACAGTGGTTTTATAATGGAGGTCCTTGTAAGGAAAGAGGAGCTGCTCTATAGGTGAGCAGCTCCTCTTTTTAATGTTATGGTCTACCAGCCATCTTTTGTTTGCGCCAACTTAAAATTCTTTTTGGATGTAAATAGACAAGTCCAAGGATAAATCCGGTTACTAAACCGCCTAAATGAGCAAAGACATTCACATTTGGTTGGAGAAAGGTCATAATGACACTGATGACGATGATTGGTAAAATGAGCTTACGAAGCATGGGCATTGTACGTCGCGTATAGTAAACTAATGCCCCAAATGCACCAAAAATGCCAAAAATAGCCCCACTTGCACCAAGACTCGCATAACTACTATCATAGAATATATAGGTTGCCATGTTGCCTACAATACCTGATACTAAATAAATTGTAATAAAGCGTGCTTTACCTGCGATTTTTTCTAACTCTGGTCCAAAGAGATATAAGGAAAACATATTAAAAAACATATGCAAAAAACCTGCATGTAAAAACATGGCAGAAAATACACGCCACCATTCACCACTTTGAACAAGGAAATTTGCTTGAATTCCGTAATTCCACAAGAGTGTTCCTATGCCGGGTATGAGAGACAATACATAAAGAATTAGATTTATGGCTATTAACGTTGAAACAATAGGGTAATACTTTGTATATTGGTTAAAATTTTCCGTTCTACTAAACATGGCTCCACCTCAATTTACAATTATTATACATGCCTTGTTGGAAATAGGTAAAGGAGAAGGTCACATGATTAAGGGAATTGGTCTCGATATTGTAGAAATGGATCGTATTGAAAAGGCTATGAAACGAACAGATAAATTTAAAGACCGCATTTTAACGGCAAGAGAAAGAAAAATATTTGACGGTTATTCAGAAACTCGTAAAATAGAATTTTTAGCTGGGCGATTTGCTGCTAAAGAAGCATTTTCAAAAGCTCTGGGAACTGGGCTTGGGGAACAATGTAAGCTGCATGATATGGAAGTATTAAGAGGAGAGGCTGGAAATCCTGTTTTATATTTTAAGGATGAACTTGTCAATGGATTTGTTAGTATTACGCACTCTAAGCACTATGCAGCTGCTCAAGTAATCTTATTAGAATAATACTTAACTTGTCTAAAAGGGTTGCATGTAAATTTAAATATATTGCTCTTTCTTCAAATGACATAACTGACAAATACGGTTCATATATTGTCGTAGTGGATTTGAAAGAAGAAAGGGTGAAAGCGTGGGCAACCGTATAGTTAAATGGCTCGTCTTACTTTGTACGATATTACTTCTGTCGGCATGTGGTGCAGCCTCACAGGAAAAAGTGTTGAAGAAAGTGAATGGTAAATGGGCAGAGACGAATGGTTATGAATTAAATGCAACAATGGAAATTAAATCTGGTGGGGAACCAAGAAATTATGATGTAACAGTATGGCACACAAAACCTGATTTCTATCGAGTAGAAGTAGTCGAAAGTGGGAAAGATGTTTCTCAAATGATTGTACGTAATGCTGATGGCGTTTTTGTCGTAACTCCGACATTAAACAAAATGTATAAATTCCAAAGTGATTGGCCAAAGAAAAATAGCCAAGCCTACTTAATTGGAGCACTAGCAGAAGATTTAGCAGAAGATAAAAATCTTGTCATGAAAGAAGAAGAAAAAGCATATATATTTGAAGCGGCTACTAGAAATAGCTATAAGAACAGTATGCCACATCAAGTTATAACAGTAGATAAGAAAACTTTATTGCCAACCTCAGTAGTTATTATGAATGATGTGAAAGAAGAGCAAATTAAAATCACATTTAAGAAAATTAAACTAGGTGTGCAACATGCTGCAAAAGAGTATGCAGTTGAGCAATTCACTGATAAAGATAACACGAAAGGTGAACAAGCTACACCTTCTGACAAAGAGGGGCAAGAAGAAAATGAGGACAAGGAAGCAGTTGGTGCAGAAGTTGAATATCAAGAATTCCAAACACATTATCCTGTCGTAAATTGGGCACAATTAGCTAATGAAAAAGTTGTGCAGGAAAGTGGAATGGAACGTGTTATCTTAACATTCGATGGTGAAAAGGCATTTACCGTTATGCAGCAACCAGTAATGAAGGAAAACTCAATGTTACCTGTATCGTCACCTGGAGATCCAGTTGATTTAGGCTTTACGATTGGTGCTATTACAGATACATCAATTAGTTGGGAAAAAGATGGTGTTGAATTCTTTGTAGCTTCAAGTAAATTAACGCGTGAAGAAATGATTGAAGTTGCTACATCTATGACGATAAGTAGTATGAAGTAACTTTTCTGGCTACAGCTTTCTGGAATACGGAGGCTGTAGCTTATTGATAATATAAATGAACCTATAAAGTATAGGCTCAGGCAAAGGCTAAAACTTTGTGTGTACAAGCTAAATCGACATACTAAAACATACATGTATGTCCTACATAATGTTTTAATTAAAAATAAAGAGGGTATTCTTATGGAGACACAGCAGTATTTTCGACCAACCAAAGCAATAATAGACTTACAAGCAATCCAACAAAATGTTAAAAATTTAAAAGAATTTTTACGACCTCATGTTCAAATTATCGCTGTAGTAAAAGCAAATGCATATGGTCATGGAGATGTAGCCGTTGCACGGGCAGCTCTTGAAGCTGGTGCCACAGTACTTGCAGTGGCAACGCCCGATGAAGCATTACATATTCGAGCACATTTTGAAGAACCAGACATATTAATATTAGGTGCATCTCCAGTTTCGTTTGCTCCTTATGCAGCGCAGCAACGTATTATACTTACGGCGTTTGCCGGTGATTGGATTCAGCAAGCTGCTTCTCTTTTAGTGGATGAAGTACTTCCATTACGACTTCATATAAAAATAGATAGCGGAATGGGTAGAATAGGTATTCGCTCAGAGCAAGAATTATTAGAACTGTACCAAACAATACAGTCTGCAAAAAATGTTGAGTTGGATGGAATATTTACACACTTTGCTACAGCTGATGAAGAGGATACGATGCATTTTGATCAACAAGTTCAATTTTTTGAGAAATGTTTATCCGTAATACCTAATAAGCCGAGACTTGTTCATGCATCCAATACAGCAGCCTCATTAGTAAAAGATCCACATTTACAATATGATGCTGTTAGATTTGGGATTTCTATGTATGGATTAGCACCTTCTCCATATGTGGAAAGCATCTTACCTTTTCCATTATTACCAGCGTTCTCGCTAGAAAGTGAACTTGTTCATGTGAAGCAAATAAAATCAGGTGATTCAGTTGGCTATGGAGCTACGTATGTTGCTCCCACAGATATGTGGATAGGAACGATTCCGATTGGCTATGCGGATGGTGTAATTCGCAAATTAGGTGGACAAGAGGTTTTAATTGATGGACAAAGAATGCCGATTGTTGGACGAATTTGTATGGACCAATGTATGGTTGCCCTACCAAAAGCATATGATATAGGTGTGAAGGTAACACTCATTGGTCAACAAGAAAAGAATAGGATTCCCATCAATGAGTGGGCAACAAAGCTCGAAACAATTAATTATGAAATACCATGCATTATCACAACAAGAGTTCCTAGAATATATCTTTAGTTGTCTTTCATTAGAATTAGTCAAATTTCAATGTAATGTCATGAGCAATGTTCCAAGTTAAATTTGGTAAATAAATTAGCACTGGAGAACTTATTTCTTTTCCAAAACGTTGTAAAGGCTCATATTTAGAAACGCATTGCAATAATAAATATTCAGCATATACCTTCGACAACCAACATATTTTTACAATTTGTACTTCAAATTGTCAGATATATTGTCATTTCATGTCTTTTCAACAATATCTTTCAATGATAGAATGGGAAGTAATGAAAAGTGTATGGTTCCGTTGGAGGTGCTTGCTGTGTACGAGAAAAAGTTAAGAGAAGCTACAATTGCTGTTCAAGACAGACTATTTCTACAAACAAAGGAAGTAATTGAAGGTGAATCTTTTGTGCGTATTTTGGCGCGCAAAAATTTAATGCAGGAGCAACCAAATCAAATACGGGAAGCTATGATTAAAGGATATGTTGAAATGTCTCATATTAATTTAATGATTGCGAGCGAATGCTTGCATGCAGAGTATGAAGCACAACATATGGTGGAGCGTCTCGTTAGCGGGGGATGACACTTTGAATGTAAAACGTGGTGACGTTTTTTTTGCAGACTTATCACCGGTAATAGGTTCTGAACAAGGAGGCACTAGGCCGGTGCTGATTATTCAAAATGATATTGGCAATCGATTTAGTCCGACTGTCATCATCGCAGCTATCACTGCACAGATTCAAAAGGCAAAGCTACCGACACACGTTGAAATCAATGCTGAAAAGTATGGTTTTGAACGTGATTCGGTTATTTTGCTAGAACAAGTGCGGACAATAGATAAGTCAAGATTGACAGATCGTATTACGCAACTTGATCATGCTGTGATGGAAAAAGTTGATGGTGCGCTGATGATTAGTTTAGGTCTGGTAAAATTTTGATATACATATATGTATAGAAGCATCGAGATATTATAATCTCGATGCTTTTTTTGTCTTATGTCCTTGAAACGTCTTTACCATAATTTGAATTTACTATATATCTTGTGCAATAAATTATTTTCGCAATGAAGGCTGAACTGTCAGAGGTAATTATGCCAAGGCTAATTGATAAAAGTTACAAAAAGCTTTAAGATATACTCAAGATTTTTATTAAAAATAGATTTTTGAAAAAATTCTTAAAAGGTATATGAATATTTACATAGAATATTCCATTAATAGAGGCGAATAATTTATTTTTAATTATGACAAGCAGGTCGAACAAAAGTGTAAGAGTATAACTCCAAAGGAAATGGAGGGACAGCAGTGACACATAAGTCTTCGGTTGAAATTATTACAGAATGGGATATTGTTGCAGCTAGACAACTGGGGCGCAATGAAGCAAAAGCACTTGGATTTGGCACTGTTGATCAAGCCCGCATCACCACGGCAATTAGTGAATTAGCACGAAATATATATTTATATGCAAGTATAGGAGTCATTGAAATTGAAAGGATTGAGACAGATTCCGAAAAGAAAATAGTTGTTGTTGCAACAGATCAAGGGCCTGGTATTAAAGATGTTCGTAAAGTAATGGAGGATGGTTATTCCACCTCTGGGGGGCTAGGGGCTGGTTTGCCAGGTGTTAAACGATTGATGGACAGTTTAGATATTCAATCTGTAAGTGGAGTGGGTACAACAATAAGAGCGGAAAAATGGTTGCGTTAGGACGTGAAGAAACTGAAACAATTAGAAGCTCAGTATAAAAAAATATTAGCCGATTACATGGTCAACCAAACTGAAAGAAATTTATATATCGCTCAAAATTTCACACGTCAGTTAATTCAAAAAAATATCTCTCCTGAGGATGTTGTTAGCATTCATAAAAATGCTGTTGAACAAATATTCCCTCATCAAATGAATGAATCACAGCCTGCCTATGATTTTCTGATTGAAGTAATGGTGCATTATGGGATGGCACATAGAGAGCATCAAAGTTTACTTCAAAAGCAAGCTGAATATGAGATGGAAATGAAAATAGCGACAAACATTCAAAAAACTTTGTTGAAAACTTATGTGCCGGATATGCAACATATTGATATAGGTATGATTTCAGTTCCTATTCGAAAAATGAACGGCGATTATGTACATTTTTTTCATGATGGAGAAGAATATTTAAGTGTGGCTGTGACTGATGTTGTCGGAAAAGGAGTTCCTGCTGCTCTATGTATGTCGATGGTGAAATATGGACTGGAAACATTGGTATATGCATATAAAGATCCTTCATATGTTTTAGAAGTCATCAATAGGGTAATAGAAAAAGGTGTAGATGACAGTATGTTTGTTTCGATGTTTTATGGATGCTTAGATGTAGAGCAAAACATCTTTTCATATGCCTCGGCTGGCCATGAACCAGCTTTACATTATAGTGCAAAGGCTGATCAATTCTTTACCTTAGAGGCTAAAGGTTTACTACTGGGTGTATTGCCTGAAACAAAATATACCTTTCATGAAATTGTTTTAGAAGAAAATGATTTAATTATTATGATGACCGATGGTGTGACAGAATTTAGAGTGCAGGATGACTTAAATTCGCGAGAGGTAATCACAACTTTAATAAAAGAAAATAGACATTTAACCGCCCAACAATTGTGCCAGCTTCTTTATAAGGAAATAGAGAGAGTGCAAAATTTTAAACTATCTGATGATTTTACTGTAGTTATTTTAAAAAAATAGGTTTAACTTTTAATTGAACAGGGTAGAGAAAATAGTCTAACAAATATGGTGGAGGTGTGCTATATGGACGTAACGATACATTTTAAAGAAATTGATCATAAATTATTTGGCTTTGTTGAGGGTGAAATCGATACTTTCACTGCTTCAGGATTACGAGAGGAATTAGAAGCGGTAAAGATTACAGAAGGATTAGAAATTGAACTGGATTTATCAAAGGTAAATTACATGGATAGTACAGGTCTTGGGATTTTTGTCGCCTTCTATAAAAGAGCATTACGTGAAAATGGTAAAGTAAAGCTTGTTGGTTTGTCGAATAGGTTACAAAGATTATTTGAAATTACTGGTCTTAGTGATTTGATGGATATCGAAACTGATAAAAAGGTGGAATTAAGATAATGAAGGAATTTGACTATATTGAAATTAGAGTTCCTGCTAAACCGCAATTTGTCAGTGTCATTCGATTAACTGTCTCGGGCTTAGCGAGTAGGATTGGCTTTAATTATGATGATATTGAAGATTTAAAAATTGCAGCAAGTGAGGCTGTAACAAATGTTGTTCACCATGCTTATAAAGACGAAGAAGAAGGTGAAATTGTCATCGGGTGTGCGCTGTATGACAATAAAATGGAAATGATGATTGCAGATTACGGCAATAGTTTTAATTTTGAAGAGATTAAGTCTAAGATTGGGCCGTATCATCCTGAAGAAAGTATTGCAGGGCTAAGAGAAGGTGGTTTGGGACTTTATTTAATGGAAACTTTGATGGATGAGGTGATGATTAATAACGATGGTGGCGTAACTGTCTTCATGACAAAGTATGTCACTAGGGAGCAGGTGGAGAAAAATGTCGAAAGAATCACTACATAAATCTTCATCCAAAGAAGATGTACTAAAGTGGATTGAATTGTACCAGTCAACGGAGGATGATGAAGCACAAACCAATTTAGTGATTCATTATCGATATCTAGTTGAATCTATAGCTCGTAAATATTCGAATGGTAAATCTTATTATGATGATATTGTTCAAGTAGGGATGCTGGGATTGTTAGGTGCAATAAGACGTTTTGATCCGAATGTTGGTCGTAGTTTTGAAGCATTTGCCGTGCCAACAATTGTTGGGGAAATCAAACGTTTTTTACGTGATAAAACATGGGATGTTCATGTGCCTAGACGAATAAAGGAACTTGGGCCGAGAATTAAATCAACGGTGGAGGCGCTGACAATTGAATTGCAGCGTTCTCCATCCATTAAAGATATTGCTGAACGATTAGAAGTAGCAGAGGAAGAGGTACTAGAAGCTATGGAAATGAGCCGTAGTTATCAAGCGCTTTCTATGGACCATTCGATAGAGTCAGACTCAGATGGTAGTACAGTCACGTTATTCGATATTTTGGGCAGAGAAGACGATGGCTATGAAATAACCAATAAACGAATGATTGTTTCAGATGCATTGGTCGTGTTGAATGAGAGGGAAAAACAAATTATTCAGCTTACATATCTAGAGCAACTTAGTCAAAAAGAAGCTGGAGAACGATTAGGGATTTCTCAAATGCATGTATCTAGGATACAAAGGAAAGCAATAAAGAAATTACAAGAGGCTATTCTAGCAAGTGGCAGTGTTTCGCTCTAAACTTTCGTGGGTGTTTACCTTTAAAATGAATGAACATAGTCTACTCATATTCGTCTGAGTAGACTATTTTTTTGCATTTTTAGTAAAGTGTAATGGTAAAATGAAAAGAAAAAGGTAGTGATGATGTGGAGCAAAAGCAAATGTTACAGCTCATTGCAAAAGACGTAGCAGTCAAACCAGGGCAAGTAGATGCTGTTATCAAATTATTAGAAGAGGGAAATACGGTACCATTTATTGCGCGCTATCGAAAAGAGGTTACAGGATCACTCGATGAGGTACAAATTAAAGCTGTAGAAGATCGTTATCACTACATACAGCAACTTGAACAACGAAAAGAAGAAGTTATACGGTTAATCCAAGAGCAAGAAAAGCTTACACCAGAATTAGAGCAGGCTATTCTTTCTGCAACAATCTTGCAACGTGTTGAGGATTTATATAGACCTTATAAGCAAAAACGACGTACAAAGGCGACGATTGCAAAAGAGAAAGGATTAGAACCTCTTGCAGATCTTCTATTAGCATTTAGTAAAGATTCATTAGAGCAATTAGCAATTGGTTTTGTGGACAATGAACAGGTTGCTAATACGGAAGAAGCGCTAATGGGAGCTCGAGATATTTTAGCAGAACGTTTTGCTGACGATGCCTCTATCCGTGAAAAAATTCGTGCTTATTCATGGAAGGATGGCATCCTTGTAACGTCTGTGAAAAATACAGAAATCGATGAAAAAAATGTTTTTGAAATGTATTACGAATATGAAGAGCCTGTTAGTCGCATTGTGCCGCATCGTATTTTAGCGATAAATCGAGGGGAAAAAGAAGAAATTTTAAAGGTGTCGATTCATGTTCCAGTGGACCGAGTATTAATGATTATGTGGAAAGAATGGATACCTGCAACTGGTTCATCCCCTGCTATTGCAGAAGTTAAACTAGCAATCGAGGATTCATACAAGCGTTTGATTCAGCCTTCAATTGAAAGGGAATTACGAAACGAGCTTACAGAAAAAGCGGAGACACAGGCTATTCATATTTTCTCTGAAAATTTACGTAACCTATTACTACAGCCACCTATGAAAGGTAAATATGTATTGGGGGTTGACCCAGCTTACCGTACAGGTTGTAAGCTAGCGGTTGTAGATGAAACGGGAAAAATGCTTGAGGTTACAGCTATTTACCCACATCCACCTAAACCAGATGTGGCAAAATCGAAAGCTACTGTGAAAGGAATTTTGGCAAAGTATCCAATAAGTATAATTGCTATTGGGAATGGTACAGCATCCCGTGAAACAGAACAATTTATCGCGGATGTATTAAACGAGCTTACTACTGACACAGCTTACGTGATTGTCAACGAAGCGGGGGCGTCTGTTTATTCAGCGTCTGATATTGCACGTGCAGAATTTCCTGATTTACAGGTTGAGCAACGTAGTGCTATCTCCATTGCACGTCGCTTACAGGATCCTTTATCAGAGTTAGTGAAAATTGAACCAAAAGCGGTGGGAGTAGGTCAATATCAGCATGATGTTTCTCAAAAAAAGTTAAATGAATCGCTAACTTTTATAGTAGAAACGGCTGTTAACCAAGTTGGTGTTGATGTAAACACTGCTTCTTCATCACTCTTACAATACGTTTCTGGTCTATCAAAAACTGTTGCAGAGAATATCGTGAAGATGCGAGAGGAAAATGGTCAATTTACTACGCGTGTGCAATTAAAGAAGATTCCAAGGTTAGGTGCTAAAACGTATGAACAAGCTATTGGTTTCTTGCGTGTCCCTGAAGCAAAAAATTCGTTTGATGCTACAGGTATTCATCCTGAGAGCTATAACCTTGCTGAGCAAATATTAGCAGAGGCACAGATAGATAAGAAAGAGTTAGGGACTCAGAATGCAGAGGAAGCTATTGCAGCCCTAAATATCCAAAAGTTAAGTGATGTGCTTGGGGTAGGAGTTGTGACAATTCAAGATATCGTGGATACTTTAATGAAACCAAGTCGTGACCCACGTGATGCTTTCCCACAACCATTGCTTAAAACGGATGTATTAAAAATGGAAGATTTAAAAGTAGGTATGGAATTGCAGGGCACAGTAAGAAATGTAGTCGATTTCGGTGCATTTGTTGATATTGGCGTGAAGCAAGATGGACTTGTGCATATTTCTAAACTACAAAATAAACGTATTAAACATCCATTAGAAGTTGTGGCGCTTGGGGATATTGTAACCGTCTGGGTAGAGCAAATAGATGTAACGAAAGGACGTATCTCTTTAACGATGCTTCCACCTAAAAATCAAACATTAGATTGAGTAATAAATTTTTACCACACTGTCTATACTACGCAGTGTGGTATTCTTGTTGTTAGAGGTGATTACTTTGGACAATCTAGAATTACAAGAGCTTGTTCGTCGCTTATCTTTGGAAAGCTTTCAGAAACCTTTTCTGCATCAAGCCTACTTTAATGCAAGATTACGCTCAACAGGAGGACGATATCTTTTACAATCTCATAATATTGAGGTTAATCCTAAAGCCTATGAATTATACGGTTTGGAAGAGATTCATGGTATTGTTCTCCACGAATTATGCCATTATCATCTACATATTGAAGGTAAAGGGTATCAGCATCGAGATAAAGATTTTCGAGAATTGTTAAGGAAAGTAGATGCCCCCCGATTTTGCTCAGTTTTACAATCCCCTAAAACTACAGTTGAAAAACACCGACGACGCTATACATATACGTGTGTCAATTGCCACCAATTATATGTACGGAAAATTAAAATGAATGTTGAAAAGTATTGCTGTAGTAAGTGTTTGGGGAAATTAAAATTAGTGGAATAAAAAAACTTTAAAAAATAGTTGACGTTTTATTGAGTTGTCCCTATAATAGTAAAAGTCGACAAGATAACGGCGACAACATAACATAAATTATTCCGAAGTAGCTCAGTTGGTAGTAGCACCTGACTGTTAATCAGGTTGTCGCAGGTTCGAGTCCTGCCTTCGGAGCCATGGCCCCTTGGTCAAGTGGTTAAGACACCGCCCTTTCACGGCGGTAACACGGGTTCGAATCCCGTAGGGGTCATTTTTTCATAATTTAATGTAAATAACATTTTGGTCCCGTGGTGTAGCGGTTAACATGCCTGCCTGTCACGCAGGAGATCGCCGGTTCGATCCCGGTCGGGACCGCCACTTATTGGGGTATAGCCAAGCGGTAAGGCAACGGATTTTGATTCCGTCATGCCTAGGTTCGAATCCTAGTACCCCAGCCATTCATTTCTTAATCCGAGCCATTAGCTCAGTTGGTAGAGCATCTGACTTTTAATCAGAGGGTCGAAGGTTCGAGTCCTTCATGGCTCATCTCTTTAAGAAAAAGAGTTGACTTTTCGAATTATCATAGTATAATGAGAAAGTTACTAATCGAATGCGGTCGTGGCGGAACGGCAGACGCGCTAGGTTGAGGGCCTAGTGGGGGCAACCCCGTGGAGGTTCAAGTCCTCTCGGCCGCACCAAGTCAATTAATTTCATAAGCGCCCGTAGCTCAATTGGATAGAGCGTCTGACTACGGATCAGAAGGTTGTGGGTTCGACTCCTGCCGGGCGCGCCATTTTTAAAAAAATATATGCGGGTGTAGTTTAATGGTAAAACCTCAGCCTTCCAAGCTGATGTCGTGAGTTCGATTCTCATCACCCGCTCCAAAAAAAGTGTTGACAACCGATTGGTTGGTATGATAGACTAAAGTAGTTGTCTGAACGGACAACGGCATGAACCTTGAAAACTGAACAAGCAAAACGTAATCAATAAAGTTTTAAGTAACTAGCTTCGGCGAGTGAA
>NZ_JBHERJ010000097.1:0-14870 GCF_043359455.1 Lysinibacillus sp. PWR01 | reverse complement strand
CCTCTAAGAATACAGTTAATGGGCGATTTGATTGCTATGCTACTATGAAAAAAAGTAAAGACACTTTGCAGAATGGTTGATTGGAGTGGAGCCAGCGTCACTCCTAGGGGATTTAGCGTCACAGAGGAGACCCTGGAGCGAACAGAAGTGAGTGAAGCGGCTCCTCGGACGCCCCCTGGAAAGGACGCTGGCGGAACGGAAATCAACCACTCACCTTGCAAAGTTGCTTTTTCTGCCGTTGACATCATCTTTTTTCAACAGCATGAAAATGTATGAGCTCATATAGAACGTCAATTATCTTTCGCTTTAGACTTATGGGTTCTACTACTTGGATTGCTTTTCCATAGGGAAAAAGTAAATAAGGTACATATGTATGTAATGCTTCTTCATCTAATAAAAATATTGCGTTCTTATTGGTGCGTTCTTTGAGGTGATACTTTAAAAACCAATGCTGACTGATCGCCTCCACAGCACTTGTCTTTCCACAAATGATGAAGGGCACAAGGTTCTGTTTATCTTCGGCTTGGGGAAAAAGGCTTTTCATAAAAAAATCACTGGCAGAGAAAGATTGTGGTCGTTGGAAGGGAATGACTGTTTGATGCAGACTGCTAATTCGGCCTACTTTAAAAGTACGGATTTCATTTCTTACATGACAAAATGCAACGACATACCAGTTTTGATTCCAATAAACCAAACCATATGGATTAATCACCCTAGACTTAGCTTGCTCTTCATTATTAGTATGGTATTCCATTTCTATAGATGTTTCCTTTACTATACTCTCTTCTAATTTTTTTAATAGTGGCTCCAATGAGGATTCAACAGGTCCGATTATCTCGAAACCTTGTAAATGCTGTTGAATCATTTTTTCTTGCTCTTGATTTGAATACATTGTAAGCTTTGCTGTTGCACTGTTTAATGCCTCATCTAAAAAATAACCAGCTTCTTTTGCAAAAATAGAAGCATGAAGTAATGCCGCTTTCTCGTCAACATCAAAAATAAGAGGACTTTTAATAAAATTATTCAACAGGGTATATCCTCCATGATGACCGGTTTCAGCTATAATTGGGACACCACTGGCAGAAAGGGAGTTAATATAGCGGTAAACGGATCTGATATTAATCTCTAATTTTTCAGCAATTTCTTTCGCAGTAATTTTCCTACCTGAATTCAACATCCATAAAATCTGCATCATATGATCCATTTTAGACAAACATTTTCACCTCATCGAATTAATTTATAATTTATGGTTTCTGACACAAAATCAGGCTACCTGATACTGTTATCAAGTAGCCCTTCGATTATACCTTTACCAATTCATCTTCCATTTGCTTAAAATTATGTATCAAACCGTACTTTTGTATGCCACGTGCTTGTTGGATGCTGGCATCTGCGTATTGGCGGAACTTTGCTTGATCCTTTATTGTACAGGCATGGACCGCTTCGATTGCAGGTTGCATCCACGGCTGTGTTAGTTTATCACTTCTCATATCGGCGGATCGACCTTCAAGCGCAGCAATATAGCATCGTGCATAGCTAGTTAAAGGCTCCTTTTCGATTTGTCTTGCAGCTACTTTAGCAGCACCAAGATTCTCCTCCATAATCGCCTTAATAAAGAGATAATTGTACTTGATAGCTGGTTGCTTGTAGTGATGAATGATGACATCGATTGCCTGAATCTGTTCCTCTTTTGTCCCGTAAGCTGATGCATAGAGAGCAGCAAATATAGGCTCTTTTCGATGATTTTTCACCCATTGATCCACCTGCTCCATATTGTTTGTGCGATATAAAATATGTATATGGCGATAAATCATCCCAATCGCAATCAATGCAAATATCCCGAGTGAAATGGATAGACGAACACCCGCTAAGGACAGCGTCAGTGCCAATAAAATAATAGCTAAATAAAAGAATGTTAATTTAACAATTTTCATATTACCTCCTACTGTAATTTTCTACGCATTTTACGAGAAAAAATATAACCTGCCCCTATAAAAAAGATCAGCGCCATCACTTTCATAATGGGAATAATAAACAGCTTGCTAATAACGACTACAACGAGGATATAATAGACAACCATTGCCAGTAAAAATAATGTCAGCTTATTCACGAGGTTCCCTACTTTCCTTCAGTGCCGCCTCAATCGCTGCTAAAGCTTTTGGCCCCATTCCATGAAGATGAGCTAATGTAGAAAGCTCCACTTTTTCTAGCTGCTTCAATTCTGTATAGCCCACTGCATGTAATGCGCGAATTGCTGGTTTTGCTACTCCCTTAGGCCACTCTGTCATGCTTGCACGTCCCTTCACGAAAAAATCTTCTCTGCCCTATTATGCAAGTGACAGCAAAGAAATGCAAATAAGTCAAAATTGAAACATATACATGCACGCCGCTATGAAATTCACAATACTATGGATACACCAGCTAGTGACAATGGAACCCCCTGCAACTCGTTCATTCATCCACCCCATCAAATAGCCAGCAAGCGCTGTAGTAAGCACAACTAACAAGATCACGTGAAGCGAAAGCACCGACCATAGCATGGCCCCATGAACACAGCCAAAAACAATACTTTGTACGAGATTACCTACTTGAAAACCAAAAGATTTCGCCAACCTCTTCAATAAAAAGCCGCGAAATAATAGTTCCTCTGCTAAACCTGTTTGAATAATGGCGTACATAAGTGCTGGAATGACTGCTGCCACACCAAGGCCCGCAAATTGATTCGCCGCTAGTAAGGAGCGATTAATATAGAAAAAGATTAGCGCAAAGCTCGGTACTACAAGCACAACAATGGAAAGCACAAAGAATATGGCATACCTCCCCTTATGCACAATAATGGGCTTTTGCAAGCCTATCCACGTTAAAAAGGGCTGTTTTTTTCTCGCTGTGCAAAGCCACCAAATAAACGGAATCACTGAAAATAATATCACTTGCAAAACGGCACTGATTAAACTATTCATCATTCTATTTCCCCTCCTGTTTACTACAAGCATAGAAGAAAGCACCATTTTTTTCAACAGTTATTTAATGATAATCGTTAAATTATTTATCTTTATTATTAATTTCTTAATGTTTTACAACGAAATGCGCTGGCTACAGCCTTCTTCTTTGTCTTTTCAGTTATTTTCATTTATACTCTATTACAGACATTAAGGGTCTATAATAGAGATAATAAAACACTGGAGGCTATCACAATGGGGACATTATCTACACATTTATTAGAAAAGGCACGAACTTATGAGCAAAGCACGCGGATTTCCGTGCCTGCCTATGACACATTATTTGCCGTGACACAAGCCTATTTCCGTATGCATTTAGGGGGACAAGCAGCATCCTTACTTGTAGTAGGAGCTGGCGGGGGCAACGAACTTTCTGCATGGGGACCAACAAACCCTAAATGGACGTTCACTGGGGTTGATCCAGCTGAGGAAATGCTCCAAATCGCTCAACATAAAGCCGTACAACTCGGTATTGAAAGTCGTGTTCAGCTACTACAAGGAACGATTGAGCATTTGCCACAAACGACACCGAAATTCGATGCGGCAAGCTGTATCCTCGTGCTTCATTTTATTGAAAATCGACAGGAGAAACGCCATCTACTGCAAAACATTCACAAGCAATTAAAACCCGGAAAGCCTTTTGTCCTCGCCTGTGCCTACGGAGAACGAGAAAGTGACGAACTACAAGATCGCATCAAAATATGGCAAAGCTACTTTTTAGATGCTGGCTACACAAAAGAAAAGGTAGAAAACATGGGCAAAGTCATCATGAATATTTCTTTCCTATCCGATCAAGAAATCCAACAGCTCTTAAGTGAAGCTGGCTTCCAAAACATTACCCGCTTTTTCTCCTCGGGCCTCTTCGCAGGATGGATGAGCCACGCCTAAACACCAAGCCCCCACCATTAATAGTGACAATGGCAGGGGCTAGTGTTTATTTTTGAAGGGTTAATTGATCGGGTTCTACACTTGGTGGAGCGAATTCAACTCAGTTGGAGCGCTTTCGTTCCTTTTATGAGCGGGGTTTCCTTCTGTTTGAGCACTTTTGCCTCATTTATGAGCGGATTCTTCTCCAGTTGGAGCACTTTGGTTTCATTTTGGAGCGGGGTCTTCACTTGGTGGAGCGCTTTCATCTCATTTATGAGCAGGGTCTCCTTCAGTTGGATCACTTTCTACTCATTTAGGAGCGGCGTCTCCTTCAGATGGATCACTTTCTACTCATTTAGGAGCGGGCTCCTCCTCAGTTGGAGCGCTTTCACCTCATTTAGGAGCGGGCTCTCCTTCAGATTGATCACTTTCTACTCATTTAGGAGCGGCGTCTCCTTCAGATTGATCACTTTCTCCTCATTTAGGAGCGGATTCCCCTCGAATGTGAGCACCTCAAACTCATTTATAAGCGGTCCCCCACCAAGCCCATCTAAAAATTCACCAATAAATACTATAATAATAAACCTTTTCATCAATCGTCATGCCCATTTTTTCATAGAGCTTCTGTGCTTGGACATTATCGGTGGCGGTTTCGAGCATCATGTAACGAGCTTCCTCCTGCTGACAATAGGCATAACATTGTTCCATTAAAGCCTGTGCCACGCCTTTTTTTCTGGCCTGTTTCGCCACAAATAAATCATTTAAGAGAAATGCTCTTTTCATAGCTACGGATGAAAAGACTGGAAACAGCTGTGCAAATCCGACTGGCCCCTCCTCCAGATACGCGAGAAAAATAATAGACTCTGCTCTCTCCACTCGCTCCCGTATAAACTGTTCAGCTTGCTGTATATCAGACGGTTGACCATAAAATTCACGATAGGCATTAAATAATGGAACTACTTCTCCTATCGTTGCCTGTGTCACTGTAGATATTTTCATGCTATGACTCTCCATTTCTTTTTTATTGTCCTTCTAGTATGATGATAGTAAGTAATCTGACATTTCAAAAGAAACAGTTTCAAACATTTTAACATGTCAAGGTGGTGCCCTATGGACGATTTTATCTTTCTATTAACAGAAAAAGAGGCAAAATATAAGCAAGTGTACCAGCAAATTAAAGTACTCATTACGCAAGGTACACTGCAAACGGATGATTCCCTGCCCTCCATTCGAAAACTAGCAGAAACTTTACAGGTCAGTCGTAATACTACATTAACTGCCTATGAACAGCTTGTGGCAGAAGGATACATACGCGGTGAAGGTCGAAAAGGCTATTTCGTTAATGCACTGGAGCAGGTTTTCCTACAGGAGCAGGAACAGCCTCTTATGTCAGAGTCAAAAAGTAACGCTACATCATACCTCGTCGATTTTCGCGCAGGGGCTGTGGATCAGCAGCATTTTCCTATGAAAGCATGGCGCCAAATCGCCAATCAAGTATTACAGGAATCCACCTGTTACGAATACGGAGAACTGTTTGGAGAATCAACGCTAAAGGAGCAGCTTGTGCCGTATTTATTGCAAGCAAGAGGGTTTTGTACAACGAGCGAAAATATCATCATTGGCAGTAGCACACAGCAAATGCTACTGTATCTTGGCTTTTTATTAAAAGACCATTTCCCAAGCATTCTTTTGGAAGACCCTGGTTATAACGGTGCACGTGAATCCTTCCAGTTACACCATTTCGAAATAGAGGCATTGCCCGTAATAGAAACAGGAGCACAACTTGATGTACTCCAACACTGTCAATCTCGCTTGTTGTATGTCACCCCATCACATCATTTCCCATACGGTGTGTCCATGACCATTCAGCAACGACAAACTTTAATACAATGGGCTCAACAAGTCGGTGGGTATATTCTGGAGGATGATTATGATGGAGAATTTCGCTATGCGCAACAGCCATTTCCTGCCCTTGCCTCCATCGACCCTTCACGAGTAATCTATCTTGGCACCTTCTCCAAATCGTTTTTACCAGGTGTACGTTTGAGCTATATGGTGCTACCCAATGCACTGGTTCAGCCATTTAAAGAGCGATTTGCTCAATTTGAACAAAATGCTTCGTCCCTCCATCAACGCACAATGGCCCAATTTATGGCTCAAGGGGAATGGACACGCCATATTAAACGAATGCGTTTGACGTATAAACAAAAAATGCAGCACCTTGTGCAGGAGCTACAACGCCAATTTGGTCAGCAAATTTCTGTGTTGGGCGAGCAATCAGGACTGTATGTATTAGTGAAGATGAAGTCTCTACTTTCAGAGCAGCAGCTCATTCAACGAGCGGCGTCTTACGGTGTGAAGGTTTATCCGACAAGCCCGTTTTTTATCCATCAAACAAGAGATGAACCTATGCTGCAATTAGGCTTTAGCAAATTAACGATGGAAGAAATCAAGCGAGGCATCGAGCTGTTAAAAGAGGCGTGGCAGCCATAACCGTCAACGTTATGGCTCTCCCCCTCGCTCAAAAATAATCAATAAATGTTGGGATACCTACTGGTAAAACCGCCTCCAGCAATGCAATTTCCTCTGCACGTCCCTGTAATCGTTCAATTCTTTCTAAATAGGTTGGGCGTTTATAGCCTAACAGCATGGTAGCCAATGTTTGCACCGTTAAATGCACAGCATTCGCATTCAACGTCTCACTCACCTTTTGCACGGAAAGGTTTCCATCTTTCATTTTGATGATGTAGGTGCCATTATTCCACGCCACAGTACGATCACTGACAGCTAGCTGAAGCTCGAAATCCTGGCCGATAAATGGATAGCGCAGTAAAAATTCTTTGACATCGACAATTCTTGCCATGAAATAAGGTGATACCTTTTGAATGATCTCACTGTCCTCTAATAGAAAGGCTACCGCTTCATTGCCCGTTGTTTTCCCGTAGACATTATAAACCATCGAGCTGTGAGCCGAGACGAAATTCCATAAACCTTTACGAGCCTCTTCCTGCAAATAAACGATTTCATCAATGTAATAATTTTCCTCCATAATGCGATAGAACATGTAGCCCTGTGCCACATCCTCTTCATCATAATAGACAGCCGCCTGAAGATTGACATCACTATCAATGAATTTCTCTTCCCAGAAATCCTCCTGAAATTTCTCGTTCCAGGCAATACTATTGCGCACCATTACCCCATGCGTTTTCTGTGCATAGCGTGCGTAGATTTCCACAACGTCCACATGTTTCGGATCAACACGACGAATTTTCCCGTTTAGCCCAGCATAATGAGGCAGCTGTGTATCCTTCACTTGAAACTCCACAATATCACTCATAATTTCCCATCCCTTTTTGCGGTAATAAGGAATAGAATATGGAAATAAATAGGATATAAACTGTCCTTCATTTCGCATACTTTGCAGGCTTTCAATGATCAAGCTCTCCATTAAGCCATGTCCCGAATACTCAGGGTATGTCCCAACTGCTGTGATGCCACCCATTTCATAAATCTTGCCATGTACATTGACCTCAAAAGGCAAACTTAAAATTTGCGATACAAGCTGTGAACCATCAAACCACCCGATGGCATGCCCTTCATTAAATTGCCGGCTCTTAGCATTCACAAAACGACGATCCTTGTGAATGGACATTGACATTTGAAAGACATAATTCAGTAAATCAATGGACTGTGCCATTTCATCTAATCGAATTTCTCGCATGATTAAGCCTTTTCGTTGATTCATGATTCCCTCTCCTCATCAAATAACTCTCTTAATATGGTCTGTGGCGCATCTAAAAAACGTTTCGTAACGATGTAATGAATCGTATCCTCATAGCGAATGGATTCAATTTCTCCTTGATCAAAACTATAAATCGTTGCATTCGGATAGCCAAGCAAAATGGGTGAGTGTGTAGCAATAATAAATTGTGCCTCATGCTCTAGGTCCTTGATAATTTTCAGCAAGCTCAGCTGCCTTGTTGGAGACAATGCCGCCTCAGGCTCATCCAATAAATAAATGGCTTTACCTTTAAAGCGATTCATAAATAACGCCAGAAAGGATTCACCATGGGATTGATGGTGCAGAGATTTTCCTCCAAAAGCAGCATATTTGTTTGGATGGCGATCTAACAAATCAATATGACTAGCAAATTGATAAAATGTTTCCGATCGAAGAAAAAAACCATTCGATATTTTCGGTAGCCACGACAAACGAATATACTCCCCCAACGAAGATTCCGCCTTATGTACTTCATATAAATTTTGACGACCACCACCCGCCGTATTGAAATCGCAGCGATCAGCAATCGCCTCAAGTAATGTTGATTTCCCCGAACCATTCTCCCCAACAAAGAACGTCACATTCGTCGGGAACTCCAGCTCATGCAAATCCTGCAAGCTTGGAATATTAAAAGGATACACCTGCTTATTCGGAATTGTATCCTGTAACACCTTACATGATTTTAAATACATCGCATTTCCTCCTTACTCTTATTATAGCGAACATCCCCCTAGCTGAAACGTAATCCACCCACCTGTTTGATTGAAATTACACTTTATTATGTATCCATCCGAGCCAACCACCACATAAATTGCCTAAACTAGCTGACGAAGTCCCTACCATTTTCACAAATTGCTATGAGATATTTCCCGAGAAATAAATAAAAAACATGTCGAAAGTTGCAATTTCCACACGTAAAATCATGTCATATTTTTGATTTTCTTATAAAATAAACGGAGGCAAACCTCATTCTGGAGAATTCCTTCCGAATGAGTAAACGCGATTTCTCTGCCATTCTGAGTGGTATTTTCTATTATTTCACAGTGATTTGCTGATTGATTATCTTGAATAAGAGCGGGATGCCTCGCTTTATGATCATTTGGTGTTCCTTTCTGAGCGGAGTGCCTCACTTTAGGATCACTTTGCGTTCCTTTTTGAGCGGTTTTCCTCACTTTATGATCACTTTCAGCTACTTTCTGAGCGGGTTATCTCGCTTTATGATCACCTCGCGTTCCTTTCTGAGCGGGGGGCTTCACTTTATGATCACCCGACGTCCCTTTCTGAGCGGGGGCCTCTCTTTATGATCACCTCGCGTCCCTTTCTGAGCGGTTTCCCTCGTTTTATGATCACTTTCAGCAACTTTCTGAGCGGTTTCCCTCCATTTATGATCACCTCTAACATCTTTTCGAGCGGTTTCACTCATTCTTTGATCACCGCCTTCTAAGTTCTAACTACTATCTCCAGCTCATAAATTGAGTAACAATCAAAAGTTAGAAGGAGAATCGTGATGTTTGTGACTCATTATTATGAAAACAAGACGTCCGTTTTAAGTCAATTGCTCGTCAAACTGCCTGCTGTGGAAGAGGATATTCGCATTAAAGGGCGTAAGGCAAAGGTGTTGGAGGTACTTCAAGTCGATGAAAACAATTTTCATGTGAAGATATTATTTGAAAAAATTCCTAAAAAGCAGCCTCTTAAAGAGCTTGGGAAGAAAAAGAGATAGTCGACTAAAACAGGTTTATTCCATTAAATTTCGGGAATAAAATTGGCAAGGATTGCGAGATATTCTCACCATTAAATTTCTTCAAGCAAAACCGTTGACTTTTTAATTGATAACAATTATCATTATCAATAGATTATTTCTTTTCTCCAAATTGCTTAATTCAGAATCCCCCTCTTTTTTGAATAAGCATGTATCAAACGGATATTCTTACATCAGACTAAGAGTATCCGTTTTTATCTGTACATGAGGAGAACTTTACATACTAAAGGAGCTGTTTTGACATGGATTATCGTATTGAAAAAGACACTATGGGTGAAATTAAAGTACCCGCTAATAAAATTTGGGGCGCGCAAACACAGCGCAGTAAAGAAAATTTCCAAATTGGTACGGAACAAATGCCAATCGAACTTGTGCAAGCTATGACAATCTTAAAGAAAAGTGCTGCGATTGCGAACAACAAACTTGGCAAACTTTCTGATATTAAAGCAAATGCCATCGTGCAGGCTTCAGATGAAATTTTAAATGGTCAATGGGACGATCAATTCCCTCTTGTGGTTTGGCAAACTGGTAGTGGTACACAATCCAATATGAATGTGAACGAAGTCATTGCTCACCGTGCGAATCAACTATTAAAGGATGCTGGCGAAGCTGACCGCATTCATCCAAATGATGATGTCAATAAATCACAAAGCTCAAATGATACATTCCCAACAGCATTGCATATTGCGGCTGTCTTAAAAGTAGAAGATTATTTACTTCCAAGATTACGTCTATTAAAAGCAACATTGGAAGATAAAGCAGCTCAATTCAAAGACATTATTAAAATTGGCCGTACACATTTACAGGACGCGACACCTCTTACACTAGGTCAAGAAATTAGCGGTTGGGCAGCGATGCTGGCAAAATCAGAGCACATGATTATTCAAAATATTGACTATATGAAGGAGCTTGCAATTGGCGGAACAGCGGTTGGTACAGGGATCAATGCGCACCCTGAATTTGGTGATCGTGTAGCTGTGGAAATTAGTGAGCTTACAGGCAAACAATTTACATCGGCTGCAAATAAATTCCATGCTCTAACAAGTCATGATGAAGCGGTTGTGGCGCATGGTGCATTAAAAGCTTTAGCGGCTGATTTAATGAAAATTGCCAATGATGTTCGCTGGCTTGCAAGTGGCCCTCGCTCAGGTATCGGTGAAATTACGATTCCAGAAAACGAGCCAGGCTCTTCGATTATGCCAGGTAAAGTAAACCCTACACAAAGTGAAGCCATGACAATGGTTGTCACACAAGTAGTTGGGAATGACGCGACGATTGCCTTCGCCGCTTCTCAAGGTAACTTTGAACTAAACGTCTTTAAACCAGTCATCATTTACAACTTCTTACAATCAACGCGCCTATTAGCGGATACAATGAAATCATTTAACGACCATTGTGCAGTAGGCATTGAGCCAAACAAAGAAGTACTTGATCACAATTTACAAAATTCCTTAATGCTTGTAACAGCATTAAACCCATATATCGGCTATGAAAACGCAGCAAAAATCGCGAAACAGGCCCACAAAGAAGGCACGACTTTAAAAGCAGCTGCCATTGCAAGTGGCCTACTAACAGAAGAACAGTTCGATGAATATGTAGACCCAGCAACAATGATTTATCCGAACGTCAAATAATAAAAGCGAAAATAAAAAGATTGAGGCTAATGTGCTTCAATCTTTTTTGTTGGTTATCATTAGCTATACTTAAAATTCCCGAAGAAATCAGCTTATCTTATCCAGCTTTAAATTAAACGACAGTTCATCGTCAATTAGACTAAATGAATCCGTTTTTGCTTGTTTAAATAATTTTACAATATAATGATAGTAGCTTGTTTCTACTTCAAGTTCATAATTTAAATGATCTCGTATGAATTGGTCATCTTGACATCTTGAAACATCCCCTATTAACAAATCATGTTTTATTAATTCTTTCGTGTTGTTAGTAAAATCAGAGACTACGTATGAAAGAACATTGTGCTCATATCGTAAGTTTTCAGAAGCACCTGAATAATTTAAGAAAGATAGTAATGTCGCATTATTAAAATTTTGTTGGTCAATTAAAGTTGAAACCTCCATTAAGTAAATCGATTCAAGGTGGTCATGATAAGGATTTTCAATATCTACTCTTTTATACATTGCTTGTTTCTCAAAGGGTCTAATTCTCCCCGTTTTTACTAGTAAAAAATGATTTTGATTGCTTAGATAGATGTTTTTGGACGAATCTAATCTAAGTAAATTATCTCCGTTTGGAAGGTAAGGATTTAATTGTTTTATCTCTCCCGTAGACGTGTTTACTAAAAAAATACATTGATAAAAAGGATGTCCATAGTTAATTGCTCTTTTCGTAATCCAATACAACAAATATTGATGATTAAGGTAGATTAACTTGGAATAATAGCTTTCATCCTTAAGTTCTTCAGAAGAAAAATAATTGTTTAAATGTAACGTGATAGCATTTATTTGACTAAATGTTTGAAGATTCATTCTATAAAAGTTTATGTTATTTTTATCTTTTAGACTAAAACAGAATTCATTATTCACCGTATCTAAAGCAAACTCGTCATAGCTGGTGTCTAATTGATGTATGTTTTTGATAGTCCCGTTTTTTAAATTAATCTCACAATGCGCAATACTATCATGTTCTAATAAAATAGCCTCAAACTCTTCTTTAATTTCATTTGTAGGAATTAGTTGATTGTTGTTCAAAAAATACTCCTCCCAACATTTTGTCTGTTAAAAGCCACTACTCATTATAAGCGTGACTTCCTAGTAATCACTTTTCAATAATGAAAAAATAGCGAGATCGATGTACTTCCCTTTTTCAAATTCATGTTGCCTTAAAAGACCTTCTTGAGAAAAATTTAATTTTTCCAATAGTTTGATCGATGCTGTATTCTCTGGTTCTATTTTTGCCTCGATTTTATTTATCCCCATTGATGTAAAGGCAAAATGGATGATCGCGCTTAAAGCCTCTTGCATCACACCCTTCCCCCAATAGTCAGGGTTTAAATCATAGCCAATTTCTATACGATTATGCTCTTTTTCATAATTCAAATAGCCACATGTGCCAATCACTTTGTTGGTCTGAATTTCTTCGATTACCCATCTTAAGCCTGTCTGTTCTTTGAAAATTTTCTCATACCAATTGATTTCATCGATAGCATCTTCCACTGAAGCGAACAATGGTAATGGCAGATACTTCACTACAATTTCATTAGAATAAAGTCTCAAAATATCTTGGCCATCATCCATTCTTCCTTTTCGTAGGATGAAGCGTTTTGTTTCTAATTGAGGAAAAACCGTAAATTCGAATTGTGTATTCATACTAACTCCCCTTTTTCACCATCTATTGGCACTTTACTATTGAATAATAACACAAGAATCTCTCATTCCTCTCTTTTACCTCTATTACAAATCCTTCGTTATTATAGTAAATTAATTACAACCAAATAGCACCAACTCCGTCTAATAATTGAAAGGGTGTGGATGATGCTTGAACATGTGAGAACATCAATAGAAGTTAGCAGGGATTGTAGTAAGGAGGAGAGGCTTGAATGGTTGATGAAGGTGTATGGAGATGATATAACACGTCTAGCCTATACGTATATGAAGCACAAGCAGCTTTCGGAAGATATTGCGCAGGAAGTGTTTATAAAGTGCTATGAGCATTTAGATAATTTCAGGAATGAATCTTCCTATAAAACATGGTTATATCGAATTACTGTCAATCTATGTAAAGATAAATTAAAAAGCTGGTCTTATCGAAATATCGTTCTGACAGAATTTTTCTCAAAAATTAAGAGTACTAGTCAATCCCCTGAGTTGGAATTAGTTGGACAGGAGGATAAACGATTGCTTTCTGAGAAGATTCTTGCTCTACCTGTACGATATCGAGAACTCATTATTTTATATTATTATGAAGAGCTGTCCTATAACCAAATAGCTGATTTGTTAGATTTGCGTTTACAAACCATTAAGTCTCGTCTTCATAGGGCTCGCCTTTTGCTAAAAAAGTCAATGGAAGGGTGCAAGATAAATGAATGATATATTTAAAAATATAGGGAAAGCGTTGGATGACACGGCATTAAAGGACATTCATTTTAATGAGAAACATAAAGAAAAAGTGCGACAGCGGCTTCAAAAAGGCCATAAGAAACAGCACCCATTTCAATCCATTTTCAAACAATTGTTACCTATAGCTGTCATTGGTTTTTTTCTTATAGGCGTTAGCTATTTTGTGGTCTCGGAGCTGACAGAACAACCAGTTGCTAAGGGAGACCTTTCACAAGAACCTACATTGGAAACGAATCTTTATATACCCCCGATCCAAAAAGAATTTTATGGTGAGATGACAAAAGAGGATGTCGTGAGTAAATTATTAAATTCAATTGATTATTTTCACTCAGCAGCTGGAAAATTTGAAGAACATATAATTTTTCAAGACGGTTCCACTAGAACATTGGGTGTTACTTATAAAGTAAGTACCAAAAACGAAATTGGTGGCTATGAAAAACTGATCGCTTTAGATGATAACACGACGGGGATTAAGAACGATACACAGGAGTACTTTTATAACAACAAAAAGAGCTGGTTAAAATATACAGCGCTTAATGGTCAAAAAATTTATACAGTTAGTGAATCGAAACAGAAACCAAAACGAGACATAGTTACGCCCGAGCAAGCTTTTAGTATTGACTTGCAATATCCGCCTATTTCATTTAATAAATTGAGGGAAAGACCTTCATTTGGAAGTTCAAGTATGTCGTTGTTCGCTTATGAGAAAGCTGCTAGTTATTTAAGACATATGGGACATTGGGAGATTGAAAAACAAAATGAAGCGTTATTAGGTCATAACACAATCGTATTAGCAGGGAAAATGGATGAAGAGGTGACAAATAGTGCTAATTTAAAAGGCACGACAGAAGCATTTCGTTTTTGGGTGGATAAAGATACTGGCATTCTCGTTAAAAGTGAAACATATGACCAAAACGGTGAGCTGACAAGCTATGTTCATCCAGAAAGGCTTGAAGTGAATGTGCCAATTGACCCACAAGAATTTATTCCAAACTTAGATGGCTATCAGCTTCCTAGCAAACATAAAAAAGATTGAGGCTTACGCTTCAATCTTTTTCCTGTTGTTGCAAAAAGATGATGTCAACGGCAGAAAAAGCAATTTTGCAAGTGAGAGGTTGATTTCCGTTCCGTCAGCGTCCTTTCCAGGGGGCGTCCGAGGAGCCGCTTCACTCACTAGCGTTCGCTCCAGGGTCTCCTCTGTGACGCTAAATCCCCTAGGAGTGACGCTGGCTCCACTCCAATCAACCTTTCTGCAAAGTGTCTTTACTTTTTTTCATAGTAGCATAGCGATCGAATAGCCCATTAACTGTATTCTTAGAGGGGGTAAGCTCTTATTTTCAATGTGAAGAAGTGATGCGTGACAACACTTCTTCATAAAGAGTAGTGAA
>NZ_JBHERJ010000096.1:0-212371 GCF_043359455.1 Lysinibacillus sp. PWR01 | reverse complement strand
GACGGTATGGGGTATTCCTTTTTTACAAATTGATTATCATATTGAAAGAAATGTGTAGATTGGCAGGAAATCCCTCATCCGAACGAGAAGGTCCTATATAGAGACAAATAACAAGGAGTGATGGCTTGCGTTTAACAAAAGGAATTTCTGGTTTCGATGCAGCGCATTTAATTGAGCAGGACATGCGCATGTTTCAGTCGATGGTGTACCATTTAGTGACAAGCGAACAACGAGCGAAAGTAAGGCAATTTATCGATGCAGCGCCCTTTATCTATATGCAGGCAGTGGTCGAAATTGATGGAGAGACTCTGACGATTCTTCATCATCGTTTGATGCCGTACATCGCCTTTGCCAAGCAGGAGGGGAGTAGCTTTACCTTTTTAACCAAGCCGCTGCTGCACAAATATTTTCCCATGCGTAAATGCTTGGAAGCGGAGACACTTGCCACATCACTAGCAAAGGATCAAGCATTGCATAGCCTATCTGCAACAGAATGGAAATACGTCTCTTATTTTAATAGCCAAACCATTGGCGACGTGATGTTCAATGCATGGGATTAAGGATAGTACCAAAGACGCAAGATGAAAGATGCTATAAAAAAAATTATATTGACCAAGTTATTTCTGGAAATATAGCAAAAATTCCTAAAACCGCTAATCGTCCTTATTAAATGGTAGATTTTTAATGATGGAATAGATTAGGAAAATAAGGGGTTTTTGCAGATGAAGTTCAAAACAATCAGTAGACGCATTGTTTTTTCCTTTAGCATTGTGATCGCAATTGTGATGGGGTACTTTGTTTACAATTATTTTGCTATCAAGCAAAGCAATGATGCGACAGAACAAATTGTACAGCAAGAATTACAACTATTAATCATCGATTACGAGCAGGCACAGTCTATTGATTTAAGGATAGCGGCAGCTAGAGGCTATGTGTTGTCTGGGAGAGAAAAGTATAAAGAGATATTTCAGGATAATGTTACAAAGGAAGTAAGCAACGAAGAAAAACGATCAGCATTATCTTCCTCGGGCGAATTCGGAAAATTTGCGGAGATGTCCAAGGAATGGAACCGTTATATTGAGCAGGAGGTATTTGCGGTATATGACGAAGGAAACACCGAGCTGGCTACCCAAAACCTTACGAAAATGGATGACACAGCGACGACCATTCGTGAAGGCTACGAAGGCTTAGCGGCGCAACGAAAGCTGGCCATTAATGAGGTAGGGACGGACATCATTGCCGCTGGGGAGCAGAAACAGCGAATTGCCATTATCGTAGGTGTTGGGATTGTTCTTCTAGCAGTGATCATTGAGCTATTAAGTGCTCGTGGTATTTCAAGACCGATTGTGACGTTAACCAAGCGTATGCAGCAAATGACCAATGGCGATTTAAGTGAGCCGCCATTGAAGATTCAATCGAAGGACGAAGTGGGGCAACTGATGGAAGCGACCAATACGATGTCAGATATTTTAAATCGTCTATTAAAGCACATTCAAACAGTGTCCAACGATGTGGCAGCACATAGTGAGGAGCTTCTTCAGTCGACTTCAGAGGTCAAAACAGGAACAGAGCAAATTGTTCATACCGTCACAGAAATGGCGAGTGGTACAGAACTACAGGCAGATCATGCATCAGATGTCGCTTCCTCCATGAATGATTTTGCTGGCAAAGTCACTACGGTTCATCACGGCAGTAAAGATGTTCAACAGTATTCGCAGGATGTGAAAGCTTTAACGCAAGAAGGTAGGAACTTAATGACCACTTCCACAAAACAAATGGAAGCAATCCAGCATACGGTGAAGGACGCTGTGGAACAGGTAAATGGCCTAAGTAAGCAAACACAGGAAATTTCTAAGCTTGTCGCGGTTATTCAAACGATCGCAGCCCAAACGAACTTACTCGCATTGAACGCAGCGATTGAAGCGGCCAGAGCTGGCGAACAGGGGAAAGGCTTTGCTGTGGTGGCGGACGAGGTTCGGGCTTTAGCCGAGCAGGTCGCCTTCTCCGTTGATGATATTACAGCGATTGTGAGAAAAATTCAGGATGATTCCCATGCAGTGACCTCCTCGCTAGAGCAAGGCTATGGGGAAGTAGAAAAGGGCACCTCACAAATGGCAGCAACCAATACGACATTCTACCGAATTGCGGATGCTATTGAGGCCATTGCCACAGGCATTGACGGTATGTCAGTGGAGCTAGCAGAGGTTGTTCACAATACTGTCACGATTCATAAAGCAGTTGATGAAATAGCTGCTGTCTCCGAACAATCAGCAGCAGGCATTCAAGAAACATCGGCTACCATTGAGCAGACCGCAAGCTCCATGGCGGAAATTAAACATAGTGCCGAGCATTTAGCAGAAATGGCTGAACAACTAAACGCCCTGATTCGTCAATTTAAGCTCTAGAAATTACCTGTAGATTTCAAACTTCCATCACATTTCATCTGTATACTAAGGCATTGGAAGGTGGAATCATTTTGAGAAAATATTTACTTTTATTATTGATGAGTACTTTATTCATGGCACCTGTTGCCTACGCCCATACGATGGATAAAAGCACACTATTCACAGATGTCCCTGAAACAGACGCCAATATTCAGGACATTATGGTATTACACAGTATTGGGCTTCTTGGGTACAATGGCAAAGATATGGCCTTAAACCCAACAGACAACCTCTCCCGCAAGGACTTTGCAGGCTGGGTAGGTGGCTTCTTTGGTCTTGAAGGAGCGACAGTGGATGAGCTAGCACAAGCAGCACAAAAAGAAGATTACGTGTCTTCGCTAGAGGGAGATATTACGTACAAGGAAATAAATACAGCACTTTTTCATCATAAACTAGAGCTAGCCAATCCTGACGCAACCATGACGAAACAAGAGTACATTGCATTCTTAACAGAGCACCTTACATTTGATATGGGCGGACATACGCTTATGCAAATGGGCGGCTTTGCAGAAGGACCAACGGGTACGATTGAAGACGTGGTAACAGGTGACCAAACAGGGATCATCATTGACGGTAAAACATACATGCTGTCAGGACACCCTCGCATCTTTGCCGATTCAACAGATGCCAAAAGCTGGGTAGGGCAACAGCTAGAACGCTCTATTTTCACAACAGCAGCAGATCACCACCATGGTCATGACGGTGGGCAAGAAGAAAGCCACGGCGACCATGCAGAAGGACACAGCGACAGCCACGAACACGAAGCATCCGCCACAGATGAAGCAACTCTACAATATGTGCAAATTAGCACTACACAAGTGGTGAAAGAAGATACCAAAGAAATGGAGTCTTCGAACGCCACACCAAGAGAAGAACAACAAGCAGCCGCATCTGATGACACAACATCCAACTCAAACACAGTATGGATGATCGCCATCCTTGCTGTACTAGCAGCTATTTTTGTTATTGTTTTTGTGAAACGCAAGAAATAATGTAAATTAAAAAAACCAGCAATGACCGAGGAAATTCGGTTATTGTTGGTTTTTTTAACAGGAAATTTTATTTATACAATAAATTTTAAGGATTTAAATTCTGCTTAGCTAATAAAAAATGTCGTCAGTTGGACAATATCTTCTTATCCTATTCTGATTTAAAACCCACTTAGTTAATGAAAAAACAATTTTAGTAATTGTCGTTGTTGTTTTACCAGTTCCATTTAAATTCCACTTAGTTAATGTAAAACTCAATATCCATTGGAGAGGTGATTACACCTACACCCTCATTTAAATTACACTTAGTTAATGTAAAACAAATGCCAGCAATAAGCGTTTTTACATCCCATTTTGAATTTAAAATCCACTTAGTTAATGAAAAACGAAAGCGTCAATTGCTTGTATATAGTGGATTATTCAATTTGAATTCCACCTAGTTAATGAAAAACAATAGCATTAATTTCCATCAAAAGCCTCCTTTAACAATTTAAAATCCACTTAGTTAATGAAAAACCTATGCGAAAGTAACGACTCGTTGCTCACTTTTTTTATTATTTAAATTCCACTTAGTTAATGAAAAACGTTAAAGCTTATGCTACAAGCGTCAAGGGCGAAGTAATTTAAAATCCACTTAGTTAATGAAAAACTATCGCAAATATTATTTCAGTCATGTGATTGGTAAAAAATTTAAAATCCACTTAGTTAATGAAAAACATACCTCACTTAGTTCTTGGTGGCGCAACGAGGTATTTTAAAATCCACTTAGTTAATGAAAAACGAGTTATTCACCATCAACAATTTCTTCGATTTGCTCCATTTAAATTCCACTTAGTTAATGAAAAAACATATGTTTCGAGCCATTTTGCGACATCGTAACTGAATTTAAATTCAACTTAGTTAATGAAAAACTTAATTCTGGATTGACAGAAGATAATCCAGCTTTAACATTTAAAATCCACTTAGTTAATGAAAAACTAGCACAAAAACAAATCGAAGAATATTTTATAGATATTTAAAATCCACTTAGTTAATGAAAAACCGAGTCATTGAATTTGAGACAAGTGATTTACCTTAATTTAAATTCCACTTAGTTAATGAAAAACTTACGGCTCAAGATCGGCATGGTGTGGCTATTAAAGATTTAAATTCCACTTAGTTAATGAAAAACATGTACGTAGCCATAATTCGTGATTATCAAAGCCCTATTTAAAATCCACTAAGTTAATGAAAAACAATTTTAGTAATTGTCGTTGTTGTTTTACCAGTTCCATTTAAATTCCACTTAGTTAATGAAAAACTTAATGCCTCTGCTAGACTAAATCTAATATTATCAAGATTTAAAATCCACTTAGCTAATGAAAACGTTGTACCATTCATACGAGCATATAGTTTTGTAGCATAATTTAAAATCCACTTTGTTAATGAAAAACTGAATGTATCCATGATTAGTCTCAATCAAAGCTTTATTTAAATTCCACTTAGTTAATGAAAAACTTTGTTTTCTTTGTATCCTTACCACCCTTGGTAAAAATTTAAAATCCACTTAGTTAATAAAAAACTTAATGGTCGTACGTTGAAAGGCTTTTACAATTGAATTTAAAATCCACTTAGTTAATAAAAAACCAGGTATTTATCACCAATATTGCTGATAGAGAATAATTTAAAATCCACTTAGTTAATAAAAAACCATTGTTGCTGAACTTATGAAAGTATCTCCATCACATTTAAAATCCACTTAGTTAATAAAAAACTTCGTGCAGTATGTGAGCCGGCAATGTTTGAACTAAATTTAAAATCCACTTAGTTAATAAAAAACGTAATTTTAGCTGCTAATAATTCTTGTTCACCAAAATTTAAAATCCACTTAGTTAATAAAAAACCTATTTCAATTTTTAATAGCTTTATTGCAAAGTATATTTAAAATCCACTTAGTTAATAAAAAACTCCACCAGAACAGCCACAACCGGTACAAGTCCAACATTTAAAATCCACTTAGTTAATAAAAAACTGAATCACCTCTGTAATGATGCAGCTCGCTAAGTTATTTAAAATCCACTTAGTTAATAAAAAACAAGGTTGCAGATATATCAGATTACCCAAAACACACATTTAAAATCCACTTAGTTAATAAAAAACGCTATAATGCAGAACAATTTACTGCAATATTAATCGCATTTAAAATCCACTTAGTTAATAAAAAACTTTACTCTAATTCAAGATGTGCTTGTTCGGTTTTAATTTAAAATCCACTTAGTTAATAAAAAACATGCAGATAATAAAGTAATAAGACGTTTATCCAATATTTAAAATCCACTTAGTTAATAAAAAACTGACCACCTAGCTTCACTCCAGTAGCGTTTTGAAGAAATTTAAAATCCACTTAGTTAATAAAAAACAGACTCGCTATAATGAGCGTGGTATTGATGATTTTAATTTAAAATCCACTTAGTTAATAAAAAACGTACATGGGCTTTGTTTGCTGACAAGGGGGCTACAGGATTTAAAATCCACTTAGTTAATAAAAAACTGAAGATGGTACACAGTTCTTAACTGTTATGACTAATTTAAAATCCACTTAGTTAATAAAAAACAGAACTGAAACGGTTATGGGTGCAGTAGAGAATGCAGATTTAAAATCCACTTAGTTAATAAAAAACTTAATCTTTTTGATGAAGGAACAACAGAACGCATTAATTTAAAATCCACTTAGTTAATAAAAAACCAGATAATTTCGGTATTGATATTAACGTTACAGAAAGATTTAAAATCCACTTAGTTAATAAAAAACGATATATCAGGTCTGGATATGCTCAATTTTAATTTATTTAAAATCCACTTAGTTAATAAAAAACAATGTTTTAAATCCGCGACGTGTTTTCTTTTCTACATTTAAAATCCACTTAGTTAATAAAAAAACTTATACTACAAGATAAAAGAAAAGTCAATACTTTTATTTAAAATCCACTTAGTTAATAAAAAACTTTTACTTCAGAAACCTTCACTGGTGTTGGTACTTTTATTTAAAATCCACTTAGTTAATAAAAAACCTAGATAAGCGTGTACAATCAATTACGTTTAAGAAATTTAAAATCCACTTAGTTAATAAAAAACTGGGAGGCGTTGGTTACAGTGTCGGTGGATACCGAATTTAAAATCCACTTAGTTAATAAAAAACGCAGGATAATCAGGATTAATACGTAGAGCAGTATCATATTTAAAATCCACTTAGTTAATAAAAAACATTTTGCTTTTTTTAGATAACATTGAACTTTTTAAAATTTAAAATCCACTTAGTTAATAAAAAACGGCAGAGTTTGCAGACGAGTCGATAGCAGCTTATTTATTTAAAATCCACTTAGTTAATAAAAAACTTGTTTGGTAATTTTGATAAAAAACAATGAAAATCCATTTAAAATCCACTTAGTTAATAAAAAACATAGTTTGAGTGAGGCGTTAGATGATTGTAAATATATTTAAAATCCACTTAGTTAATAAAAAACAGGTCTACATTTATGAGTAAGAAAGAACGAGGTGCATTTAAAATCCACTTAGTTAATAAAAAACCCACCTTAATCATACTCAAAAAAACCTTATTTTTCAACGCTTTATCGGGTTGTACGTGGCGACCAATATCATTTTTTTGCAGTCAATCGGTAGTCCAGAAATTTCCCTTTGTCATTCAAGTGTCTCAATGCTAGGCATGGTAAGCTTTGAAGGGATTTAATGCTGTAAAATGATTCACTGCAATTTTATATAAAGAGGGGAGAATCAATCCGTTCCATTCAAGTAATAGTTCATGGCGAGCACATGCTCATATGGGGTTTTCTATCTACGTTAAATATTTTCATACTTTATAAATTTGCCTTACTCGTGTTACATCCTCATCATGAGCAATCGGCATATACTTAGTGCTTTAACAACTTCAATGTGAAGTTCATATTTGGGGAGGAATATAGGCTCTTGGTTGCTACTAGTTACTGTCAGTTTTTTGATTAGATGTAGTTGAAGAGGGTAAAGGAAATTAAATGAAGTTTAGTTAGCATTACTAAACGTAATCAGCTAGGTAAAAAACCTACTCGAATTAGTCTCAAGTAGGCTCTTTTGCTGTCTTTTTTAAAGAAAGTAAGAAGTTGGAGTAAGTAAATTTCCACATAGTTAATATAAAATGAGATAATTCTCTGAAAAACTAAATCTTATTTGAAAATATATATTTAAATTCCACTTAGTTAAACAAGACTTTTCTATCTTATCAAGAATAGAGAAGGAATTAAATAAGAATAAAATCCCAAAATATATTTTAATCCTATATAATTTCAATATAAGTTTTAAATTTCAGATAATATTGACTTTTTATGAAAAACAATTTAATATAAATGTAAGCCTACTCACGAATCCTCCCTAAATTTATTTTAATTATATTCGTGAGTAGGCTGCGAAAAAAAGGAGGTGAAGCCAAATGAGGTTGCAGATTACTATGGAAGCGGAGAAAATACCTAAGCACTATCACTTTTTAGCTGGGAGTATAGTTAAAGCTGGACTATCTTCGTTCAATCAAGAATTAAAGGAAAGTTTGTATAGCTTTGAGGAACATCAAGCTAACAAGGCGATGCGTCCTTTTACAGGAGCGATTTATTTAAATGGTTATACGCTAGAAGGTGATGAATTTATCATCCATCAAGACATTCGCATGACCATTTCTTCATCTGATATAAATTTTATGATAACTCTGTATAATGGCTTACTTGAGCATCAGCAAATGCAATATAAGTCATATACCCTACACATTAAGCATGTTAAGTTTTTATCTGAAAAATTACCTACAAAATCTCAAGCTCTATTTAAAACAAACAGCACCATCATTATTAAAGATAAAAACAATCAATATTTAAATATTGATGATCCTAATTATGAGAAGGAATTGAATTATGCGGCGAATGAATGCCTAAAATCTGTTGTTGGGCGAACATTACATCAGCCACTTGTTTTTACACCAGTCATGATGCATAAAAAAGTTGTGCAGTTAAAGCATGACAAGTTTAAAAATTTAAATGAAAAAGGAATTCTTTATTTGAATGGTTTTGAGGGAAGCTTTGTACTAGGAGGACATCCAGAAGATTTAGCTTTATTAACGCAGACGGGTATTGGTTTTAGAAGATCACAAATGCTAGGCTGCATTGAAATGGTGAATGAATAGGAGGTGAAGTGAATGATTGAACTACAGTTAGATGAAACAATTTACAATGCAAGTATTTTGGGACTATGCCGTGTATTTGACTATGCAAAACTAGAGTATAGTAAGAACGATCATCAGACTATTAGTTTTCCAGAAAGCAATTTAGCGAACTTTGAAGAACATTATTTTGCCTATTTATCTGCTCAATATGGACATGAAACAAATTACCATAAAATGACTAATTCTAATATTGTAGAGTTTTTATTAAGAGCGAAAACTGACATAGGAGATGAAAAAAACTTAGAACGGCTCAATGTCCATATTGAAAAAGTGAAGTACTGGCTGTCATCGAATAGTTATAAGAATGTCTATCCATTTCTGTCTGCGATTCCATTTGATTTTTTAGAGGCTGCAAAAAGTTTAAAAAAGGTAACACAGAGGAAAAAAGAAACCTTGGAACAAATACAGCCGCAAATTGTAGACGCTGTGGACGCATTACTACAAATTGTCGAGCATTTAAAGCATAAGGATGCAAAGCGATTTATCATCCCACGTGTCCTTACATATCAAGTTATTCAAAGTTTTTGGTCCAATGTTTCCTTTCTAAATAGCAATGCGAGTAAAAAGGATCTCTATGATGAATATTTTAATTACTTCATCAAACCTGCTGAAGATTTTCTAACGTCAAAGAAAGATGAAAAAAAGTATGAAAAAAATAAATTAACATGTGCGTGCTGTGACAACAAAATGAAGTCTATCTCAGAGGCATTTGATCTTACTTGGATACAAAATTTAGGGGTTGATGGTGCAAGAAAGTCCTCGCATTATTGGAACCATCAGCGCAATTTATTTATTTGTCCAATCTGTAATATTGTGTATAGTTGTCTGCCATTAGGTTTCACATTGAAAAATGGGATAGGTCTCTTTATCAATAGCAATCAATCCATTGTAGAGTTACTATCTTACAATAAAATCCAGTTGCGCAATGATAGAGGAGAAGAATATACACGCGATAAGCTGGAGGAAATGGCCTATTCAAAAATTATCAATGAAATGTATCAACACGCAGAAAACAAGAAGAATGTAGAAATTGATAATATCCAGATTGTTAAATATGACAAAAATAATGAATCCAGACCTTATACATTCAATATGTTATCCCGTGACAAAGCACAGCAACTGTATGATAGCCGGAATGACTTCCATTACTTGACGGGGAAATTTGTTAAGGAAAATGGAGACTATGTAAGCCTCTATCAAGAAGTTATTCGACGTTTTTATAATGGACAGCGCTTTAGTGATTTACTCTATCGTTTAATACGTTTAGTTATCGATGGAAAATATGCTGATACTTTTTCTATCTACAAAATTCTGAAAATTTCGAATTATGGGTTAAAGGGAGGTTCACATTATATGACAGATAAAGAGTTAAGAAGTATTCGGATTAGCGGCTACGAATTAAGAAAAGTATATCGAGGTCAAGAAACAAAATTAAATGCTATTTCGCACCGTTTGTTAAATGCTTTAAAAGTAAAAAATCCTAATAAATTTATGGAAACAATTGTACAGGCGTATAGCTACAAACGCCATGAAAAAGTAGGTATCCCCATATTTTTCACAACAACACTAAGTGATATTGAAAAATTCCAAACAATTGGCTACGCATTTTTAATAGGATTAAATGGAAAAGATTTCGAAAAAGAGGATATGGCAAAGGAGGAGCAAGTAAATGAATAAAAAAGGATTAACAGTCAGTATGATAGTTGAAGCAGAAAGTGCCAACTATGGTGAGGGTGTTGGGAACGTTGCTTCTTTGAAAAAAATTTCCCGCGGAGATCATGAAGTGTACACGTATATTTCACGTCAAGCATTGCGTTATAACATTGTCGATCAAATGGATATTAATCACACGCCATTAGGTATGGATGGCTCCGTTATTCAATTTCACCCAGAGGCAACAATCGCAGATTATCCTGAAATTGATTTGTTCGGCTATATGAAAACGGTAAAGCCAACGAAAACTCGTGCTGCCGTGGTACGCTTATCCAATGCTGTCGCATTGGAAAGTTATAATACAGATTTAGAATTTTTAACGAATAAAGGGTTGTTTGACCGCCATAAAAGTGCAACAGCTAATGAGGAATTAAGAGGTGGAAATATTGCACAAAGTGAAATTCATAAATCCTTTTATGCTTACACACTGACGGTGGATTTAGATAAGATTGGGATTGATACAAATGATCAAATCGAAATTCCATTAGAGGAACGTGCTGAACGTGTTATTTCTTTATTACGTACATTAAAATTTTTATATCGCGATATAAAAGGGCGTCGAGAGAATTTAGCGCCAATTTTTGCGATCGGTGGTGTTTATGATTTAAAAAATCCATTTTTCGAAAATCGGTTAAAGCTTCAAAATAATAAACTTGCCGTTGCAACGGTTGAGGGAGTTTTAGCATTGGATTCACATATTCAACAACATACACATGTTGGCTTAGTCAAAGGATTATTAGCAAACGACGAGGAAATTGAGCAAAGTTTACAAGCCAAACCAATGGCAGACTTCTTCGCGCTGCTAGAGCAGGCTGTATCAGACTATTATAAGTAAGCAGGTGAACATATGAAGGGGATTCGGATTGAGGCTTATCAGAACCTAGTGAACTACAAAAAGCCTACGAGTTTTCAATTAAAGGAATCATATCCACTGCCCCCGTACTCAACTGTTATTGGCATGGTGCATGCGGCATGTGGCTTTACAAGTTATGTGCCAATGCAGGTGAGTATTCAGGGAAAATATCATGCAAAGGTCAATGATTTATGGACGCGCTATGAGTTTGCTGGTAGTTCATACGAGCAAGGTCGCCATCAGTTGAAAGTGGAGTTATCAGATGGAAAAGCACATGGGATTACACGCGGTGTTTCCACAACAGAGCTATTAGTAGATGTCGAACTAGTATTGCATATTGTACCAGAGGACAAGCAATACATTCCAATCATTATCGACGCACTAAAATCACCTGCTGAATATTTATCACTTGGTAGACGTGAGGATTTATTGCAAATTAATGTGGTGAAGGAAGTAGAAATAGAGTTTCAAGAAATGGAAGAAGACAAGGAAGTTGATTTTGATATTTTTATTCCGCAATCGATGACCAAGAGTGATATTTATGGAAAAGTCGGTACATCCTATCGTTTAAATAAAACATATAAATTATTAGAAATCGCTAAAGGAAAGCACATTCGTCAGTGGGAAAAAGTGATTGTTTCCCATGTACCGGCTTCTTCAACTAACTATCTTGTTGCATATGAAAAAGTGCTTTTCGATAAAGATGGCTATACCGTATTTTTAGTATAAGAGTGGGGAAAGTTCTCCATTCTTTTTTTATAAGGAGGTTAGTTGATGTTTGAAAAGCTACTAGCAAAATCTGCAACAAAAACATCCGCTGCACAAACGATTATTGAGCATACGAACCATTTAATTAATAGATGGGAAACATTTCGTAAAATTTATCCAAATGCATTGTCAAAGAAAGATTGGGATATTTTACTACAAGCGGTGAAGTATCACGATATAGGGAAGGCAAATACCAAATTTCAGAATAAAGTACGAGCAATAGGAGAGCGTATAAAGGATGTATTCCCTGAATTAAATGAAATTCCTCACAATTACTTAAGTTGTGCATTTATGCCGATTAAAAATCTAATCACTCGGTATGGTAAAGAGGATGCTACGATATTAATTTTAGCTGTTTATTATCACCACGAACGGGCAGAGCAAAATATGTACGAGAGTGGTGATGAGATTAAAAAGGATTTACAAAAATACGTGCCACTATTAAATGGTGATTTTAATATTCGTGAGGAACCTAAATTTGATTATCGAAAATTTACGGATCGAAAATTTCTTAGAAACCGTGAGCATCTGTATCGTTTCGTTCGCATAAAGGGTTTATTAAATAAGTTGGATTATGCGGCAAGTGGAAATTATGAAGTTGAAATTCCTTCTGATGGTTTGTCACAAAAGATGGAAATATATTTTAGTGATAAAAATCGCACTCGAAATAAGTTACAAGACTACCTATATGCTCGACAACAAGATAATCATGTAGTCATTGCGTCAACAGGTATTGGGAAAACAGAAGCTGGACTTTTGTGGCTTGGTAATGACAAGGGCATTTTCACGCTGCCATTAAAAGTGTCCATCAATGCGATTTATGACCGTTTGATTAATGAAATTGGCTGCAGCAAAAAGAATACAGGATTACTGCATAGTGGTATGCATGCTGAATATGTCAAACGTGCGGATGAGCAAGACCTTGATTTAATAACGATCACACATGCGAAAAATCTATCTATGCCGCTTACAGTGACAACGATTGATCAAATTATTGATTTTGTGGGGTTATATCCAGGCTTTGAAATGAAACTTGCCACATTAGCCTATAGTAAAATTATTATTGATGAAATTCAAATGTACAGCGCAAGATTAGCTGCCTTTATTGTATTAGGGTTGAAGTATATTACGGATATAGGCGGTAAGTTTTTAATTATGACTGCCACATTGCCACCACTTTTCATAGAAGCATTAAAACGATTGGGAGTTCCGTTTGAAAAACGAGAAGACCCATTTTTTAAATTAAATACCATTAATCAGCCAATTCAGCGTCATTTTATGCAAATCGTTGAAAAGGATTTAACGCTAGAAGAAATTTTAAAGTATCCAATGGAACAAAAGGTATTAATCATTGTAAATACGGTGACGAAAGCACAGCAATTATATAAAGAATTTGAAGAAACAGGTATAAAGGCTTCTCTTTTACACAGCCGTTTTATCAGCAAGCACCGTCAAGAAAAGGAAGATGCGATTTTAGCATTAGGAAACAAAGATTGCCTAAAAACGGGAATATGGATTACAACACAGTTAGTAGAGGCAAGTGTTGATATTGATTTTGATATTTTATTTACTGAGCTTTCGGAGGCATCAGGTTTATTTCAACGGATGGGGCGTATTTATCGAACGCGAGATTATGTAAAAAACATACCGAATATTTACGTTTTTACAGGCGATCCATTGCCATCAGGTATTGCAAACAACAAAAAATCTGTTGTTGATTTTACAATTTTCTCTAAATCTAAGGAGGTGTTACTGCAATATAACAATCAGCTAATGGATGAGAAAATTAAAATGGAGATTGTGGAGCAAGTGTATAGTAGAGAAGCTTTAGGAGCAGCGTGCGAATATATTCAAACATTTGATGAAACATTAGCTTGGTATGAGGATTTATTACCTTATCAAGAGGAGAATAAGCCGACCTTAAGAGATATTCAAAATCAATTGGTGATACCATATGGCGTTTATAGGGAAAATGAATTAGAAATAGAGAATATAAAGCATGAATTATCTAAAAGATTAGCATGGCAGACGAAGATTAATTTGTTAATGGAATTGCAAAAATTCACAGTGCCTATCGCAACTTGGGCGTATGATAATGCAAGAAAACGGAAAAATGGAGAGGTTACTTCAACAATTAGAGTTGATCGCTATACAGAATACCCAGTTGTGACCTATCAATATACAGAGGAACTCGGCTTAATTTTTGCAAATGATGTAGATGCCTTCTTTCAATAATTATGGAAAAAACCATAAAAGGGGTGAAAGCATATGCAATGGGACGATTTAAAGGCAACCGGTTTGCAAGTCCAATATTTGAAAGTATGCGAGCGCAAACTATGGTTACATTCACATCAACTTGGCTTTGAGGATGAGGACGATAAAGTACAACAAGGGAAAGTATTGCATGATACGTCCTATCAACGCCAAAAGTCAAAAGAAGTATTGATAGAATATTTAATTCGCATTGATATGATGGACAAGCATTATGTTGGAGAAGTGAAATCTAGTAGTAAAATGGAACAGGCTGATAAGGCGCAGATTCTATATTATTTATTCGTACTCGAGCAAATGGGGATATATCGAAAAGGCAAAATACATTATCCAAAAGAAAAACGTGTTGATGAAATTGAATTAACGGAAGAGGATAGAGAGGCCATCCCTAAATGGTTAGCCCAAATCCAACAAATTATTCAGCTAGACAAGCCTCCTAAGAAGAAAAAATTAAGATATTGTACAAAATGTGCTTATTATTCATTTTGCTGGGTAGGTGAAGAGGAATGAAAAATGTATATTTATTTAATAACGGAAGGATTCAAAGAAAAGATTCTACTATTTATCTAGTATTCGAAGATGGTACGAAAAAAACATTACCAATAGAAAATACAGAAAATCTACATGTATTTGCGGAAATGGACTTTAACACCTCTTTTTTAAATCTGATGAATCAAAAAGATGTGAATATACATTTTTATAATTACTACGGTTACTATTCAGGTAGTTACACACCTAGACGAAAAAAAGTGGCGGGCTTTGTTGATGTCCAGCAAGCAGCCCATGTGCTTGACTTGAATAAAAGGTTGTATATTGCACAACAATTTGTCTATAGCGCTATTCATCATATGCTACGCAATATTCGTCGCTACAAAGATGAGGTAGAGCCATTCATCCATGAAATAACGCAACTAAAGAAACAAGTTGCAGATGCTACGGATATACAAACCTTAATGGGCATTGAGGGGAAAATTCGCTTTACTTACTATCAATGCTTTAATGCAATTATTAAAAATCCTGATTTTCAATTTACAAAGAGGGAAAAACGCCCGCCTACAAATCCAATTAATGCACTTATTTCATTTGGCAATAGTTTAATGTATACAGCTGTATTATCTGAAATGTACAAAACGCAATTAAACCCAACAATTAGTTATTTACATGAACCAGGTTCTCGAAGATTTTCCCTATCACTGGATATTGCAGAAATCTTCAAACCGTTGTTAATGGATAATTTAATTTTTATGTTAATTAACAAAAAGATGATTCGTGCGGAACATTTTGAATATATCGAAGAACATATTTGCTTATTAAACGAAACAGGACGTAAAATTTTTATTGCTGAATTCGAAAAACGAATGAGCACAACCATTAAACATCGAAAATTAAACAGACAAACCTCTTACCGATTTTTAATTCGTCTAGAATGTTATAAATTAATTAAACATCTGATTGGTGATGAAGATTATAAAGCATTGAAAGCGTGGTGGTAACATGTATGTGCTGATTGCGTATGATGTGGATGTAAAACGAGTAGGGAAAGTCCATAAAGTATTGAAAAAATATTTAACGTGGACACAAAACTCCTTATTTGAAGGAGAAATTACAGAAGGACTTTTAAAACAATGCCTAGCTGAATTAGCAACAAAGGCTAATCCGAATATTGATTCGATTTATGTTTACCGAATTGCCAATCCAAAAAACATGAAAAAAACTGTGTATGGGGTCGAGAAAGATTTTGAGAGCATGTTCTTATAGATATCTATTATATTATCAAATGACTGGTCATGAAAAGAGGGAATCAATCGCATTCAAGTTATCTCATCCAATTTGAATGCAACAGATTCTCTTTTTTGTAGTATTGCAGTGAATCATTTTACAGCATTAAATCCCTTTAAAGCTTATCATATCTAGCTTTAAAGCACTTTAATTGTAAAGGTAAATTTCTGGACTACCGATTGACTGCAAATAATCATATTTGTCGTAATATACAGCCCGTCAAAGCGTTGAAAAATAAGGGTTTTTTGAGTATGCTTAAGGTGGGTTTTACATTAACTAAGTGGAATATAAAATTAAAAGATTAAAAGACGGTCTGTAAGTGGGTAAAGGTTTTACATTAACTAAGTGGAATATAAAACCACTCACCATCTTCTCCTTCTTCTTCGTCGTCTGGTTTTACATTAACTAAGTGGAATATAAAACTGGCATTACAAATAGCGTCCACTACCTCTTTTGCGTTTTACATTAACTAAGTGGAATATAAAATTTTTCTTTAGAACGACAGTCATTAACATCAATATGTTTTACATTAACTAAGTGGAATATAAAATGAAAATTGCAGATACACGTTTCTTTGAGTTATTTGTTTTACATTAACTAAGTGGAATATAAAACAATAATTTCAAAGTCTGGTACAACCCATACGTTACCGTTTTACATTAACTAAGTGGAATATAAAAGTCTTGTATGTAACTCCCAAATGACTCTGGCAACTTTGTTTTACATTAACTAAGTGGAATATAAAAGTGATAAAAACAGTCTCGTCTACTACAGCCTCATACATGTTTTACATTAACTAAGTGGAATATAAAAACTTAATCATTTTTATCAATCTCATAATGTGCTGTACGTTTTACATTAACTAAGTGGAATATAAAAAAATCAGATTTGTAATTATCTAATGCATCAGTAATCCGTTTTACATTAACTAAGTGGAATATAAAATGTCCGAAAAAACGATGTACTTTAGGCTTTTTTTCGTTTTACATTAACTAAGTGGAATATAAAATCTGTTGATTGCTCCATTTTAAAATCGGTGCCTAGTTTTACATTAACTAAGTGGAATATAAAATGATGAAGCTAATCAGATTGCACAACCACTCGCGAAGTTTTACATTAACTAAGTGGAATATAAAATAGTTAGTAACGATCATCACATTAGGATGCTTTTTGTTTTACATTAACTAAGTGGAATATAAAACTATCTGCTGTTGTTGTTCACCCCCTTGCAATACGTTTTACATTAACTAAGTGGAATATAAATTAAGGTTATTTGCTGCACGTGTGACTTCGTTCACGTTTTACATTAACTAAGTGGAATATAAATTCAAATCATCTAGTGGGCCACCTCGTACATTACCAGTTTTACATTAACTAAGTGGAATATAAATTTTATATCAACCATTTCTGAATGTCCATCTGCATAGTTTTACATTAACTAAGTGGAATATAAATTTAAAATCTGTAATCCCACCATAATTTCCTATAGGTTTTACATTAACTAAGTGGAATATAAATTTCATGATACGCTCTGCTGCAATACGTACTACAATGTTTTACATTAACTAAGTGGAATATAAATTTAACTTTTCTATTTGGTGATAAAACGAAAAGATGTGTTTTACATTAACTAAGTGGAATATAAATGTTGCTTCTAGTCCTAATGCTCTTACTAACATTGCGTTTTACATTAACTAAGTGGAATATAAATATGTCTTTCAAGTCACTAATATATTCAGGCATTATTGTTTTACATTAACTAAGTGGAATATAAATGTTAAAAGAGGTAAATTAATTTTTCCTGTCGGGAACGTGTTTTACATTAACTAAGTGGAATATAAATTATCATTTAAAAGCGCTGTACACACGCGGGCGTAGTGTTTTACATTAACTAAGTGGAATATAAATTTTAAATCACGAGTAAATTTAAGTTCAAAAACATTGTTTTACATTAACTAAGTGGAATATAAATTCGATATGGATTGTGAGGATGTTTAAAAATGCTCTGGTTTTACATTAACTAAGTGGAATATAAATTTTGTTAATTCCTTCTGTGCGGCTGGCGGCTACGCGTTTTACATTAACTAAGTGGAATATAAATGTAGCATACGTAACAGCATTTTCACGTAAGGTTTTACGAGTTTTACATTAACTAAGTGGAATATAAATTTTTTGTGTACTGTGACTATACTAACTTTGTATTTTGGTTTTACATTAACTAAGTGGAATATAAATTATGATATTAGAAGATAACTTAGTAAAAACAGTTTTGTTTTACATTAACTAAGTGGAATATAAATGAGGTATAGGTGGCAAGCTTCTTGAAGAAATATCTGTTTTACATTAACTAAGTGGAATATAAATCACTGTTAATAACTCCGATAATCCATACTCACTATCGTTTTACATTAACTAAGTGGAATATAAATTTAAATCATCTACTGGATTTTCCAACAGCCGTTGTTGTTTTACATTAACTAAGTGGAATATAAATGAAGTATTAGCACCGATCAGTGATGTTCGTGCATTAAAGTTTTACATTAACTAAGTGGAATATAAATTCGGCTGATTCAATTTGCACTGTCATCGAAGCACTTAGTTTTACATTAACTAAGTGGAATATAAATTGTGTGAAAACGTTTAAGGCTGATTATACAGTTGAGTTTTACATTAACTAAGTGGAATATAAATTTAGTTGTTGTACCAGTAGAGCCTAATCCGTACGAAGGTTTTATATTAACTAAGTGGAATATAAATACGTTCCATATTGACATTGTTAATGCGTCCATATCTGTTTTATATTAACTAAGTGGAATATAAATCAGGTGGGTTAGGATCAATTGGCGGTTTGGGATTGGTTTTATATTAACTAAGTGGAATATAAATACTATCACAACTTATGAGTAAGGAATCGCAGAAACAGTTTTACATTAACTAAGTGGAATATAAATTTTCATCGATTTCATGTCTTGTAACTAGCTTTTAAGTTTTGCAATAATAAAGTGGAATCTTACCAACCACCGAAAAAACGAACAGCACACCCTCAACCGCTGTTCATTTTTTATTACCCAAAACCATCCCTTTTCATTAAACCGTCAAACATTCCAATTAAACCCCTGCATATTCCAGTAATTTTACACAAAATTGAATAAGCACAAGCATGTTCGGTATATAAATAGGGTACGAACATTTTTTGGTTAGGAGTGTGTAAATGGCTGTACTTGTGGTGAAGAGGAGTATTATGCATCGTTATCAAAGTATCGGGCAGGCGATTGAAGAGGCGGCGCCAGGGGATATGATTGAAATTCGGGATGGGATTTATGAGGAAAGCTTGGATATTGCCAAGCGGCTGACGTTGTATGGGGTTGGCAATGTGACGATCAAGGGTGGCGTTTTTATTCGCTATCAAACACATGTCGCGATGCGTAATTTACGGTTTCGGCAAGGGCAGGGGCTGTATGTGAAAGGCGATTTACAGCTAGAAAACTGTGTGATTGAGGAGCAATTGATTCGGACGCAGATCATGGTGAGCTATGGTAGTTTGCTGATGAAAAATTGTGCAGTGCTTGCGACGCCGCTGAATCATTTTGGTTTGCGTGTGGCGAATGGCTCCAGTGTTATTCTAGTCGACACGACATTTGAGCATCATGTAAAGGCACAGATTATTGCTCAAAACTGTGAGCTGAGCCTGACGAATTGTATGCTGCTGGAAGGGAAGAAGCATGGTATTTTTGCGATTCGCCATGTCAAGATGACAATGGAGGATTGTGAGATTCATGGGCATGACAAGGCACAAGTGATGGCTGCGTCGAGTGAGATTACGATGACCAATTGTCTAGTTCATCAAGGGCAAGGGGTAGGCATTCAATTATTTGATAGCACGACTTTCAGGATGGATGGCTGTGAAATAAAAGAGCATCTCGATACGAATATGGTGGTTCATCGCAGTGATTTAATGATATCGGATTGTATTTTTTCAGATGGTCAAAGTCATGGGCTTTATCTTGGAGAAAAAACGGACGCCAAGTTCTATGATTGTCAAATTTCTCGTCATGTCAAGGCGCAGGTGTTGATAGACAATAGCAAGGTGGAGCTTTATCAATGTCATGTCCGAAATGGCATGGCAGTAGGGCTTACCATTGTGGATGAAGCAGATGTTTCGATGAATCGCTGTAAAATTCAAAACCATCAGCAATTTCATGTCATTGTCGATGCTAGTGGACTAAAGCTGCATCAATCGACTATTCAATTTGGACAATCGGGTGGTATTTATGGTAATGAGCATGCCAAAATCATGATGCAGCATACAACGATTCGAGAGCTGCAAAGCCATCATGTCTATATCAACAATGCTCGTCTATTTACACAGTATTGCACGTTTGAACAAATGGAAGGAAACGGGATTACTTGCATTGATGCGATTTTTGAAGTAGCTAATAGCTATTTTAAAGATGGTCAAGAAAGTTCTTATGCCATGATCTGGTCAGATCAATCAATGGGACGTATTGAAAATTGCAAGGTGGATGAAGCAGCTAGACCATTTTTAGCGCTGTCCAATAAATCTCTATTGGAAATGCGCCATACAGATATAGCTGCAGTAAAGGCTCCTGCGGTTGTACAGGAAAACAGCCAATTATTTGTGCAAGGGCATGTGCAGTCCGCGACATGGCAAAAGGATACAACATCCAAGATTTCTCAAATCGAGGGCATGCAGGTGATGGAGGACAAGAAAATAGAAATAGTGAAACATGATATTAAAAAAATAATATAAAAGCCGATTATACAAATAAGACAAGTAGTTTCAATTTTGAAATTACTTTTTTTATGGATGTGAATATCTAGGTTTCTTTCTTGTGAAAAAGGGGTAAAGGAAAATGTTTGTGCTGTTAATTTTCTTTAGTTTGTGCAAAAAAACTCTATAATTCGACAAAATGCATGAATATTTTTATAATGGTATAGATGTCTCGTTGCAATTACTGCAATATTTTGAAATATTCCACAGGAAAAGTTATACAATGCTTGTATAAGTTATAATAAACATAATAAAGTTTTTACTTAATGTAAAAAAAATATTAAATAATTGTGGATAATACATTGATTATTTTCCATGTTTTAGCCTATAATTAGTAAAAATGGTACATGAAATAAGATAAATATTCGTTAATTATGAAATGTGTGTAATGATTTTACAATAATAAATAGAGAGAGTATTGGGGTGATATGAGGATGTTTGGGCTGACAAAAGAAGAAATTATGTTACTGCTTGAGGGAATGGAATTAGCAGAAAAGCAAAAGAATGTGATTGCTGATATCTTTCATCTAAACAATATGCGAATCGAACAACAACTCGCATTAATGATCCATTTAATCATAGATGAGCGCGAACGAAATATTTCCAACAATACATATCTAAATTAAAAAAATGTCGAAAAATCACAGGTGTTTTATTTTAAGCACCTGTGATTTTTTTGTCCGCTATTTTTCTAATTTTTTTGTGAAGCAAATAATGCGATTGGCTTCTGTAAAACCGAGCTGAAGGTGAACTTGTAGGCTTTCTTCATTGTGCCATTCACAGTCACTGGCAAACTCTAGACAGCCCCTATGCTTTGCCCATTGCTCACAATGCTCCACAAGCTGTCTTGCATAGCCTTGCTGGCGGTATTCCTCCATCACGAAAAGGCCTTCTAAATAGCCGACTGGACTCGAGTCGGTGCCTTCTACATAATCCGCTCGCAATTGGCATTGGGCAAATCCAATTGCTTTGTCCTCATCATAGGCAAGGAAGATGGCTGCGTTTTCTCCCTTTAGTAGCTGTGTCATATCTGCTGTAAATTCCTCTAGTGTATGATTGGGCCAGAGCAGTAAGGCTAATGTGGCTGCAGCTTTTGCGTCTTGTTGCTTTGCTTGCTTTATCATCAAATCTCCTCCTTGGTAAAAAATGAAACAAAACGTTTTGAAGCACGTACAAACTAGTAAAGAACTATTTTCTATTTTAACATCCGCACTTCAAGAGGGGGAATCCAATAATGTCACTCTTACAAACGTTAATTGAACAAGCGAAAAAACCAAATGGATGGCTGGGCTCATCGATGCTACGAATCATGAATATCGCTCATCGCGGTATGAATGCATGGTTCATCAGGCAAGGAGCCATCAATGATGGTGATCGTGTGTTAGACATAGGTTGTGGTGGTGGGAAAACGCTCCAAATTTTATCCAAATTGAATCCAAATGGTATAATCTATGGGATCGATTTTTCTGCACAGGCCGTGAAGGAATCGATCAAATTGAATGAAGCACGTGTTGCTAGTGGTAGCGTCATTGTGAAAGAGGCGAGCGTTTCCAACATTCCATACGATAATCAGTTTTTTGATGCCATTACAGCCTTTCAAACGCATTATTTTTGGCCATCCTTAGAGCAGGATGTGGAGGAAGTATGGCGGGTACTGAAAAACGGTGGGAAATTTATTATGATAGCAGAGCTCTACAAGATGAATTATCATATGCAAGCCTATCAAACACCTGAGGCGACGAAGCAATTATTAGAACGTACCGGTTTTCAAACCGTTTATGTCACGGAAAAATCAAGTAAAGGATGGCTTTGCATTACAGCTATTAAGTAAGGAATACATAAAATGGAGGGTATAAAAATGAAAAGATGTGATTGGGTCAAGCTAGATGAGCCTTTGTATGTGGAATACCATGACAAGGAGTGGGGTGTGCCGGTCTATGACGATCAGCATTTATTTGAGATGCTTTGCTTAGAGGGGGCACAGGCTGGCCTGAGCTGGTGGACGATTCTCCAAAAGCGTGAAGGCTATCGTGAGGCATTTGATCAATTCGATGTGGAAAAAATTATTCTTTATACACAGGACAAGCTAGAGGAATTACAGCAAGACACACGGATTGTACGCAATAAATTAAAAATAGCTAGCGTGGTGACAAATGCCAAAGCGTATCTCCAAATACAAGAAAAGCATGGCTCATTCTCACATTATATTTGGGGATTTGTAGATCATAAGCCACTTATTAATGAATGGGCTTCCATCAAAGAAGTGCCTGTGACGACAGACATTAGTGATCGTATGAGCAAGCAATTGAAGAAGGATGGCTTTAAATTTATCGGGAGTACGATTTGTTATTCCTTTATGCAGGCAGTGGGCATGGTGAATGACCATACAACAGATTGCTGCTGTCGACAAAAGGAGCTAGCGGATGACCATTGAACATATTCGGGCTCAACTAGCTAAGCAGGCAACGATTTTTCAAACAGGTGGTATTCGCCCCACACATGATTTACTGGAAAGCTGGATTGGCTATGTCGGCTGGTCTTTACCAGAGGAGCAACCACCATCTGGCTATCAGCCGCTTGCTACATTCTTTCTAAAAGACCTTCCCTATGTACCGGTAGCCTTACAGCCGTTTCAATTAATCACGCTGTTTGTCGATGAACGCCTATTGGATCATCTCGTGGAGGATGATCTTGGGTCTTATTTTGACATTAGAACGTACACCACTTTGGAAGGCTTAGTAAAGCGTGAATGGCAGCATGAACACATTCGCGCGTTTCCCCTCATACCGCAGCATATCACGAATGACTATCCAACCTGGGATGGGGGCGGTATTCCTGCTCAATTGGAGGAAGAGATTTTGACGTTGGAGCATGAGGAGCAGCTCGAATATTTTGAGGATATCGTAGAAGACCTTTATCCGCTCCATAAAATTGGTGGCTATCCAAGCTTTTGTCAAAGTGGCATGGATTTTGGTGATGATGCACCATTTGTCCTCCAAATTGCCTCGGATGCGAAAGCACATTTGAACATTGTGGATCATGGCAATTTTTATTTTTTCTACAATCCAACAACGCAGACTTGGCACGTCTATTGTAATTTCTACTAGTCTCTTTCCTGAATGGTCATTATGATTAATCGGTAAATCAGATATAAGCCGAGATACGCTCCGGTAATCAGAAATACAGGGTTTAAGAAAACTGCGTGAATCGTTGTCATAAAGACCGCATCCTCAAGAATAATGTTCGTTATAGCTGTAGCGGCAATCGTGCTAAACAGGATTGCAGCAATGACACCTAGTATGTTGAAAAGAAGGCTGAAAATTGCCCATTTTTGCTGAAGATACACCATAAGGCTTGGGATTCCAATCGTGGCAATCAGCATGAGAATTGTCATAACATCACATCCTTTCTTTCAGATTGCCCTTGTTCGCTCATGCATAAACATAGAAAACGATAGGAGGGAAACATAATGCGATGGCAAGATGGAGAGATAAAAAGAACAAGGAAGGTGAAAAAAGTGGAGCATAAAACGGTGGTCAAAAATGGCATTGGCTTTGGATCGGTTTTAGCGATTACGATTTCATGGAGTGTGCATCATTCCATCATCTGGGCAATCATCCATGGCTGTTTTAGCTGGCTGTATGTTATTTACTACGCCATCACACGCTAAGCTTGTAGGTCAGCCTATCAACTAAGATGTTGTTTGAATAAAAATAACATGGGGTACATAAAAACAAATCGTTCATAATTTTTAATGAGCAAGCATAAATAACAAAGTGCTCTTTTTCCAAAGTACTAATTGTATGAACGTAGAAGAAAGGTTGATAGAATGACACATCAAGTAACGGCTTTAAGTAATGTTAATGGTAATGCTACAGGCGTGGAAGGTATTTTACAAAATGTAGCATTTATTTTATCGACGTTTACGATTCCTTGTCCGCTTCGCGAGTATGTGACAAGGTCTGATATTCGTAAACCCTTCCAACGTCTGAAGAAAATAAACACGAAACGCCTCATTGAATGTATCCAACGTTTTGAGCCACGAGCTGTCGTAGTGGATGTTGATTATCTTGGCGATGTAAATAGAGGAAAACTAGAGCCCATTGTCAAAGTCATTGTCAATGAATAGCTGAAAAATATGAATTCTGCCAGGTATGGATTCACGAACCTGGCAGAAGATCAAATGTGCTTGTAGTGGTAGGATTTATGGTATATGAATTGGTGTCAAGTAGGGTAGTGGAACATTTACGCGCTTCTAATGGCAATAATTTGCTGACAATCAATGATAAGTGGTGATGCAGCTGCCGCATCTACCTCAAAAAATGTTGCACAGCAAGTTTTAGGATCTAAGCTGATGAAGTAAATACCTGCAAAGCTACCACCACCTGCTAAAATAACATCTACAAAAGCGCCAGGTGATAAGCATCTTAATAGATGACAGATACAGCCTTTACAGTGGTGATCCTTCGAATAATCAACTTCGTAATAATCTTCCTCCTCTTTTTTGCAAGAGCAGGAATCTTCCTTTTCCCATTTACAATGGTCATCCTTATGCTTGCATTTACATCGCTCGTGTTTATGTTCCCATTTACAATGCCCAGGCTTCTGTTTGCATTTGCATCCCTCTTGTTTGTGCTCACATTTTTTTTCTAAATGACAATAGCATTTTACATATTGATCACAGCACTTTTCTTTTTTCTGATTCCAATTCATATATTGACTAAATCTACTATCTTGCATCTTTTAATCTCCCTTTTTGTTAGTTTTTTAGTAATGGTAGCGCTAACCTTTACATTTCTAATCTATGAAGCCGCAAACATGACTTGTTGGTAATTTGCCCTCTGCAACAGTGGAAAATTATTTTTCGAAAACCAAATGGAGATATAGCGATACATAGCTGTGAGAACAATAACAGATTTCAGGGCAAAAGATTGCTAGACTGCCGCCTGTAAATTTTCATGGAGAAATGGAGTGAATGTATGAAGAGAATCCTGCACATCTTCTTTCTATTCATGTGCTTACTGGTCGTGATTTCATTGTGGATGACACAAAAACAGCCTTCAATTATAGCCACGAGCCCCGAAAGTGCGACTCCCTATGCAGAGGAGCTTGGCGAAAAATTACAAGCCACGAATTTTACCAAACAGGTGATACAGGCGATACGAGCGGCAGGCTACTCGCCTGATAGTACAGTCGGTTATTTAATAGATTCTCCAGCGCATCAAGTCATCACGATTCAATTACACGATGGGGAAGAAATTGATGTAAGTACAGAAAGTGAGATTCAATCAATCATCGATGAGCTATCCAAAAAGAATAATATGCATCTATTTATGGTCAATGTTCAGCTACTAGCGCGTGACTAATCGAGGGGAGAGGCACTGTTATTGGTGCCTTTTTTACATATAAAGGGAATTGCGTTATAATGATAACAGAGGTGAGAGGAATGAAAATCTTAATATTAGGTGCCAGTGGACGTGTCGGCAGCCATATGGTGGAGCTAGCATTAAAGGATCAGCATGAGGTCACTCTATTGGTCCGTAATCCCGATAAAATACCGCACCATCAACAACAGCTGCGTGTTATCCAAGGCGATGTTTTAAACAAGCAGGATGTCGAGCAGGCAATGGTCAATGTCGATGTGGTAGTCAGTGCATTAAATACAGATGGTGGCGATACATTATCGGCTAGTTTACCGTTGATTCTTGAAGCGATGACAAAGCAGCAGGTGAAAAGAATCATTACGATCGGAACAGCAGGGATCTTACAAAGTCGTGTGACACCGACTATTCTTCGTTATCAATCGACTGAATCGAAACGAAAATCGACCGTTGCTGCACAGGAGCACCAACGTGTATTTGAACAATTACAGCAATCTGCTATGGATTGGACGATTGTTTGTCCTACCTATTTACCTGATGGGGCCTGGACAGGAAACTATCGCGTTGAACGCAACTTTTTGCCAGAGGGAGGCAGCAAAATTTCCGTAGCAGATACAGCAGACTTTGCCTATCAACAAATCTTTCGTGAGGATTTTTTGAGAACGCGCGTCGGTATTGCCTACTAGAAAAGGGGAGATATGGTGAAATGTATTCATGCCATCATCGGGATAATCATCATTGTCGTAGGATGTGCCTTTCTCAGTACAACCATTGAGGAGGCGCCTGTTAGAAATGTGATGCTGAAAGTTTATGGAAGTTTCATTGTTTTTGTCGGGTCATTCTACCTCAAAAAAATTGCGAAATTTGGTAAGCAATAATCACTTTTACACAAGGATAGTCTAAATGAACTTATCGATTTGACCTATTTTTATGCTAAACTGTCCATATGATTGTCATTTTAGTGAAAAAATATACTGTTATTTTCCTTTTTATAGAAGGTTTGCTATACTTTATGTCGAATATATCTATTGAAGAGGTGATGATATGGACAAGGAGATATCAAATAACTATCAATATCCTAAACACCTAACAAGCCATGATGGAATCGAAACGACAGAACTATATGTCATCAAGATAACAAAGGAACAAGTGGATAGGTTGATTGAGGATATCGATCAAACATTAAAGACGTCGACATGACGTCTTTTTTTCATGCAAAAAAGGCCACCTTCCAAGAGAAAGTGACCTCAAAACAGGAGCGCTGTGGAAAGGCTAGATTTGCTTCACACTACTATTTATATGTAAAAGTAGTCTTATTAGCTAGCCATTTGCCTGAAAGTATACATTATGTACAACCTCAGTTTTTTTGACATGAAAAGGAGTAATTCAATGCCAAATAATCTCGTATGATGGTGGGCTGTCCGCCATTTTCAAGACATAGCTTACTAGCTATTTTAATTTCCTTCTGATTATAGTGAGATTGTGCACCAATTAAAAATATGCCTGATAGTATCAATAAAGTACCGATGCCCAAAACATATTTTATAACCCTTTTCACTCAACTTACCTCCATTTCAATATGTCTTTCCTCTTGTCTAACATATGATGGAGCAACAAAGTATTATGTTTAATTGACAATGTGTATACGTTTGTATACAATATATTTAAATCAACGTATACAAACGTATACAAAAAGGAGTGTTTGAATGATGAGAGGATCAGGATTTAGAGAGCATATGAGAGAGGGACATCACCGTGGAGGTCGTCACAGAGGCATGGAAGGCGCACCACAGCGAGGAGCGAAAACGTTCCGACGAGGTAAAGCGATATCGTTTCTAGAAATGCTGCATGTGAAGCGTGCAACCATTAAACAGCAATTAGAGCAGCCAGAGTTTCAATCCATTCAGCAAATTTTAGTAGGGGAATTAAAAGCCATCGACCTGGTTATCCAAGAATTTAGCCAGTTGTTTGATATTCAAGAAAATGAAACAAACGACATAGCGGACAGTCTACAAGAGGAAGAACATGCACATGAAACAAATGAATAATTATATCGATGAGGTATTTTATCAGCACGATGCCATGTTAGAGGATGTCATATCCTCTATTGTGGAAAACGGCATGCCTGCCATTTCGGTGTCCCCATCCTCAGGCAAGCTGTTAACAATGCTTGTGTCGATTACAGGAGCGAAGGCTATTTTAGAAATTGGTGCACTGGGTGGCTATAGTGGCATCTGCTTAGCAAGAGGGATCGAAGGAGAGGGCACATTGACCTCCCTAGAATTACAGGAGAACTATGCACAGCTAGCTGCTCAAAATCTTGCCAAGGCAGGCTATGCCGAGCAAGTTTCGTATAGGACAGGCCCTGCACTTGAGAACCTTGAAAATCTTGTAGCAGAAGGACAGCGTTTTGATTTCTTCTTCATTGATGCCGATAAGGATAACTATGAAAATTATTTAGCCTATTGCATTAAGCTGGCCAACCCTGGTGCATTCATTGTGGCAGATAATGTCCTTGCAGGGGGCAGTGTAGCAGACCCTGAGGCAGCATCAAAGCGCTATACAGCCATTATGAAAAAGTTCAATGTCACAGTGGCGAATCATCCACAGCTTGAATCCGTCCTTCTACCGATTGGAGATGGCATGACGATTTCAAAAGTTAAAAAATAATGCATATCACAAATTAACTATTAATGGTAAAATATTGTTAGCAAACGATAAGGGAGAGATGCTTTTGAAGCAAGCACTAGTAGTCATTGATGCACAGCAAGAATTAATCGAGGGAAATCAGGATGAACAAGCCGTCTATCGCAAGGATGAATTGCTTGAGACAATCAATACCGTAATTCAGAAAGCTACCGAGGCAAACGCACATCTTATTTTTGTGCGTGATCAGGATGTAGCTGGTGGAGAAGGGGAAGGCTTTCAGGTACATCAAGCGATTCATGTACCACCGACAGCTGTCTATTTTGATAAACTGGCTACAAATGCTTTTTATAAGACAGGCTTACTCGATTATTTACAGGCCAATGCGGTAGAGCATTTGGTGATGATGGGCTGCAAAACGGAGCATTGCGTGGATACAGCAGTAAGAGCGGCAACTATTCATGGCTTTGATGTCACACTGGTGGGAGATGGTCATTCAACAAATGGTTCCCAATACTTATCACCAGAAGATACGGTTGCCCATCATAATGACATCCTGCACGGCCATTACAACGTGGATCATTTCTCACTGGTGCGAAACGCCGACGAAGCATTATTTGAACCTACACATAATAGCTATCGCTAATAAAAAATGACCAAGAATCTAGGTTCTTGGTCATTTTTACATATAAAAGTGATTGAGCATCCATCCTATAACCGTACTCACGATACCGACTACTATCAAAAACAGCCCATGGGTTGGTGCTTGATAATCCTTTTTAAGTACGATCCCCATACAGATAGCCATGAGCCCACAAAAAGCTTGGAATAGGAGAAGGGCAAGCAAAACATTGACCCAACCGATGATTAAAAGTAATCGCTTACTATTATTTTCATGTACCATTTATTGTTCTCCTTCATCTTTTTTATGTAAATAAAGGGCAAAACCTGACGCGCCGAGTAGTAGGATTGAAAAAATAATAGATATCATCGCTTGATAGACAATAGCGGTAATGAATAAAAGCAGTAAAATAATCAGCATAATGAGACGCAGTAGGACATTTGTTTTTTTACTAATCGTGAAAAAATCCTGTAGAATAATGAGTAAAAAGCTTACCCCGAATAGGAGAGCGTATTCAAGAATGAATAGAGGTTGCATATTCGGTATACCAAAATGAAAGAATTTTGAAATGAATATAGGTATGAGTATGTATTTTATATACTTGTACCACTGGAAATGGCGATCCATGTTGCTGCCTCCAGTTCTATCGATAATTTTTACAAATATTGTAACGAAAATTAGGATGCGATACAACGATCTTTTATCTTCATAGGGCCACTGTGCGAGCAGTGACCCTAAGTATCAAGTCAGGAGGTGTAAGGCTAAAATTAGCTTTACACTATTATATGTATGAGAAAGTAGCTTCGAAAGTTAGTTATTTGCCTGTTCGATAGATTATTTTTTGAAAGGCGACTAAATGGTGCACCAATTGTCGGATGTAAGGGGGCTATTCCTGCTAAAGTAGTGATAAGGAAGGTGATAGAAGTGGATTCTTTAACAAGGTTGAATGAGGCGATTGCGTATATCGAGGCAAATCTAACGGAGGAAATTGATGTGCAAGAGGCTGCGAGATTAGCTTATTGCTCGGAATATCATTTTAAACGAATGTTTTCTTTTCTAGCAGGCATCTCGCTATCAGAGTATATTCGTCGTAGGCGCTTGACACTTGCTGCACTGGAACTGTCGGATTCATCTATGAGAATTCTCGATATCGCGATTCGCTATGGCTATCGCTCTGCAGATGCATTTACAAGAGCCTTCCAGCAAATGCATGGCATCACCCCATCGGAGGCGAGGCAAAGTGGTCAACACTTAAAAGCTTTCCCACGGATGACCTTCCAACTTACTATACAAGGAGGTTGTGAAATGAATTACCGACTCGAACAAAAAGAAGCGTTTCACATCGTGGGTCTTATGAAAAGAGTACCCATCGTTTTTCAAGGAGAAAATCAAGCGATAACCGAAATGGCACGTTCATTAACAATGGAGGATATTGCGCAACTAAAAAAGCTATCTAATGTAGAACCAAAAGGCATCATCCAAGCCTCCGCCAACTTTTCCGAGGGCAGAATGGAGGAGAAGGGCGAGCTTGATCATTATATCGGCGTGGCCACAACAGAAACGTCTCACCATTTCACACAGTTGGATGTACCCGCTTGTACGTGGGCGGTCTTTGAAGCGGTCGGGCCATTTCCGCAAACACTGCAGGAAACATGGGGTCGCATCTATGCCGAATGGTTCCCATCTTCTGGCTATGAACAGGTTGCTGGACCAGAAATCGTGCACCATGCAAGCACCGATTTCTCCTCACCAACCTTTACTAGTGAAATCTGGATTCCTCTTCAGAAAAAAGAGCCTCTTGCGTAATGCGAGAGGCTTTTACTGTATTTTCGTTCCGTTTGGCAGCTGCTGATCGGGCGTTAACAGGATCACATCCCCCTCCACAGGCACGCCACCAATGACAAGCACCTCTGACTTAAAACCAGCAACCCGACGCGGTGGGAAATTAACAATCGCTACAACTTGCTTTCCAATAATGACTTCGGGTGTATAACGCTTCGTAATTTGTGCAGAAGACTGCTTAATGCCCAGCTCTTCACCGAAATCAATTTTCATTTTAATCGCAGGAACCCGAGCCTTTGGTAGTGCCTCTGCCTCTAATACCGTACCAATTCGTATATCAAGTGCTGTAAAATCTTCTATTGTCGCCATTTTTGTACTCCTTCAGCTTTTATGACAATGTTAGCATTTAATAGAAAAAAATACAAAAAAAGAAGAGCACATAGCGTGCCCTTCACTCGTTAACGACGATGCTCTACCAGGTCAATCGCACCTAACACAATGTGCGCTAAGCCAAAGCCAAAAATCGTATTGGCCACCATTTTGTTAGAGCCATGTTTTTGCTTCATTGCATAGCCTGCCGCCGTAACAGCTGACCCGAGTATAGTGGGGATTAAACCTTCACGAATTCCATTCATAAATTGATCCCTCCGTCGTATGATTCGGCGTGAGCTCCACACCATACTTACTATGAACGTTTGGCGAGCATACTATACTAGGCAAATAGCTTCATAAACATCGATGTCCGTTTTAAAGCATCTTGCAGATTGAAAACCTTCTGCAAAAAAACTTCGTTAATATCTTTTCTTGTTGAAGTTTGCGGTAGCGTTTATGTATTAAATCATTCAACGTATTTTTTGTTAAAACGATTAACCAATCTTCAATGTGTATAGCTTTACATAGTTAATGCCTCCTGTAAAATTACATGTGCTAGTTCATGATCATGGATGATATAAGGTACTTCCTCAGGCTCCACCCAAATCCGAGTAATTGTTTCATGCTCTCGCAAAAACGGTAGACACTCCTGTATCGCCATTTTATAAAATAGCTGATAACCAACTATTGGATATTTGCCCCCTTCTATAAATAGGGGATTTTCTTCGTGACTGACTTCAATCGCACCGATATATTGAATAGTACCTTTCACATAGCCTTCTTCCAAAGCCTCGCGATGAAGTGTTTCTTCAGGGGTTTCATCGTTTTCCATGTGGCCACCTGGATAATTAAATCCGCGATCTTTCACATAAACCAGTAAAACACGATCTTGATGAAAGCATATACCATGGACACTTGTCACTTTACTAATATCTTGCATTGTTTGTTGTGATAGCCACGTCAACTTAATAGGATGTCCACCCCAATTTACATAATGATGCACCATCTACTCAGCCTCCTTTGCTCACTATTTTACTGAACTGTAATAATCCTGTATATGTAATTTTTGGAATTCGCGAAACAAATAGGAGACGTTAGCCGTATAATAAAATAAGGGGGGCTGAAAATGAAATATATAGGCATTGGAACCATCTTGTCCATTCTAGGTGTTATATGCTCCATCCTCATATGGGGGAAGGAGGAAGCGCATTTGCTTCCAGGTTTACTAGGCGGAATTTTCATCGTTTCTGCCATGTTAATGTCAGGAGCCATAGCAAGCGGAGATAGAATGCGTGCCAATTTAGCAACAGAAACAAAAGAAGACAGAAACGAACGCAATCACCTGATGAATAACGCTTTACTATTAGCAATACCAAATATTATTGTCGCCATCTTTGCTTATTATCTATGAAGCTAATAGCAACCATTTATCAAAATCAGCGTTGTATCCGTCAGATCTAGAATTATATCCAGCAACTAAGAGGAGCAATCCATTCTGAGTAATTCTATCCGTCAAAATCAGCAGTGTATCCGCCAGAATCAGCGTTCTAACCGCTAAATTTAGGATTGTATCCACCAATTAAGAGGAGCAATCTATTCTGAGCAATTGTATCCATCAAAGTAAGCAGTGTATCCGCCAGAATCAGCATGCTAACCGCTACATTTAGAATGGTATCCACCAATTAAGAGGAGCAATCCATTCTAAGCAATTGTATCCATCAAAATCAGGAGTGTATCCGTCAAAATAAGCATCCTAACCGCTACATTTAGGATTGTATCCACCAATTAAGAGGAGCAATCCATTCTAAGCAATTGTATCCATCAAAATCAGGAGTGTATCTGCCAGAATCAGCATGCTAACCGCTACATTTAGAATGGTATCCACCAATTAAGAGGAGCAATCCATTCTAAGCAATTGTATCCATCTAAATCAGGAGTGTATCCGTCAAAATAAGCATCCTAACCGCTACATTTAGGATGGTATCCAGCAATTAAGAGGCGCAATCCATTCTGAGTAATTCTATCCGTCAAAATAAGTATTGTATCCGTCAGAATAAGCATCCTAACCGCTACATTTAGAATGGTATCCACCAGTTAAGAGGAGCAATCCATTCTGAGTAATTCTATCCGCCAGAATCAGCATGCTAACCGCTACATTTAGAATGGTATCCACCAATTAAGAGGAGCAATCCATTCCAAGCAATTCTATCCATCAAAGTAAGCGGTGTATCCGCTAGAATAAGCATGCTAACCGCTACATTTAGAATGGTATCCGCCAATTAAGAGGAGCAATCGATTCTAAGCAATTGTATCCATCAAAGTAAGCAGTGTATCCGCCAGAATCAGCATCCTAACCGCTACATTTAGGATTGTATCCACCAATTAAGAGGAGCAATCCATTCCAAGCAATTCTATCCATCAAAGTAAGCGGTGTATCCGCTAGAATAAGCGTTCTAACCGCTACATTTAGGATTGTATCCACCAATTAAGAGGAGCAATCCATTCTAAGCAATTGTATCCATCAAAATCAGGAGTGTATCCATCAAAATAAGCAGTGTATCCATCAAAATAAGCGTTCTAACCGCTACATTTTATATGGTATCCACCAATTAGAATCAACAATCCATTCCAAGCGATTCTATCCATTAGAAATCACGTTCTATCTACCACATTTAGAATCACATCCACCACATTCTACAGGCTATCCACCATTCATTACATATAAAATTCATAAAAAGTGTCACATCTACCCTAGGTGTGGCTTTTTTTGTTGCATTTAATAGGGAGGAGTACATTTGCAATAGAGAGGTGGTACTATGCAATTAACAGATGGTACACGGACATTTGAAACGGACATCATTGATGAGGCGGCCAAAAAGAAGGAGCGTGATGAGCAGGAGCGGGAGATGCTCAATGCCTTTGCTCGCTATGCTTACCTGCGATACAAGCAAATACGAGATAAAGTAAATCCAAGAAAATGCAAATATATGTATATTCATCAGGTGCGCCAGCAATTAGCATTACCTGCTAGACTACAACGTGTTTGTAAGCTGCTTTCGATGACGGAAGAGGAAGTGCTGTACATTGTGGAATTTGTGCGGAAGTATTTGAAATACGTCAAATAAGCCTCATCGCCATAGATGGGGTTTTTTTACATAATTTCTAGGGAGAATTGTTTCTCAACACCCGCTCCATATAGTATGATGAACGTGTATAAAGGAGTGAGCGTAGTTGAGATTCATTAAATTTCTAGTGGTGATCGTTATTTTCCTTGGAGTAGTGGGCTATGGTGTGCTGCATTTCGGCACAAAATTTGCCTCTGAAAAAATTGTAGATACCTTGTCTACCGAATTAGAAAATAGCGGACAAAAGGAAGAAATCAAAAATACCATTGAAAATGATCCACAATTAAAAGCCTATATGGAAGAGGCAAAAACGGTCGATAGTAGTACATTACCGTTTACGACGAAAGAAGAGGCAACGACAGTATTAATTCAAAAAGTGGGCATTACGGATTTGAACGACATGCGTGTGAAATTGCAGGACGGCTCGATGACACAGGAAGAAGCCCTGCAAATGGTGGAAGGCAAATTATCCGATGAAGAGATTGCCGCATTAAAAGTCATCGTCTATAAAGAGCTTTATGAATAAAATGGGGCAGCAGCAAACGTTAGCTTCTGCTTCCACTACCCATCACTATCTAAATCTCGAACATTATTCACTTTTCACCTGCTTGTAAGGGCATGCTGTCATGGCATGTCCTTTTTTTATGTCCCTTTTTTTCAAAATTTTCTTTATATAGTTAGAAAGGATATCAGATGGAAAGAGGGATCATGATGATTTATCGAGTAGTCAAAAAGCAGAATTTCGTTGTGCTGGATAAGGCATTTTTAAATGATGGTCAATTGAGCTGGAAAGCTAAGGGACTGCTTGCCTATATGCTGTCCTTACCAGATGATTGGCACTTTCGTCTTGCCGATTTAGCCACACGTAGTAAATGTGGACGGGAGGCGACAGCCAGCATTATAGCTGAACTCATAGAGGCGGGCTATCTTCAAAAAGTGCAGAAGAGAGCAAAGGATGGCAAGTTCGGTAAGGTGGAATTTTTCGTGTATGAAGCTCCCAAACGTGCGGCCATGCCGTCAACGGCTACACCATCAACGGAAAAGCCCACACTACTAAATAATGAATTACTAAATAAGCAATTACTAAAAGATAGAGATGATAAGCAGTCTACTACCACTGCCTACCATTTTTTCGAGCAACAGGGCTTTGGCACACTAACCGCCTATATTTCTAGCAAAATACGTCATTGGCTCACTATGTTTTCGGAGGAAATGGTCATACATGCGATGAAGTTAGCGGTGGAGCACAATGTTCTACGCTGGCGGTATGTAGAAAAGATTTTACAAAATTGGTGTGATCAGAACATAAAGAGCCTTGCAGATATTGCGATAGAGCAACAGCGTTTTCAAGCACGCAAGCAACAAGTGTCACCACCTTATAAGGGCAGACGGCAGGAGATCATTCCGAAGTGGTTTCATCAGCGTTATGAGGAGGAACCAACATCGCAGCCAACGATGGATTTTGAAGCGGAACGGCAAAAAATATTAGCCCTCTTACGGAGCGAATAAATTCTCCGTATACCATAAAGGTTTCATCGAAGAAAAGTTATCATGATCCTGTAAAATGATGTGAATTCTTGCCAACGCATCGTCAAAGGATTGTGGATCATATTGGCGTGTCCAAACAATGGTTGAAAAGACAGTCATCGCGGCATAGAGGGCATACAGCCGCCAAAACATATCGTCTGGTGCAGATGAAAAATAGCCATCGATTTGTCCGATACAGAAGGGGATACTATGTCTCCTACTAAACAAGGCAAGATGATAAAAGTCATGATAAGGATCACCTACATCATAGCCATTAAAATCAATAACCCCATTGTAAGTAAGGCCCTTACAAATAATGTGACCAAGGTGGAAATCATCATGAAGCAGGGTAATGGGACGTTGCTTTAACAGTGGCAAGTGCGTTTCAATAAAGCGCAATAGTTTAGCTTCTTGCGGAAGTTGATAGGAGTCTAGCTGATATGCCCTAAGATAAGCAGAGAATTTTTTGAGCTGTGCTGTCTCCCAATGGATTATTTGTGGGGGGCTCACTTGATGTATTTTTCTCAATTCCTAAAATTGCTCTGCGTCAGAGAGTTCCTGAATGACCTCATCTGCTGGCGTGCCTTCTAAAAAGCTAACGACCATTGCGGAAACGTTGGCTTCCTGAAACAAGGTATAGTCCACGGCTTTATGCGTTCTTACATCCTGTTTTGCTAAGTTTTGGAGCAAGGGAAACTCTTTTGCGCGTTTTTCATGATGCACTATGTCTGCTATACGCACCATATAGCGCATTTCACCAACTGTTACGAGATACTTACTATCAGGTGAATAGCCTTTATTAATTTTAACTAGTTCCGTCAAGCCATGTAAGCTTGGTAATTGACGAATCATCTCTATTGCCTGCACATTTTCTTTCCTCACTTTCAATATTTTAGAAGATCAAAAATACTACAGAAAACAATACTTTGTCAATGCTTGGAATCAAGAAAAGAGGTTATAAAATCATATTGAAAAAATAGTAAAAGAGCACAACTAACTAGAAATCACTTTTGTGTGAGCATTTACTAATAGTAAGTGGATGTCATTGTGACATTCACACTTCATAGCTTCGAGGAAAGAGAGGTGAAACAATAACAGCTAGTGTAGTAATGCCGTAAGAAACACTCTCTTACCAACGGTTGATTTTCCCTAACTACCGCAAATAGCAGAAAAGCATCACATAGCGTCAGTCGCTAAAAAAATAATAGGAAAGGACGGTGCAGCATGAGTTATGTTATTGAAAAACAGTTGATGTCAGGGTTACCGAATCAGGCGCTAACGGCAGTAAAATACGTTGTGGCCCATGAATCAGGTAATGGCAACAATACAGGCCCAAAAGCATTGGAAAACGAAATTGCCTATATGAATCGAAATAAAGCCAATGCCTTCGTCTCTCACTGGGTAGGCGGTGGTGGAAGAATCGTACAAGTAGCCCCTGTGAATCGCGTGCAATATGGCTGTGGTCCAAAGGGAAATCCGTATAGCTATGCCCAGGTGGAATTGGCACGGACTGCTGACAAGGAACAATTTAAGAAGGATTATGCCGCTTATATTTGGCTGTTACGTAAGCTTGCCATAGAGGCAGGGGTTCCTACTGTTTTAGATGGCAACGGTAATGGCATTAAGTCACATCGATGGATTGCGGAAAATCTAGGAGGCACTACGCACAAAGATCCTTTTGACTATTTAAAAAGTATGGGGATTACAGAAGCACAGTTCCAGCAAGATATTAAAAATGGGCTTGAGGAGGGATTAACAGTGTCGCAATACAATGAGCTGAAACAAGAGATCGCGACGTTAAAAAGCTTACTAGCTGAAAAAGCTAGTTTACAAACAAGCAGAGAAGTAGGCGCGGCCCATAAAGAGGCTTGGGAATGGGCTATTAACGAAGGCATTATCCGAGGCGATGGAAGTAAGAACATGAATCCAGCAGGCGCCTTGACGCGGGAGCAAATGGCGACCATGCTGAAGCGCTATTACGACAAATTTATAGCCAACTAATTGTACAGGATAAGGCTCAACTATCATCATGAGCTTTATCCTTTTTCTTTGAATAAAGGTTTTTTCAAACTTTTGTCGAATGTAGTAGAAGAGAGGAGGGGTTTTGATGTTAACAAAAATAAGAAAAGTAAAATTTGAACAAGAAAGAAAAAATCCATTATACCAGGTGGTGATGGAATGTCCAGATGGTAAGCAACTCTATGTAAAATTTGATTATACGTATAAAACAAAGAATTTCTGGCCATTGGAAGTGAATTATAATAAAAAGAACTATGGTGCTAAGTTAGCATGGTATACAAATGAAGTCGAGAATATGACAGTGGCTTTATTTTTAGCAACAATTGCTAGCAAAGTCAACAAGAAGTATGATTTTAACTTTAAGTAACAATAAAAAAAGCAGCACCTTATAGGAGCATACTGCTTATAGCCTGTCCATTAATTTGTCGAGATATAGACAACGAGTGCTGCCTCATCAAATGTTACATTTGCGCCGAGTGCTTGACTGACAAAGCGTAAAGGCACCATTGTTGTTCCTTGATAAATTTCAGCTGGATGGCTGAGTGTAATCGTTGATGAAGCACCATTTGCATCAACATAAGCCGTCTTATTCCCCACACCGATCACAATTTTTTTACTGTCCTTTGTTGCCATCACTTTTTTCGTCGCACTATCATAGCTAACCGTTGCCCCAAGAGATTCAAAAATCGCCTTCATCGGCACTAAGGTTGTGCCATTTTTCATATAAGCGCCAGGCGTATAATTTTGCTTCACGTCATTTAAATAGACAGCAACCTTCGTTAATACGGGTGCTACCGTTGCTTTAGGTGTCGGCGTAGCATGACTTTGACCGCCTGAGGAAGACCCTGCATTATTGCCACCATTGCCATTATGATAATGATAGCCTGAACAAAGCCCTTTAGCCTTTGATTTGTCAGAACAGTTGTGACCACCATTGCCATCTAAACGCCCTGGATGTGCACTTGCAATAGAGGCTGTGGTGAAAAATAACGTAAGCATCGCCATCAACAAAACCAATTTCTTCATATAAATCCTCCTATTTATAAAATATGTAATTATTATACTGTTAAAAAGTGAATTTTGATATGTTTTTATAGGAAATTAGTTTTAGCGGATACTTTCAACACTAAGAAGGCACTAACAATCAATACTGGTTAGTGCCTTTTGGTTATATCGTTAATTCATTTTCACACTGAAGATCCATGGCCTTTTGCAACAGCCGATGCAGAACGGCTGCAAAGGTTGCAATCGTACTGGAGGCAAAGATGCTGATCAGTGACAGCGTAATAATTCCTGTAATATCTTCCTTGCCAGTAAACATCAACATAATCGCTGCAATGCCTAGCACAAGGAAGAGAACAATGGTGAAAGCACAATTTTTGATCGTTCTCAAAGCGCGTATAGATGATTCGGAGAACGCTTGATGCTGGTCGATATTCGTTAAGAGACGATAAGCTTGATACAACGCAGCGTAATAGGGAATGCATAGTGTATATACATAGATTAAAAAAAGATAGGACAAATAGGACGATTCAGGATGTGCCGCTGCATCTCTGCTGGCCACCCCAGGTAACCAAAACAGCCCTAACGCTAATACAGGTATACCAAGTAGAATAATCACACTCTTTAGGAAAAGAGTTGACCCTTTTTTATGTTTCATTCAAAGCACCTCACTGGTTATGGTACATTGATTTTAAAACAAAATTTATCGTTTATCAATAAAAATGTATTAAAAATCATTGATTTTTTATCTTAAAGAGACATCCATCCTTGTGGGATTGATGCCTTTTAAGTGTGCTGATTAACATCTTACATATTTTCGTTTAAAGCCCACTCTACCTCGTTCTACTTCCTTTTGAATTGTTTCATAAGCATGAAGCAGCGTGCTTTTTTTGTTGTCTCGTTTCATTTCCACTGGACCAATTGCCTGTGCTGTTGCTACAGCTTGTTCGTGGAGCGGCACATAGGAAATAGCCACTGTGTATAGAAAATTATTCATGGCCGATTTTGTACGTTCGGGTACGTCGTGGATGGTATTTTTTACGACCTCCAGCATGTTAGCCAGCTTGCTCTCGGAGAATTCGCTATCCTTGCGATTCCCTAATAGCCAGCAATAGCAGCTCCAGCCCGCAGACATTTTCAGTTCCTCACCACTGGCAATCCATGCATCTGCCACCTCCTGTGCAATCGGTGCTTCCGCTAAAGTGACCGCTACGACATAATCCGACAGCATGTAAAAATAAGCTGCCTCGATCCAACGATTAAAATCTTCCGCAGTCATGGCTTTTGGATCTGCAATGACACCAGCAAAGTACATGGCATCATAGTTGCCAGTGGCATAAAGCGCTTCTGCTAGAGCCTGATCGATTTTAATTTTCTTCGCAATGGGCTTCATCGCACCTGTTGCCACACCAAACAACGGCTCATGAGCGCCATTTGACATATACATTTTTTTCGTTCGTTCCTTGCCCAGAGCCTCTAGCTCCTGCAGCACCATTTCAGCATTCATAGTAGCACTTCCTTTTCTTTAATCGATTGCCTTGAGACAGTTAGTATTATTTACGCCATACAGCGTTTTCGTTCCTTCTAAGTGGTCACTTAAAAACCGATCCACCATTTGAATAAGCTCTTCAACGGAAAAATCAAGCTCGCCCTGTAGCCAGCTAATGGTTACAGCCGTAATGGATACGGTGAAAAAATGGGTCACAAAACTCATATATTTTTTCTCCATCTCTTGGCACATTTCCGCAATTTGCTTCACGAAGTCTTCAATAATGCTATATATTTCTTGATGGAAAAAGCGATTAAAATGCTCATGACCCATGGAATTAATAGCATTAAGCGCAAACGCTCGATTTTTCTCTAAGTATAATACTATATCTCGATAGCCTTCTTGCCAAAGGCTTTCATCCTTATAATTATCCAGCAACTCAATTGCCTCTCGCTCTAATGTCCACTTCAATAAATCATAAATATCCTCAAAGTGATAGTAAAACGTCTGTCGATTCAATTGTGCTTTCTCCATGACTTCCTGTATCGATATCTTTTCTAATGGCTTAAGGACCATTAAGTCTTTTAAGACACTGGCTAATTGCCTTTTTGTTTTTTCACTTTTTTTCATATGGATCACCTTTTTTACAATTTTGCATTTTTGTCTGAATTTTTACAGATCACATCATCTGTCTATATCTTGCTCTTCCTTTCTTGATATACAGTATAGTCAGTTCTAATTGGAAAGGAAGAAAAGCATGAAAAAGTCATGGATATTGAGTCCTGTTTTTTGGGTGATAACAGTTATCGTGATGCTGATGGTAATGCCTAATCTTGAAAAACTTGTACTAGATAAAGGACAAATCACGTTGCCTAGTGATTTAGAGAGCGTCATTGGCACAGAGCTGTTAAATGATATTCAAAACGAAGGAAAGGATACCTATTCGTTTGTCTATGTATTTCATCAAGATAAGGGTTTAACAGCTGCTGATTATTCGGCAATCGAAGGGGTACTTCATCATTTAAACACAAAAAAGCTTCATATCACAAATGCGCTCTTCCATACAGATAGTGAGCAGGCGGCAAATCAATTAGTTAGTAAAGACCATACAACCGTCATGGCACAATTGTCAATTGATAGAAAGATCGGTACAGCCAGTGAAGCGGCAGCGTTATTAAGGGCGGAAGTAAAAGATTTATCAATGGATACATATGTAACAGGAGCCGATATTGTGATGGATGATTTCTCTTCCACAACTCAAGAAGGTGTGAAAAAGACCGAAATCATTGCCGTTGTCTTTATCATTGCGATATTGGTGATCATTTTCCGTTCACCGATTATTCCATTTATCTCACTTTTAACAGTAGGGGTAGCCTATACTGTATCGTTATCCATCATCGCCTTACTTGCTAATTATTGGAATTTTCCGTTTTCTAACTTTACGCAAGTATTTTTAGTCGTCATATTATTTGGGATTGGTACTGACTACAATATTCTTTTGTTTACTCGCTTTAAAGAGGAATTAGCTAACACGAATCATGTCTTAAAGGCGATACAAAACACCTATAAAACAGCTGGGAAAACCGTATTACTAAGCAGCTCATCTGTGTTAATAGGCTTTACGGTGCTGTATTTTTCAAAATTCTCCTTGTATCAAAGTGTCAGTGGAATCGCGATTGGTATTTGTGTCTTATTGGCCGTTTTGATGACATTAAATCCATTCTTTATGGGGTTGCTTGGCTTTAAGCTGTTTTGGCCAAGTAAGGCGATAGCAGGGCATACTGAAAATAAGCTGTGGGGTTTTTTTGCGAAAAATGCCTTTGCAAGACCATTCGTGGGCATTATCTTTGCCTGTATCCTCACCTTGCCATTTATTTATCATTATACAGGGGAACTCAATTACAACGATTTAGTAGAAATTGACGACAAATATGAATCGAAGCAGGCAATTAGCTTGATTGAAAAACATTATGAGCCTGGTATGAGTGCGCCTGCAACACTTGTTATCCAACAAAAGGAATCGCTCGCAAGCACTGATTATTTACGTGCATTAGATGAATTAACAGGCATTATTGCCAATACACCTGGTGTAGCAAAAGTCTATTCTCCGACACGTCCTGAAGGGGAGCGTATCGCTGATCTTTATGTGAATGAACAAGCAAATACACTAAAGGGGGGCTTGGGAGAAGCACAAGAGGGTGTCGGTTCTATTCAAAAAGGACTACAGGATGCCACCAATCAATTATCGGAAGAACAAGATGTCAGTGGTGTCCAAAATTTAATTAATGGCACCATACAATTAGAGAATGGGGCTAGTGATTTAACGAATGCTTTACAGGGATTAACGAATGGCTTAGACAATGCTGCAAACGGCTCAACCGATTTAATTGACGGAGCAGTAGCCTTAGAAGCGGGACTTGGGGAGCTTCAACAAGGACTCAATCAATTACAAACCTCCTATCAACAAATTGATACAGGCTTTCAACAATATCGTCCAGTTTTTTCTCAAATCGAGCAGCTAATCACGTCCTCTAAACAAGCATTTGAAGGTATTTTAGCGGCCATGAATGCATATGTCCAAGCAAACCCTGAAGCAGCAGATGATGACCATATCCAAACAACTATAAGGACTGCCCAGCAGGGAATAAGTTCGCTAAATGCATTAGATGTAGCATCGCTGTCAGCCCAATATAATCAATTAACAAAGGCTTTCGGGCAAGCCAATACTTCCTTAGCTAATGCCCAATCAGCAATTGTGACATTAAAAGCAGGCGCTCGTGCCCTAAAAAGTGGTGTCAATGATTTATCCCAAGGAATAGGGACAGCCGCACAAGGAGCCAATCAAATAACGGCTGGTTCTCACAATTTAACCAATGGATTAGCTGAGGTAAAAGCAGGGCAACAGCAATTACAACAACATTTAAACAGCCTACAGGATAGCATGGTGGAACTGCGCAATGGATTAGGCGAAGGAGCAGAAGGGCTAGAAGACATCTACGCAGGATTAGATGATGCAAATGGCTATTTACATGAATTGTCAAACAAAGAATCGGGAACATTTTTTGTGCCAACAGAGGTGTTACAGGGTGAATTCCAGGAAAGCTTAAATGCCTATATGACAGATGATCGTCATGCCGCAACCTTCATGATTATTTTGGAGGTCAATCCCTATAAGGAAGAAGCCATGACGATGATGCGTGACATCAAGCATCGAGTAGACAGCTATGTGGAAAGTTCGGTGTTGCAGCATGCAGACGTCTATTTAACAGGTAAAACAATGAGTAATATCGATTTACAAGAAATTTCTTCAGCTGACTTTATACGAAGTGCAGTACTGATGCTTGCTGGCATTAGCGTGATTTTATGGTTGATCACACGCTCATTTTTACAAACGCTTATTATTAATGCCAGCTTATTAATCGCTACATTTGCAAGCCTTGGTTTAACTGAAATGATAGCGAAACAGCTGCTAGGTTATGACATGCTTAGCTGGAATGTACCATTCTTTACGTACATTATGATTGTCTCACTTGGTGTGGATTACTCCATTTTCTTGATGATGCGCTATAACGAAACAGCACAAGCAGGGCTGAAGGAAATTATTCCGACAAGCCTACAGATGGGAAGTGTTATTTTAGCTGCGGCTGTTATTTTAGGTGGCACATTTGCTGCATTAATGCCATCTGGCGTTATTACGCTGATTCAGGTAGCGATGGCAGTGATTATTGGATTAGTGATCTTGACGTTTATGATGATGCCAATCTTTATTCCAGCTTGGTTTGGACTTGCTGACAAAATAAAGCTACTCCTAGCAAACAGAAAAGAAAAAAATCAGTAACGTTCGTATATTTTTTAAGAATAGAAAAATTACTATTATATGAAATGAAAATGTGGATTTGGTATTTTCCAAATCCACATTTTAGCTAGAGTCTATTCCAAATAAACATAAATTGAGCTGCATCTGATTCGAGGGCAATTTGATGATAATCAGTTGAATCATCATCTGTAATCAAACGCCCTTTTTGCACATTTAAAATGGCATGTTTAACCGAATCAGGATGTTCAATCGCATAGTGGGAGTCTTTTAGAAGCGTGAGGGCAGATCGACATTTATGTTTATCAATGCGCTCATTTTTTCCTTTAAAATACAGCTTGATCAAATAGGGCACATCGTCAATGATTAAACCAAGCTCAGGATTGGAACGAACGATTAAATCGTCACAATACCAATTCGCCTTCCCTGGCTCAAACCACTGAACATGTTTATTTTTTAAGAATTTTATATAGGCTTTAACGGCTTCCTGGTAATTTTTCTGGCGTGCAGGAAGGGCATTATCCACAATGTCGAGTAAATAGGCATCGTTAAAGCGGTGTTCATGGTATTTTTTTAACCCATCCCGCAATGCTTTCCAATAATCTTTTATTGGATGGTACTCTCCCTGATATTTTATATCCTTCACAAACTTTGTCTTAGCTGCACTTCCCTTCATTGTGAAGTCTGTAAATTGTGTTAAACCAATGGATGGCTTTGTGAGAGTCGTCATTTTTCCATCACCCTTCTTTTATCTATAGATTAGTATTATATTGGAAAGGGTACATGTATATGATTGAAGGGCTAGTAAGCAATCAACGCCTAACAGTGTTCTATCACAATAAGAAAATTAGTTTTTAAAAAAATATGTTTCGATATGTTTTGACTGGCAATATAAATAGCTCAAAAAACATTTAGGTGGAATAGAAATGGCTAACAAGCAAAACAATCGCAACAGAAACAACAATGAAAACATGACTGTCGAAGAAGCGGGACGTAAAGGCGGCGAGGCTACGGCTATAAATCATGGACATGAATTTTACGAAGAAATTGGTCGCAAAGGTGGAGAAGCTACGGCTGATAACCACGGCGAAGAATTTTATGGCGAGATAGGCCGTAAAGGTGGAGAGGCACGCAGCAAACAGCGTAGTCAGGACTCCAATGGCAACCAAAATCGTCGACATAACGATAATAACTAATCACATTTAAATAGGTTGAAACCCTTCACACACAAGGCGTTTGCAGTTTTCACTACAGGCTCCTTTTTTGTTGTTAAGTTCCCCTCAATCCACAGGATAAATTTTTGAAGCTCTCCTAATGGTAGTATATATTTAATCCGCTTCTACTTGTTTTCAGAGGAAATGACACAACATAAAGAAAACGAACGATTGCAGGTAATTCAATCCGTCGTGCAGACTGTGAACATGGCGGTCAAGATAAAACAAGATGATTCAGGTATGAATATGAGTTATAACTTTATTGGGGATTATGTAGGTTTTGATGCGAAACGACTAGTAGAGGCAAGAAATGAGCTAATGCTCCCAACTTCACTTGAAGTGTATGTCAAAACAATGACCCTACATGAGCTAGGTCATGCTGTGGATCGAGAAGCATTACAGGCATCACTTCCACGTACAATGGAAATCTTTACGATGAAAAAGCAACATGCCTTAAAGGAAATATATCGTCAGGAACAATTATTAGCCATGCTGATTGAAGAACATGAAATGAATCGTCAATTTGAGCAAACGGCCTGGACGAATGCATGGATGCTGAATCATACACATCATCTCGTTCCTGAAAAGGACTTTCACTATATCAAACAGCATAGCCTAGCGACCTACCAGAAATTATACGACCAAGATTTACAAGCGTATCACCATCTTTTGAACCAACAGATGGTGCCATTAGTTTAGCTAGAAATAATCATTTCATACCGTCCTGGGAATAGATCAAACCAAATAGGGCAATGTAATACTACTTGGAGGTGATCATTTTGACAAAGGGCAAACAATATAAACGTCAGTCAGAGTTGGCGGAATTAGCGACAGATTTAAGTCCAGATGATTTAGATGTGCGCGAAGAAAATGCTTTAACACAAGAGCAAAAGAAAAATTCGAACGAAGGGAATCGTTCAAAAAAATCCGCCACACGCAAATCGCAATCATAACATGAACACCACAATCATTTTGGATTGTGGTGTTCTTTTATCAAGCATAGAGAAGACAAAGCCATCGCCACTTTTACATAGAACTATACTACCGAGCGTTGATTTAATGTTACAATTTATAGAATGAATGAAAGGAGTTGGAATAATTGATTATATTTATCGTGTTTGTTGGCGTGGTCGTTGTCATAGGCATCGTCAGTAATGCAAATAAAAATCACAGCAAATCAAACGAGCACAACCACCACATCCATTCCACAAACGATTTTTCAACAAACGATGCACATCTTTCCTCCCAAGACAGCCACCAATGTACCGATTCTAGTGCTACAACGAGTGACTCATCCTGTGGCTCCGGCGGGGAATGAAGGTGACCATTCTGGAAAAGTGGTTGGAGTGATCCAAAATAAGGGGAAGCCGCTCCTAAATGTGGTAGAAGTGATCCAAAATAAAGGGAAGCCGCTCCAAAGTGAGGTAGAAGTGATCCAAAATAAGGAGAAGCCGCTCCAAAAAGAGTCCAAAGTGATCCAAAATAAGAAGAACCCGCTCCAAAGAGAGGTCAAGGTGATCCAAAATAAGAAGAACCCGCTCCAAAAAGAGTCCAAAGTGATCCAAAATAAGGAGACCGCGCTCCAAAGTAAGTCCAAGGTGATCCAAAATGAGAAGAAGCCGCTCTAAAGAGAGTCCAAGGTGATCTAAAATAAGGAGAAGCCGCTCCAAAGTGAGGTCAAAGTGATCTAACTGGGAAGCCGCCTCGAAGGTGATGCCGAAGTGATCCAACTAAGGGAGACCACGCTCCAAAGTAAGGCTAAAGTGATCCAAAATAAGAAGAACCCGCTCCAAAAAGAGTCCAAAGTGATCCAAAATAAGGAGAACCTGCTCCAAAGCAAGTCCAAGGTGATCCAAAATGAGAAGAAGCCGCTCTAAAGAGAGTCCAAGGTGATCCAAAATAAGAAGAACCCGCTCATAAGTGAGTCCAAGGTGATCCAAAATAAGAAGAACCCGCTCATAAGTGAGTCCAAGGTGATCTAAAATAAGGAGAACCCGCTCCAAAGTGTTGCTAAAGTGATCCCAAATAAGGAGAAGCCGCTCCAAAGAGAATCCAAGGTGATCCTAAAGAAGAGGAGATCAGCTTGGCTCGTATCTCTTCTATCGTACATATTTGAATGGATATTTTTCATCGCCTCACAAATATCTACAACTGTTGAAAAGAACGGAATAGATTTAGCATCCTCGACTAAGTTTTGGTGCGTCATTGTACTTTTGGAGGACAATCTCTAGCCCAATAAATAAGAAGCTATTTACTATTCAGTATTTTTTCAGCTAAACAAATAGCGAAAATAAGGCAACAGGCGTAAGATAGAGTATTAGATAGAGAGAATTTGGAGGTAGTAGTAGAGATGATACGATTCGAAAATGATTATGCAGAGGGTGCCCATCCACAGATTTTGCAACGATTAGTGGCCACAAATGAAGAACAAACACCAGGCTATGGTATGGACGAGCATTGTGAAAAAGCAAGAGCCTCTATTAAAAAAGCCATTGCAGCGGAGCAGGCAGACATTCACTTTTTAGTTGGTGGTACGCAAACGAATACAATCGTTATTGCGTCGATTTTAAGGCCGCATCAGGGCGTTATTGCTGCCAGTACGGGGCATATTGCGGTGCATGAAACGGGTGCTATTGAGGCAACGGGTCATAAGGTGCTGACATTGCCTAGCGATGATGGCAAGCTAACTGCGGCACAGGTGAAAGCTTGCTATGATGCGCATTGGCAGGACAGTACGCATGAGCATATGGTGCAGCCAGGCTTAGTGTACATATCTCATCCTACAGAAAATGGTACAACTTATAGTAAGGCAGAATTAACGGCTTTAAGTGAAGTTTGCCGAGCCTGTGATTTACCGCTGTTTTTAGATGGTGCTCGTTTAGGCTATGGTCTCGTGGCACAAGACAGCGATTTATCTTTAGCAGAAATCGCTAAGCTTGTGGATGTTTTTTATATTGGTGGCACTAAAATGGGTGCATTGTTTGGGGAAGCAGTCGTGATCGTGAATCCTGTGTACCAAAAAGATTTCCGCTACATGATCAAGCAAAGAGGAGGGCTGCTTGCCAAAGGTCGATTATTGGGCATTCAGTTCGAAACGCTATTTGAAGATACGCTTTATATGGATATTTCGCATCATGCTGTAGACATGGCGATGCTGATTCGACAGGCGTTTCTCGACAAAGGCTTCGCAATGCGCTATGACTCGAAAACGAATCAGCAATTTCCAATTTTACCAAACCATCTACTTCCGACGTTGGAAGAAAAATATTCCTTCTCTATTTGGGAAACATACGATGATACTCATACGGTTGTGCGCTTTTGCACAAGCTGGGCTACGACAAAAGAAAATGTGGAGCGTTTAATAGACGATATTCACCGATTAGCATAGCCAATCAAGCTGCACCTTGAATAAATGGGTGCAGTTTTTCCTATTATTCCCTAATTATTGCTATACTATAGATAAAAGGAAGGGTGGAAGCGCATGACAAAACACGTAGCACTTTTACGAGGCATTAATGTAGGTGGGCACAATAAATTAAAAATGGCTGAATTAAGAGATGCCCTGCAACCACTAGGACTCCAAAATATTCGGACATATATTCAAAGTGGCAATATCCTGTTCGAATCAAGTGAATCTGAAGAACTCTTGCAACAGCAAATTCAAGATACCATCCTAACTACATTCACTATCACAAGTACAGTGATCATCCGTACAGCTGATGAGTTCCACTCGATTGTGAACAATTGTCCTTTCCCAGAGCAAGACTTAACAGACGCAAGTGCTACAGCTACAGGGGAAAGTCTCCATGTAGCATTACTACCAGTAGCTCCAACCGAAATAAACAGTGCTAAGCTATTACAATATGTAAGTGAAAAAGAGCGCTGCATTATCAAGGGCAGAGATGTCTATCTGTTATTTTACGATAGCATTCGCAATGCCAAACTTAGTCAACACCTGCATAAGCTGGAGGTGCCCGCTACAGTTCGCAATTGGAAAACGATGATGAAGCTTGCGACGATGATTGATCAGTAGGGAAATCACCTTTCCAAAAGGAGGCGTGTTTGGATGCGACGGGATCAAGTAGTTCATTTTATTTATCCTGTTTTGTACTTCCTTGTAAGAACGGTGCAAGAGCCGATTACATGGGGAGAAAATGTGACGATGATGGTGATAACGATGGTCATCATCTATTTCTTTATTTGGATGTGGAATTGGTCCAAAAAGCCGTATCAATGGGGGAAGAAGAATAATAAAGAAATATAAAACAAGAGAGCAAATTTCATTTTTCTTGAAATGATGCTCTCTTGTTTTTTACTTGAACTTTTCAGGTTTTGTGGCTTTAATAGAGGCAATTTCTCCACATTGCGTACAGACAGTAAAAATAAGAGGAGAGCCAGAAGAAAAGATGCTATTCACGGGTCTTAAAGCCGCATAGCCATCTAATTTCCCTTCAGAAAAAGATTGACCACCACAGGCCTTACAACTATATGTATTCGTTTCCATGTTCTCACCTCATAATGTAAGTTTAAGGAAATTATAACATAGAAAAAGCTACAGCGATATGCATCACTGTAGCTCAGAATTGGTTGATACCCTTTGAGGTTTTCTAAAGTATTATAGCATAACAACTTATTCATTGTATAGATGAAGGAAAATATACTTCATTTGACTTGACTGAATTGGCTATTTGAACGAAAAGATTGGGTGTTTCATGATTCGTGACATCTTTATAAATGCTGAGAAGATATTGTAAATGGTTTTCTTCAAAGACAAAGAAATTAAAAAGTAGGTGCTCAAAATAAATCCCCTGACTACCATCCTGCAGTGTATAGGCTTTTCCTGAAAAGCTCACTTTTTGTTGAATAGGTCGAATATCGATTTTAAAAATATGCTGTTTCATTTCGTTATGAACATAGAGAATGTTTAGTGCATCATTTATGCCATATTCATGATCTTTGTAAAATCGGCCAAATTTATGCGTGATGGAAAATGGGGGGAAAACAGTTGGCAGTTTGATCTTAGTATAATACTGTTCAAATTCCTTCACAGCTGCTTCTACTGATTGATAGCCCGCTTCATCAAATTTTTCCTCAAAAGTGGGCGGCTGAGGATGCGCACTAACATGATCAATGGTTTGGTAAATTAAAAAAATAAATAGTGAAAAAGTAATTTTCTTCCGCATTTGCTTGCACGTCCTTATTGAAAGTACTTTATTTTTAAGTATCTCGATTCAGATTGAAAATATACACTTCACATTCAAGGCTATTAGTTTAAAAATAGATAGTTTAATGTTAAACTATTCAACGGTAAGAGAGCTAATTCGCTCTTTTTCGTGTGATTGAAGGAGGAATTAAAAATGGATCGAGTAAAAAATAAAGTGGCATTAGTGACAGGTGGGGCTTCTGGTATTGGTTTATCCGCAGCTAGCTTATTAGCAAAAGAGGGCGCAAAAGTAGTTATTGCTGATTTCAATGTAGAGGGGGCAAAAGAGGCGGCAGCTACTTTAGTCAAAGAAGGGTATGAGGCGGCAGCGGTTTTCCTTGATGCAGGGGATGCTTCCTCCATTGAAGCGGCCGTGAACTTCACGGTAGAACGATACGGCTCATTAAATGTGCTCTTTAATAATGTTGGTCTAACTAACCTGAAGAAGGATTTAGATGTTTTGAATATTGATTTAGATGAGTGGGATCGTTTAGTCAATGTGAACTTAAAATCCATCTTACTTGGCAGTCGTTTTGCGATTCCACATATGCAAAAAGCGGGCGGGGGCTCAATTATTAATACGGCTTCTATGGCGGCATTCGCCAGTGACCAAATCCGTACAGCCTATGGGGCGACAAAAGCAGGGGTGGTGAATATGACGAGAAACATTGCGACACAATTTGGGAAGGATCATATTCGTTGTAATGCGGTTGCACCAGGGCTAATTTTAACACCAGCTGCAAAAAACAATATGCCAGAGGAAATGCTAGCAATCTATGGAAAATTTAATGCGCTACCTTATCATGGGGAAGCAGATGATATTGGCCATGCAGTGGTATTTTTAGCCTCTGACGAATCAAAATTTATGACGGGCCAAACATTGCAAATTGAAGGCGGCCATTATCTCGCTAACCCAACCATCGCTGATACTAATAACTGGCTAGCATCTTTATAGTGTAAAAAATCATTAATAAAAGAGGTTGCCTATTTTTAGGACAACCTCTCTTTTTATTATGCAAAAGCTTCTGAATAACGCACAATACCCCGCACATCGGCAAGTGCATTTTCTGTTAATTCAAGAGCCATAAATGCTTCGTCTGGTACTTCAAACGGTGCTCGAATATGCCAGTTGCTTGCTGGTTGAAAGCCAAACTTTGGGTAGTAATCTTTGTGACCTAACAGAATGACAGAATGGTACCCTAGCTCCTGTGCTTTTTTGAGAGCCGCACGAATTAATTGACTGCCGATACCCATTTTCTGATGAGAAGGGGCAACTGAGACAGGGGCAAGAGCTAATGATTCCACAGCTTTGTCACCATCCAGTATGTGAATTTTTGATAAAAGAATATGACCAACCAGTTCGTCTTGTTGAATAGCAACGAGTGATAGCTCAGGGATAAAGGCATCTGTTTGGCGAATGCGCTGTACCAGCAAATGCTCCTGATGATCACTGTATGCTTCATTCAAAAAAGCACTTTTCACAATGGCCTCCGTTGTTTGATAATCTGCTGTGAGTTCTTGTCTAATAATCATGTCCATTTGTAATCTCCTGTTCTTTTGAAAATCTATAAATGGTGCTTTCTTGCTACATTCCCTGTATTAAGAAAGCGTACTCACAATGCTTAAACATAAGTTGAACAAACAAAAACCTCCCATATAGACTGTTTATAGTATAGCGAACTTGAGCGCTTTATAAAATGCTATTCCCTCGAAAATAAAGGAAAAATCGGTGAATCGACTGTTTGAAACATGAAATCCCTCCCAAAATTTCATGTTCCTATGTCCCTAAAAGAAAAGCAAGATAAAGCACTGCGTAAAGGGGAAGGGCAATAGAAAGGAGGATATACATGCTCCATTCACCAAGCGATAATTTTCGTTGCCACTTCGTTAATTTTAGCTGTCGACAATAGATCATACTAGCAAGTAAAAAAATTAATAAAGTAAAATCCTTTAAGTTATTTAAAAAGATGATCAATAGTATCAGCTCCTTTAAGCTTATGCAATATATGTGCTACCATGATTTTCGATGACTATAAGGATGCAAAAAGTGCGTCTCTATCTAACATAGAAACGCACTTCGATTTATTCCTCTCGAATGACAATAAAAACGCCACTAAAAATTAACAGGGAGCCTATCCAAAAGGAAAGCCCGATCGTCTCTCCCAATAAGAGCCAGCCTAAAAATGTGCCAACAATAGGTTGAAAGAAGAAAAATAAGCCGCCACTAGACGCATTCATTAGTTGAAGCCCTTTATTCCATAGTAAAAAACCACCAGCTGTTGAGACAATGCCTAAGTAGAGCAAGCCCCCTGAAATCGTTGGCTGCAAAACACTTGCTAGATCCAAATCTTTTAGCCTTGGAAGGACAAAGGGAGTCAATAGCATCACAGCAATCAAAGATGTATAGGTTGTAACAACAATTTGTGAGTAATGGCTTGGCACCTTTTTGATTAACACCGACATCAATGCCCACGTTAAGGCAGCAAGCAGTAAGTAGAGTCCACCTAATTGCTGTGTCACGTCGATTTGACCATTACCTACAATGATCCCCACGCCCATCGTGGCAAGAGCGATGGACAAACACTTTTTCAGCGTAATGCTTTCTTTTAAAATCAAACGGGCAAAGACGACCATAAAAGCAGGAGTTGTTGCTGTAATGATTGCCCCCATCTGCGCAGTGGACAGCATTGTACCCATTTCCTGCGTAACAATCGAAATGGTGTTCCCGATAAGTCCAACAAGAAAAATAATCAACCAATCTTTTTTCACTATTTTCCAAGATTGCTTCATCACGATACCAATGATACCGAGTGCAATCACCGCAATCAAATAACGCATCCAAACAAGCTCTAATGGTGGCACAACCTCCACCACTACTTTAACGACGACATACATAGCACCCCAAATACTTGCGGCAAGCGATAAAAAGATGGCGCCGATTACTAGATTTCACATGTTTTTTCCTCCGTTTTCATAGATACCTATGCCCTTAACGGAGAAAAAGCGCTTCTACCGTTAAAGAAGAAGAAGTGCTGGTACATCCTGTTCAAATAATGGAGCAAACATCATAATAATCCCACCATCCTCAAGTCATTTTTTATTAAGTATAATAGAATATACATTGTTTTCCAAGGGGAGAGGGATGCAAAGGGCATTACTTCCATACGAGATAGAGGGGAAGAAACGTGAAGAACAAACCTCCATTCTGTTAATCACCACAACAGAGAGTATGGTGGGGGAAGCCTTCCTTTTGTAGGTTTCCACCTTTACAATTTCACCCCATTATTTTTAGACTGGATGAAATAGCTATTAGTTGATTCCTGCTTATAGTGTCCTACATTCAATTCGTTCAGATTTATTAAATCCTTAAAGAATTTTGGGACAGGGCAATCCCAATCTACATTTGCTATTGTTAGTGGGAAATTATCCTCAGCTGGATTAGGCGTATGTATATTTACTGAATCCAAACTAGCATCTTCCTCCACGAACTCCATCCACAATTGATAGGGTTTTCCGAGTGTCGAAAGCTTTTCTGATAAATGGTTATACAAGGCGATATGTGCTTTTATATGCTCTCTTCGTATCTTCAAACCATTATTGCCATACCCGTAAAAATCAAGGTGGGTGTGCCACAAATCAAACCAACCTTCTTTGCCAAAGTCTACATCAGATGGCTCTGCCGTTGTTTCTCGCCATAAGTTACGGAAATAACGCTTTTTCCCACGAAATTTTTTCAAATTACTGTTCCTCCATTTAAACAAGTTGTTCTTTTCATTGCTTTGCCTTTATTAAAATAATGGCTTTGGAAATCCATTAAGGTGCGCGATAACAGAGATTTGCCCAACATGGTAAGCTTCATGCGAGTAAACATGATGAAACAACCAGTTAAGTGTAGGTACGGAAGGTGGTGTCCAACCATCGGAAAACTTTGGCACTACGACTAATTGATTGAGCTGCGAATCGTCTAATGTATGTAGAATGTTATCCGTATAATTTCTAATTTCAATATAGCTATCTAGTATTTCCTTAGGCGAACAATCATCGTGAAGGTTTAACATACAAGGTTTTTTAAGACCAATTTCATTCACCCAATAGTCTTCGCTACTTGATAGATGAGAAATAACCCAAGCTACATTATTTGGATAAAAATCGGATTTCTTATACCAAAACGCTTCATCAAGATTAGTTAGGTAAGGTATTAATGTTTTCCTAAGATCATTACGATATGGAAACAGCAAATCCATCCATCCTTTCATTTATTAATACGTTTATTGTAAAGGAACAAGCATGGGATAGGAAATGAATACTTTATTTCTCAGGTTGAATGCGGTCTGGAATAATTAAACGATAGATAGTGTCCAAAAAAAAATCACCTTGAGGAAGGTGATTAAATCGGATTGACTTTAAGCTCTCTTAGAATCAAAAGAACGCCCATTCCATACACGATAGAGATTGCTAAAGGTACAAGTGTGAAAGCTTGATCAACAAAGAAGCCACCTAAAATCAAAGCAGAAAAACAGACGCCTAAAGTCACAAATAAATAAGCTTTACTTTTATAAATCCATATGTAAGGAAGAAAATGAGAGCCTGCAAGTAAACCAATTGTGAAGGGAAGGTATTCAGGTATGTTCATATACACAATGATAAATACAGGTATGTAAAAAGCTTGAGGAGCGGCAACGATTCCTCCTAGCGTCCCTAAAGGGTTACCAGTAGCGTTTAAATTAATACCAAGAATTTTACTAATGAACATACCGATAGGAAAAATAGCGCCTAAGCCAAATATCCAAATTAAATGTACAGTTTCCATTGGCAAAACTAAGGGCATTAGGGTGAAAAGTAAAAAGACAACGGCACCAGCAAGTAAAATGGGGAATCCTTTTTTTACTTCAACGATCATTTCCTTTTGTAAATCTTCCAGTGTTTTATCCATCAATGCACCACCTTTCATGAAATGAATAGAATACAACCTATAATATACCAGTAATTATCTATTTTTACCATAGATGATTTGAAATGGAATTTTTAAAAAGATTGAACATAAAAAAAGCCGATTAGCACGTCCAATCAGCTTCTGTTTTTTAGCTTTTTCTCCGTTTCCATACCGACACTGAAAACCGCGATTACCATACTAAAGAAAAATATAATTTGAACGAATCTGTCTGCGGTCCAAAGCCCCAAAAAATTCATGAAGACAAAGATCATAATTAAAATTGTTGAAGCCACTTGTATATAGAAACGTAAATTAACAAGCATTTGTACATCTCCAATTTATGTAAATCAAATCATGCTTTAAGGTTAACATGGATGGTTTCATTTTGAGGATAGAAATTAATAAAGGTTCACGCAGCGAGAAGTGACCCGTAACTAGCATAGTTCGAGTGCAAATTTAAAAAGTACTAATTATATTTTAGTGTAACTATCTGTGTATAACTATTGGGAGACATATAATCAAACGCGTGCCTGATGACTAATGTATTTGGCTCTTTCCAATTTAATTGATATGCTCCTTCTGAAAATGGTCTATAGCCGTCATCAGTATGTACATTTGCTAAATATTTCATAAATAATCCTGTCTTTGACATTTGATATAATTCGCCAAAACCTCTTTCAACTACTACAAAATTTTCTTGATTTTTTGGAGAGGAGAAAGTCGTATAGTCTACGTCACCAAGATGCAAAACATAAATTATTAAAATGGCTGAAAATATAAAGCAATTATTGATTGTTGCAATGGTAGTCATTATTAAGTTATGAAATAGATGTTGAATTAAATAAACACTAGATATTAGTATTAAAATTATTAATAAACATTTGATTTGATAAGAATGTATTCCTCCTGGTGGGAATCCAATCTGTAAATAAATACCTTTTGTACCGAGAAAAAGTATCAAAAGTAAAATGGATACACTAAAAATAAAACATATAAACCATAGTCGGAAATTGCGTGTATGAAGCAGACCAGGCATATTACATTTCCCTCCTTTTCAAATTAGAGGACGAAAGGTATTGGAAAATGTTGCTTGATATTTTCCATGAGTTATAAAATTTGTTAGAACTGAGCAATTAGAAGGTATTGTTCAGTAGCATTAAAAAAAGCGTTACACAAAAGCAACGCTAAGTTCGTTCAATTCGAGACAACATTACAACACTGGAAACAAAACCTATCAAACCGTTAACCAAAAAAATGTATGCTACTAGTATGGACATCGTTTCTAAGTTGTTTGTAAAGATTCTATATGCCCCTACAGTAAATAATGCCAAACTACTAACTGAGCAAAGTAATGTTCTATTCTTGTCAGTCAAAAAAACACACCCCTAAATAATGGTATTTATAATATGTTAACATAAATTATGTTTTTTGTTAACTAATATTTAGAGGTTTTCCTGTCATGATAACAATAAACCTCACTGAACAATAGAAAGATATTGTGCAGTAAGGTGAATGGCTAACTTGGAAAAAAAGAAAGCTATATGTAGGGTTCTTGCCCTGTTTGTTATGAAAGAATTTTTCGAACTGAAATAGAAGGCGAAACAATAAAAACAGTTAATAACACGGTTTATTGTATCGATTTTACAAATGAAATTTATTTTGAAAACCGGTTTTAAAAAAGTAATGGAATACCATTTGGAAATGTAAATTTAATATGTTTGACCTTCTAAATATCCTTGAACATTAATCGTAAATTCTGATAGATCAAAAGTGTGCTCTTGTATAACATTTGTAGCTATCTTTTGGATTTTCATCTTAGTACTTTCATCGAGATTTTCAACAGGTAATTTAATAAGTATTTTAGCTTCTTTTTCAGATATAGCATTAGGTTCTATCGCAAATGTTTTGTAGTTATTTTCAATTAATTTAAGCCCAATCTGACCACCTAAATCGTCTACTCTAGATTTAAAATCTTGCGTTTCAGAAAGAACATTGATTACATTGATTTTAATTTGCTCTGTGTTAAATTTGTTTTTCTTTATTACACTAGAAGCTACACTCTGTACCTTATCTTTTAAAGTTTTATCTACTTTTTGTTCAATAGGAAATTTTACTGTGAATTCAACAGGTGTACTGTCTAATTCCCCGTGTTGTAATGTAAATTGTAAGTTTTCTTTCTTTAATTCTTTACTAATATTATCCACCAACTTAGAGCGTTTTAATTCTTCTTTACTGATGCCAAGAGTTTCGGTTTGAACTTTTTTAATCTCATTTGCGAATGAATGAGATTCTTTGACAAAAGAAGCAGACAGAACTACTACAGAAACACAGACTAGAAATACGAATATTTTGATCAAGTGATTTTTTCTCATTTTATTTAACAGCTCCTTTTTAGCTATAGTCATAATATGAGAAAATTACTGGTATTTATTCAAATTGATTAAGGGGATTTTTGGGTATTAAAATCAAAAACGAATTTAAAAACGTAAAATTTATGCTTTGCTTAAAGTTTGGGGCAATGATTTCTGGCTAAAAATACGCTACTCAAATCCGAGTAGCGCTTACGGAACAATATGAGGATTAAATAGACTAAACTAATAAGAGGATAATATGTTCAATATATGAGCATATATCCTCTTTTTCAATACATATTAGATATCTTTTTGAGGTTTTACAAAGAATGAAAGGAACATAACAGAAACCCCTATGGCAATGAATAGTACTGCAAAAGATTTATTTGAAATAAATGAATTGTATTCTAGGGCACCAGTTAATCTCGCTGTTCCGATTGAAAGCGATAAGATGCCTAAAACAAATATGATATGTCCAATTTTAGAATGTGTTTTCATTTCATAACAACTCCTGATATTAGGTTAATGATAACATTATTAGGAAATATTTAAAAACATGGTTCGGTTTGATTGCTGCACAATATAAGGAACATGCTTGAAAGATATTGATTGGTAAAACTACTAACCTTTTTCTTTTTTGGGTTTCACAAAGTAAGAAATAAACATGACAAAAAAGCCCATAGAAATGTATATTAGTGCAACAGATTTGTTTGGAATAACTGAATCATATTCAAAGAAACCAGATAATCTTCCCACTCCACTTATAAGCAAAGTAATGCCAAAAATAAATATGATCCATCCAAGTGTAGACATTGTTTTCATTGCATAACAACTCCTGATATATAGGTAATTACCTATATAAGGATAGCATAATTGGATAATATATGAAATATGGAATGATGCATTTACTGCACAACCGGAGGATAATGTGCAGTAAATAAAAAGGAATTAATAGTACAATTAAATGTTAGGAAATTTGAAAGAAGGTTATAAGCATGAGAGATAGAAGTTCGGTTGTAATAATTGAAAATAAAATGATTGCACTTATTAGAAGGGAAAGAGACGGTACCGTTTATTATGTTTTTCCAGGCGGTGGAATGGAGAATAATGAAAAACCTGAAGATACTGCAAGGAGGGAAGCATTAGAGGAATTAGGTGTAATTGTTAGGGTCAAGGATTGTATCGCAGAGGAAAAATTTAATGGCAATCAATATTTTTTCTTATCAGAAATAATTGGGGGTAAATTTGGAACAGGACAAGGTGAAGAATACTCAGACAGCAAAAAAGATAGTGGAACTTATCTACCGATATGGGTAGAGATTGAAAAGTTGTTGACAATTGATATAAAACCAAAAGAAGTTGCTTTAAAGATTCAGTCTTTATTTATATAGAGGTCTATCTATCTATTCAGGATGGACCAATGATACTGCACAACATGCTATTTCTTTTCATATTTTTTACTACCCCATGCCCAATTTAAAAAAGCATAAACAAGTACTGCCCATAAAGAAAAGAAGAGATTATTAAGAAAATCCCAATTACCTATTTTGAAATAATCCGAAACAGATAAAAGTAAAAAAAGTGTAACGAAGTAAACAATATTCAAGTATTTTCTGATAAATGTCATTAGAATCACCTTAATATGTATTTTGTGTAAATTATAACATAAAAAGTCTTAGTGATTTTGTGGCTTAATTAGTTGTTAGTCAAGAATTCTTTACCGAACATTTTAAGGAGATTATGCAAAAAAAGAGCTGTCCTAAAAAAGAACAGCTAATTATTTGCCTGCTTTAAAAAGAGCTTTTCCCTTATGGTAGAGAAATCTTTCCCACTTAGCTAACAATCCATTGCCATTCTCGCCATTTTCTATTGCTAACGCGTGATTTTTATGGAAATCTTTTACTCGTTTATGCTGTTCTTTTTGCCATGGGTGCAAAGGATGATGTTTCATTTTCTAGCCTCCTTTTCGTTACTTAAGTATATGATGGAGTTAGATAAATTAACAGTAAGCTAGATCATCTAGTTAAATAGAAAATAAATAATTAGTTTAATAAGGGGATGGAAATGATGGAATTTGAAGAACTATACAATTTGGCAAAGAGTGTCCTAAATCCAAAACAAATTTCAAGAAATTCTTATGCTGGATCTGTTGCTGCTGCCATTTTATGCGAGAATGGTAAGGTATATAAAGGGGTGTGTATCGATACGCCTTGCTCTATGGGATTTTGTGCAGAGCACGCAGCCATAGCAGCGATGATTACGGATGGTGAAAGTAAAATAAAAAAAGTCATTGCAGTTTACAAGGATGGAACAATCATACCACCGTGCGGAAGATGTAGGGAGTTTATTTGTCAAATTCATGATGATAACTATCAATGTGAGGTCATGGTAGGAGAGAATACGATCTTGACTATAGGCGACTTACTTCCTATTCGTTGGGTATGAGAATGTTGATACAACGGAAGGCATTGATGAGGAGGCTGCCACAGGTACATCAAATGGCACACTGACCTATATCACCACGTATGAAATGATTTTAATCAAGAGTACATATTCCTGCAGGGACATAGTATGGGGAGACCCTCCATTATATTGACAAAAGGGAAGCTTTACTAAAGGTTGGCCTCATTCATTCCTAATTTGATTAGAAAAACTACCTTTATATTGAATAGGTCGATTTTCAATATAAAAGTAGAATTGGTGCTTTTTAATAGTTTACTTTCGTAGCAATAGGGGTTTTTTTGAATAGCAAAATAGCAAGAAATAAAGCGATGCTTACAGTACCAAAACCTACCCAATTCAAATTTAGGACAGAGGTATGGCCGATGACAAATCCGCCTAATGCCGAGCCCAGTGCAAAACCAAATTGGATAAAGGAAGTATTTATGCTTAGGGCAATGTCTGGATTTCGAGGTACCAGCGTGACAAGAAGGAGCTGTTGGGCAGGGGAAATACTCCATGTTGCTACCATAAAAATCATCAAAACCAAGATCAATACAAAGAGGTTGCTACCTGATAGTGCGAATAAGAGGAGTGTTGCTGCTTGTAACAGCAATCCAAACCAAATGGTGAATCGCGAACCCTTTGCATCTGCCAATTGTCCGCCCACTTTTGAACCAACGAAGCTGCAAATTCCCGCCAGAAATAGAATGCCACTAATTTCGGTCATAGAAAGAGTGGATGAGGCTTGCAAAAACGGCGTAATATAAGTAAATAGGGTAGCGTATCCACCGACATAAAATAAAGTAATAGCCAGGGCAGTTAGAATTTTTGAATCTTTTAAAATGAAGAGCTGCGACCTGAGGGTAACAGCTTCTTCCTCCTTGATGACTGGAACCTTTGTATAGATGATAAACAATGGCAAAATGGTTAATAAACCGATTAAAATAAATAAAACTCTCCATCCAAACATTTCACTAAAAAAGGTGCCAATTGGAACACCTAGCACGAGCGAACTGCTTAGGCCCATCAAAATAATACCAATAGCACGACCTCTTCGTTCTTTTTCAACTAGTCGCGTAGCTACTGCCATGGCTACCACTGTAGCGATTCCACCGCTAACCCCTTGAATAATTCGTATCCATAGTGCAAATTCATAAGAAGGGCTTATAAACATTAATCCGTTGCTGACAATGAACACACTAACGGTAGCCATGAGCAACTTTTTGCGATCCATATTTATCGTGAGCGCAATGAGAATTGGAGCGAAAATGGCTGCTGCAAGGGCAAATAAAGTCACCAATAACCCAGCTTCTGAAATCGTTACTCCAAAGTCCACAGCAATCATTTCAATCACGCCTGTAATAATGTATTCAACTGTTCCGATTAGAAAAACAACAAGCGATAACACATAGATAATCAGATTATTTTTCAACTCATTTCACTCTTCTTTCAGCTATCTATTTGTAATAGGTATTTGTATTTCCATTAATTGGACATTTTGTGTTGTAGATAATGGCAAATATATTTCTCTACCTGGTTCGTTTTCCTTGATCTGATAGTTATTTTTCACAATCCAGTTAGCTAAATCAACACAGGCTGTACAAGCAAAGTTAGAATCCGAACGAAAGGTCATTGTGGCCATCATTGACTCTGAAGGAAGCGTCCGTAGTTGAAATGTATCGGGGAATGATGGAAGCTCCTTGGTTAAAAAATACCCGACTTCAAATTCAAACTCGTCTTCTTTTTCCTCTATTTCTTTCCATAAAACGACCTGGGGACTTTGAGCCAAATGGCGCATTTCCTTTGTTAATAATTGATTAAATGTACGAAATAGGTCTGGAATATCTACTTCTCTCCCGCGTGCTTTCAATGATAGGAACTGCTGAGCACCTTCTGCCTTGATTCGAATTTCTTGATCTGATTCCACTTGTCCATCTCGTTCTAATAGTTGCATACGCTCTTCAATCCGTGCGAGCTTGGCTTGTTCTGTATCGATAATATGTTGGATTTCATTTTTCTTCAGCTTAAACATCCCTTGAATATCTTTTAACGTAATATCCTCATGGAGCAAACGTATAATTTGTGGCAAGGTGAACCCCAATTCCTTATAGAGAAAGATTCGGTTGAGCTCAAGTAGCTGGTCTGCTGAATAATATCGGTAGCAGGTGTCATCGTCCACCTTTCTCGGCTTTAATATGCCAATCTGATCATAATAGCGCAATGTTTTTAAGGATACTTTGCTTAGCCTGGAAAATTCACTGATTTTAAACAAAATATCACCTCCAATCTAATAACTTAATGTAAGTATATAGTTTCCAGTACAGGGGAAAGTCAAGTGTGTAAAAGAAACTTTTTAAACCACTTTAAGGAGCCTTCCTCCAATAAGCTGTAGTAAGGCTCTGTCACTAGTAGCCAATTTTGCAAAAAAAATTATGGTCCAAAAGAACCTCTCACCCTTAGTAGCGCACCGTTTTGGATCAATGTAAATCAATTAAACTACATTTTAAAAATCTTAAGTAATAGTGATGCCACAATGTTTCCCTATTTTTTTAACTTTTGTTATCAAACGATGGTTTGGGGGCTATATTTCATTCAATTAATGAAGCAGCATACTTTATTACAGCGAAGATAAATATTTGAAACAAATGAATGAACATTATATGATAAGATGGTTATTAATTACATTAAATGGTTTTACTACATATGGAGGGTATTTATGCATGATTTTTATTTAATAAAAAAGATCGAAACACAAGATGAAGAATTTTTTCAATATTTTTGGAGAGATAAAGAGCAATACAAAGATTTAATTGTTGAATACATTGGACTTGAAGACAACCTAGTTGAATATATTTTTGATTCACTTACATGGATTCCATGCAGGAACCCTAGCTTGCCTGGCATGCCTCAAGACATAGGCTTTCATAACATTGGCGTCACCCTATTTGAAGAACATTCGGCTCCTTGCCTTATTTCGATTTTTACTGCTTGGTGTGATTTATTAAAAAATGGTCCAGAGGAAATCCTCAAAATGATTTATTACCATGATTACTCTGAGGATGAATTACTGCGTTTCGATAGAGACTATGCGATAGCCAAATTTGAAAAAATGAGTTCTATATCTAAACAACTGTCTGAGGGCAATTATTATATCTATCACATGGGGATATGAAAATCACAAACTAATGTTACTTTGAGCAGTACCAAACACCGCTTCGGAAAGGTGATGTTGTTAATTGGAAAACAAAGAAATAATACTTAATATCTTAAATGAAATCAAAAATGGCCATATACCTGTTCATACAGATTACAATATTAATTTAGACATTTGGGCAGATCTTATTGAATATATGCATGATAGAACATATATTGCTGATGTTACAATTTATTGGTTTGGCGATGATGATACATATAACGATGAAAGAGTTCACTCTGTTGATCTAACTCAAGTCACAATGACAACTTTTGGAGAAAGATTTTTAACAGAAGAAATGAATTAAGTATACAAAATCAAAAAATGTAAGTTAGGGACACAATATAACAATCAAAACATTGGCATATCCATGTTTTGATTGTTATTCTTTGTTTCATTTATATACAGCTTTTTTAAATTACAGTAACAAGTTCGCAAATGATAGACTGGTATTCGTCGTATAAGATAGGGAGTAAAACTATGAATGAATTTAATAAAGCGTTAACATATGTAAATGAATTACTTTATGCACCTCATCATTTGACTATAAAAAACATCCAAGAGGAAACTCAAAATGCTGATTACGGGGCTGGGATGTTTCAGTTGGATTCGAAATCTGTTCGATTTAGAGTCGCAAAAATAACACCTACCAAGGTAGGACAGTTTGTTTCCTTTTGGGAAAAGGATGCAGCTAATAAAAATCAAGCATTCTCATATGAGAACGCCACTGATTTACTGGTAATAAACACTTTTCATAATAATGGGGATTTTGGCCAATTTGTATTTCCAAAAGAAGTTCTTTTACAACAAAACATCCTTAAAACGGCTAATACAAAGGGAAAAATGGCTATTAGAGTTTACCCTAGTTGGGATACGCCCATCAGCAAACAGGCAATCGCAACTAAAAAGTGGCAATCACCGTATTTTGTTAAAGTGGACGCTACTTCTCGTTTATCAATCCATGAGCTATTAAAATTATACGCCTTCTAAAATTAGGTATCTTTAACTGTGTCATTCAATCGGGCGCCATCCTGGAACATGGATAGGCGTCATTTTTATTTTAGGTGTCGAATACCATAACAAATATTAAAAGCTAATCAACGTTCTACAGAGGAGGCGTAATACTGAAGATGAATGAACAAAGCATAAAAAATAAAAAGGCGTGGGAATATCGAGCATATGAATTTTGGAATAAAAGCAACGGCACCCCTAAGGATTTGGCTATTCATATATTAGAAAACCCTAGCGCATGTCTTAAAAAGCACAAACAATACTTTGAACATATTGAAGGAAAGAAGATTGCCAATATTTGCGGTTCAAATGGCAGAAAAGCAGTACCATTAGCATTATTAGGTGCTGAAGTAACCGTATTTGATATTTCAGCAGAAAACCAAAAATATGCCTTAGAATTAGCAGAACATGCAAATACCTCTATTCATTATATTGTCACTGACATTGATGATATTGACTTAACAAAGTATAGAAGCCATTTTGACATGATTTATTTAGAAGGTGGCATATTACACTATTTTAATGATATTGATAAATTCATGTTGATTCTGTTTTCTTTACTAAAAGATGGTGGGGAAATGATTCTCAGTGATTTTCATCCCTTAAGAAGATGTATAGTTAAAGGGCCTAACGCTGAAATCCAATATCAAATCGAACAAGGTTATTTTGACCAAGAATTACAAAATGGAGACTTAGCGTATAAGCATTTCTTTGATGAGCATGAACAACAAGACTTTCCAGATGTATCTATACGGTTTTATACACTTAGTGAAATAATAAATGCTGTCATCACATCAGGTTTCAAATTAAAGAAATTTGATGAGCATCGTGGTTGGAAAAATGAAAATATCCCATGGGAATTTACGATTTTAGCTTTTAAATAAAGACAATCGAAAGTGAAGGATAAAACTGAAAAAGTAGCGGATAGAATTCTAAAAGTGAAGGATAGAACTAAAAAAGTAGCGGATAGAACGCTCAAAGTGAGGGATAGCCCACAAATAAAAGGATAGAATTCTAAAAGTGAAGGATAAAACTGAAAAAGTAGCGGATAGAACGCTTAAAGTAGAGGATACTCCCCAAATAGAAGTATAGAATTCTAAAAGTGCAGGATAGAACTGAAAAAGTAGCGGGTACTCAAAGTGAGGGGTACCCCTCAAATAGAAGGATAGAATTCTAAAAGTGCAGGATAGAACTGAAAAAGAAGCGGATAGAACGCTCAAAGTGAGGGATAGCCCTCAAATAGAAGGATAGAGTTCTAAAAGTGAAGGATAGAACCGGAAAAGTAGCGGATAGAACGCTCAAAGTGAGGGATAGCCCTCAAATAGAAGGATAGAATTCTAAAAGTGCAGGATACAATTAAAAAAGTAGCGGATAGAACGCTCAAAGTGAGGATAGCCCTCAAATAGAAGGATAGGATTCTAAAAGTGCAGGATAGAACTGAAAAAGTAGCGGATAGAACGCTTAAAGTAGAGGATACTCCTCAAATAGAAGGTTAGAACTGAAAAAATAGTGAGCGCTATCCGTGAATAAGGATAAGCGCTGATTAAGTCCATATAATTGTGTAAAAAGAAAAGGGGTCATTTTCTCTCCTCTTGGTTAGAATGTTTTCAACCACGAACACATTTTAAGAGAGGTAGATTAAAAATGACCCAATTACAGTTTAACCTAGACATGGATCTTTTAAAAGATTCCGTTATGAATTCCACTATTGATGCTGTTGTAAAGTCAGCTATTATTTTAGTCTTAAATGAATTTATGGAAAAAGAAAGAGATACCTTCCTTCATGCATCTGCCTATGAACGTTCTAATGAGCGTCGTGATTACCGTAACGGGTACTATGAACGTGAACTGACTATGAGTATTGGTAAGATAAAACTAAAAGTTCCTAGAACGCGTCATGGTGAATTTTCTCCTACTGTTTTTGACAAGTATGCACGTTGTGATCAGGCATTTGTTCTTTCTATGCTGGAGATGGTTATTAATGGCGTCTCTACACGAAAAGTCACACATATTGTAGAACAACTTTGCGGAGAATCCGTTTCTAAATCTTTTGTTTCTTCACTCACACAGAAACTGGATCCAATCGTGAACGAATGGGCAAATCGTCCATTAAACACCATGTATTATCCTTTTGTTTTTGTAGATGCCATGTACATAAAAGTACGTGAACATCAACGTGTCGTATCAAAAGCTGTTTATATCGCTACGGCCATTACGGAAGAAAATAAACGCGAAATTATCGGTTTAAGTGTGGATCATGTTGAAAGTTTTGATAGTTGGAGCTCTTTTTTTAAACAACTCAAATCACGTGGACTTCAATCACCTCAACTAGTGATTTCAGATGCTCATCAAGGGCTTCAAAAAGCGATACAGCGTGAATTTATCGGCACTGCTTGGCAAAGATGTAATGTGCATTTTAAACGAAATATTATCGAGAAGCTTCCTAAAAAAGACTCCGTTGATATCCGAATGATGATGAAGCGCATTTTTGAAGCCGTAACCCTTGAAGATATTCGAAAGTTTAAGGATGAATTAATGGACCAATTTGGAAATAATCCAAAGTACGAAAAAGCTCTTACTATCTTAGATGAAGGTTTCGAAGATACCATCCAATACATGAATTATCCAGCAGATATACGCTGTCATATTCGAAGTACAAATTCACTTGAACGATTAAATCAAGAAGTGCGTAGAAGAGAAAAGGTCATACGAATCTTTCCAAATACGCAGTCTGCCTTTAGATTGGTAGGTGCTATTTTAATGCAGTATCAAGAAACGATTTACTCAAAGAAAAAAGGTTTAACCAAATAGAACAAGTATTTTTCAACGTATCTTCCATTCATGGAGTATTCCACAAGCAGTAAAGGCTATCAAAGTGAAAAGAGCCTTTGACAGCCTTTACTGCCTGTGGAGATATAAACCCATGGAAGTTACGGGCAAAAAATGGTAGTGTTGTTAAATAGATAAACAAAATTTGGCTACACCAATCAAGAACTATGAATAAACGCTAGGTTGAAAACTTCTGTATAGAATTTTACACAATAATTAGGACTTGACTTAAGCGCTTCATTTTTTTCTTAAACTTTTAAGCACTTAAACTAGTATTTAACCTTCAAGCCTAGTAATGAAGCAAAACCTATCGCTTGTTCAGTAGAGACTTCACACCCATGTAAACTTTCTGGAGTGACTTGCAGTCTTTTAAATTGACATGTACTGATGTCTATTCCTTTTAACGAAGTTTGAGAGAAATCAACATCATGTAGATCACTTTCCTGAAACGCCACTTTATTGAGTAAACAATCATAAAAATTAGCACCTTGTAGGGAGGTGTTATCAAATAGTACTTGTTTGAAGCGCACTTCAGGGAAATTGCATAAGTTTGCAAGACAATTTTCAAATGAAACATTGCCGAGGTTTGCTTCAGTCAAATTCAACCCTAATAATTTACAGTTTTTAAAGGTCACTCTATGAATGATGCCTTCACTTAAATTGGAGTTAGATAAATCACAGTTTTCAAAAACGACATCCGTTAAATCAATTTTTTGAAAGGTACAATTGATGAATGTGACATTTTTAAAGATAACGTTAGAGACGATTAATCGTTCAACGTCCTCGTGATCCATGACCGTATCAGCAATCATGCAATTTGTTAAATAGGGTTCTTCATCATAAAAAATATCCTGAAAATTTGCCTTGTCAAGATTCGGAGGTATTTTTGGTGAGGTAAGTTGGAAATTGTATGACATATTAGCACACCCTTCAAATGTAAATAAAAGCTTTTCCTATTTAGTATAAGTGCAAATCTAAAATAAGAACACTGTCTATACAACGGTGCTTTTTGTCACCATCTTACTAAAAACGGAGGCTAGCACCTGTTGGAATAGCATACCGAACACAACAGGCATGGCGACTTTACCTGGAAAGTACGTTGTAGCCACGATGACACCGACGGCAATATTTCTCATGCCACCAGTAAAAACAAAGGTTGCCATTTGAGGGCCATCTTTTAACAGGTATCGACCAATGAGGTAAGCAAATAGATAGCCCGATATAGCAAGCAAGAACACTAAAAGCACCACGAATAAGAGATGCATGTTGATATCCTTTAAGTAGGGAGCAATCGCACTACTATTAATCAGTATAACTGCAAATAAACATAGCTTGGAAAAAGGAGCAAGCTTCTTACCGATTTTTTTGGGGATGGCTCCTTTTGAAAGTTCATTCACTAAAATACCTAAAATCGTAGGTAAGACAATCATCCACAGCAAGTTAAGAATCAGGGATGCCACATCCAACTCAATTTTTTCACCCGAAACGATATAGAGGATGAAGGGGAGGATGATGGGAGAAAGGAGTGTATCAATTAAAATAATCGATAAGCCTAACGGTAAGTTTCCTTTACAAATATTGATCCAAATAACACTCGTTACGCCTGTTGGGAGTGCAACCGCTAAGACAAAACCAACAGTCAACAAATGGTCATCGAACAAAACGGTGGACAAAAAATACGCCCATAAAGGCATCAAGAGATGAAGAAAAAGGATGGAGAATAAAATAAGTACTGGATGCTTCATGAAAATTTTTACATCTTTAAATTTCATATGTAAGCTTCCTGAAAATGTCATGAAGGCAAATAGCCAGGAGACGAGGAATAATAAATGATGTCCAATGCTTTCTAAGAAAACACCGATAATTAAACTTAATGGTGTCAGGATCGCAATGTATTTTTGGAGAAATACATTCAGTTTTTCTAACATACAAAGACCTTCTTTTTTTATCTGATTTTATCATATTATTATAATAGTAGGCGTATTTCCAGAAAAAAACGAAGGTCTATGTGAAGGAGATAAGACCAGCTAAGTATTTATCTGTTTTTTATCCGCTTCTTTCGTAAATGGAATCCATACAATGCCTACGATCAATAACATATTACCTGTCCACCTAACCCATAAATAATAAGGATGGTCTTTTAAAAAGTACAACGAGGCTAGGATAATCATCATCCCAATACCAATCATCAATTTTAAAAAAATCGGAATTTTTGCCATTCTATTTCCTCCTTTCTTTCTTTTCACGATGAACATGTATCTACACCACTCTTTTTCCTATCCAATGAGCAGTGAAGACTATGGGGAAAAATAGTATGCCAAAAGGAAGACTTATCAAAACGATAGGCCACGTAATGATGCCACTAGTAAACAAAGATTTAAATAAAATAATGCTATAGGGAATAATGATGATGGCTGATGTTATAGTTCCTGGTGTAACAGAACGAAATAAGAGCGATTGTCCAATATGGGTAAAAGCATGGATAAAGAAAACAAGTGTAACAGCTGTGAAAAAATAGATAGTAAAAGTGACTCCATTTAGGAAATAGTAGTTAGCCAGAATGGTAGAGAGACTGACAAACAAAAAGATAAATAACACAGCAACAGCAAATTGTGCTGTGGTCATTGAAAATTGTTTCACCACTTTATCGGCTATTTTTGGGGGTAATCTTTCATACAGCTTATGACGATTGTGATGTAACCATTTTTCTATCATAATAATTTCTTCAAAGTCATGGATAATAAATAAAATAGGAAACAACCAAATAAGTGTTTGAACATTCAACCATTCCATATACATACCTCTCTCCTTATCACTATGCTGAAAGTGACCCTGAAAATACCATTTTTATATAATATATGTTAATAATAACATATTGGAATTTAGCTAAGAATCATTATTATTAAGAAATCGAGGGATGAAGCGATGAGTGACATCGATAAACGTAATAGACTAAACGAGGAACCATTTACTTATCAAATGACCAAAAAGGGGACTGTCGTTATTTATTATGAAGGGAAGCAAATCAAAATCGTCAAGGAGAAAGAGGCTGAGCGTCTTCTAGCAAAAATTCAGGAAGTGAAAGGTCAGATAAAGGAAATCCAGTTATTGTTAGCTAAAATTACGGGTAATTTTAAACGAGGTAACGAGAAATTGGCTAAACATAAAAGATTATGAAGGTTAAAATGATTTATTGATATAATAATTATGCAAATCTAGTAGGAACCTGCTGTCTTTATTTTTCCTTTTTAAGGTAGAATTTATGGGGGTTAGTTCGGCGTTTTAATGTATTCTTCTCTTTTATAAAAATACAAACAGTTGTTATGTCCAATGAGAAGGGTAGGCTAATTGGCAGCCAAATTTCGAATTTGAATTTTTTGTTAATTATTAGCTCAATTTACCATTAGGCCGATGATCTGTGTTATTCTATATTAGAATAATAAATCGGGAGGCGGTAATATGTATTACAGCAATGGTAACTATGAAGCTTTCGCACGTCCTAAAAAACCTGAGGGGGTAGATGCAAAATCTGCTTATCTGATTGGTTCGGGACTAGCCTCGCTTTCAGCGGCATGTTTTTTAATTCGTGATGGCCAAATGAAAGGAGAGAATATTCATATTCTCGAAGAGTTGGATATTTCAGGAGGTAGTCTTGATGGCATACTTAATCCGACGAGAGGGTTTATTATTCGCGGTGGTCGTGAAATGGAAGATCATTTTGAATGCCTATGGGATTTATTCCGTTCCATTCCTTCGTTAGAAGTAGAAAATGCTTCGGTTTTAGATGAATTTTATTGGTTAAATAAAGAGGACCCTAACTATTCAAAATGTCGATTAATAAAGGATAGAGGACAAAGACTTGAGGATGATGGCAAGTTCACCTTATCAGACAAATCCTCAGAAGAAATGATTAAATTATTCTTTACCCCTGAGGAAAAATTAGAGGATAAAAAAATCACAGATGTTTTTTCAGAGGAATTTTTTGAATCGAACTTTTGGCTCTATTGGTCCACTATGTTTGCGTTTGAAAAATGGCATTCTGCGATGGAAATGCGTCGTTATATTATGCGCTTCATTCATCATATTGGCGGATTACCAGACTTATCCGCATTGAAATTTACAAAGTATAATCAGTATGAATCACTCGTGCTTCCTATGATTAAATACTTAGAAAGTCATGATGTTGATTTCCAATTTAATACGGTTGTAGAAAATGTATTGGTTGATAAGGTAGGAGACAAAAAAGTCGCTCATACATTGGTGTTAAGAAAAGATGGTGTGAAAAAGAATATTGAGCTAACAGAAAATGAGTTAGTGTTTGTGACAAATGGTAGTATTACGGAGAGCACAACCTACGGGGATAATAATACACCAGCCCCTATAAATAAAGAGTTAGGTGGCAGCTGGTCACTGTGGAAAAACATCGCTGCCCAAGGTGAAGAGTTTGGACGACCAGAAAAGTTCTGCGATAATCTTCCAGAAGAAAGCTGGTTTGTTTCAGCTACTCTTACGACATTAGACGATCGTGTGGCTCCTTATATTGAAAAAATCAGTAAAAGGGACCCATATGCTGGTAAGGTTGTAACAGGAGGGATTGTGACAGCTACCGATTCTAATTGGATGCTAAGCTATACATTGAATCGACAACCTCACTTTAAAAATCAACCAAAGGATCAATTAGTTGTTTGGATTTATGGCTTACTATCAAACAAACCAGGTGATTTTATTAAGAAAAGTATTACGGAATGTACAGGCATTGAGATTGCACAAGAGTGGTTATACCATATGGGTGTACCGGTGGATGAAATTCCAGACATTGCGCAAAATTCTTGTAATACCATTCCATGCTATATGCCTTACATCACCTCTTATTTCATGCCAAGAGCAATGGGTGATCGTCCACTAGTTGTGCCAGAAGGATCTGCTAACCTAGCCTTCATTGGCAACTTTAGTGAAACAGCAAGAGATACAGTCTTTACCACTGAATATTCAGTAAGAACGGCGATGGAGGCAGTCTATCAATTATTAACGATTGATCGTGGAGTGCCAGAAGTATTTGCATCTGCCTTTGATGTTCGCACGTTGTTAGCTTCAACGGCTCGTTTACTGGACGGTAAAAAACTCACAGATATTGATGCACCATTTATCTTAAAGCAAATCGGTAAATTGGGTATTCATAAAACAAAAGATACAATCATTTATGATTTACTGAAAGAAAGTAAATTAATCTAGTGTTTTAGCAGAAAAATAGACAAAGCCGTTTGAGGAGCTTTGTCTATTTTTTTTTATAGCCAATCTTTTACATAGGCAAGTATTCCGATAAACGCACCTAATCCCATGCCAATAAAGACAGGCACTACGAGGTTTGATTTCTTTTGTACTGTTTTCATTTCTTCCATTGAAATCCCTCCTTTCTCATCACATACCTAAAATGCTAAGCGCATCGTCTGGTTCGTATCCTTGAAACCATGTTTTTCATATAAGGATTTAGCCCCTTTATTTTCAGTCAATACATTTAACTCCAAATAATCCAAGTGACGATAGGCTGCCCATTTTTTCGCTGCATCTAATAAAGCAGATCCAATTCCTTTGCTTTGGTAAGATTTTTCAACTATCACATCAACAATAAAGGCATATTTGTGTTCAACCAAACAAGAGTAGGGTGGGGTCGTTGTTTCTTGAATAAGCAAAAAGCCTACTACTTCGTTCTCGAATGTTGCGATTAAAATATCTGAATCATCTTCAATGATTGTATACCTGATAAAATTGGCATCTTGTTTGGCAGGTTTGATATATTTAGGTTGAAGAATGGACATTTCTAAAAAAAGCGCTTGGTATAAACGCTCAATTTGTGGAATTTCTTCGAGCGTTGCAGTTTTTATTTCCATACTATCCCTCCGTCAGTTTTAGTATAGTAAGTAATATTTTACATTAATGGTTGATTAATAGAAAGGGGAAGACGTATGAGGTTATGGCATGTAGATTTAATCGCGTATCTACCAAAAGGACAACTTCTGTCACAGTGGAGAGAGCTAAATAGCATCTTTGCTAAAGAGGATCAGCATATTTTGATTAATTATCTATACGAATACCCGAAAGACGACCTGTATTTGTATACAGAAAAAGTCATGGATGAAATGAAGAAGCGGGGCTATCAAATTCGAACCTACGAAAAAATGAATCACTACTTTGATGGATTAGGACCAGTAAAAGCGAGGAAACCCTTTCAGCAGCATCATAATCAGGAATATCTTGAAATTTGTTTTTATAATTTAAAGGAGAAATTTATAAGAGGCCAGAAGGATTATGAAGAGGAAATGTATCAGCAATTATGCACATATGTAAATAACGAGCTGTAACAAGGAGGGCTGTTTACGCTAGCACTGACATGGTTGGCAATTATTCCTGGATTGGCAGCAGGGTCTATGGAGGGGGCAACAGCCTACTCGTACCCGCTAATTTTCCTACCTTTTATCAGTTCGGCCTTTGTTCCCACTGAAACCATGCCTAAAATTATCCGTGCGTTTGCTGAAAACTAGCCCGTTACCTCAATCGTGAATGCGATTCGTGCCCTCTTATATGAAGGGTCTGTTAGTAACGATATTTGGCTCGCTCTTATGTGGTGCGTCGGCATCATGGTCTTCGCTTACTTCTTCGCCATTACACAATTTAAACGCCAGTTAGGATAAGTACATCTTATCGAAAAAGTCGATTTCTTCTTGTATAGGAAATCGGCTTTTTTTAGGTAGGACATTCTCGCTTCTATTCAATTTATATCAATTTAGTTTCGAAAATGATTGCGTGCTAGCAGGGTTGCTGAATGATATTCAGAAGGCAACTCATCCTCAAAATAAATTGCTTCTACTGGACAAACTAATTCACAGGCTCCACAATCAATGCAAAGATCGGGATCAATTACATATTGGGTATCTGTCATAACAATGCAATTTACTGGACAGACATCCAAACAGACAGCCGCTTTTTCATCCCTACATAATTCTGTAATGACAAAAGCCATTATAAATCCTCCTATACAGACAATTGTTGTTTCAGTTCTTCAGGTGAGTGTTGCCAATACGCTTCATTAAATCCAGATAAAAACTGATTGAGTAGTTTTTTTGAATTACTGTCTATATGCTGCAAGAGAAATTTCCCTTTCAGTGCCTTATCTAAATAATTAACTTGTTCTGGCAAAGATTTATAGCCAAGTTTAATACGGCGTTCTTCCTTTGATACCCGTACTTCACTTGCGGTACATCCCGCATAATAAGGGCCATTTTGATTAACCTGAATCGCTACCCACACTATCCAATAACGAGAATAATCGTTGCTAGCATGAGCTAGATCTGGGGAAAAACGAACTTTTTTTTCAATTTGACTTCGTCCGTGTAAGGCTTCTAAATCTATAAACACGTGCTCTTTTTCACAATCTATAATAATTGACGTTACATTATTTAGATCAAGGGTACCTACTCCGTAACCTCCATCTCCGTCAGTTGAATCGTTACTTAAAATTGTAAAATGCATTTTCTCTTTCATAGAAATCACCTCGACACTTTTGTATTTCAAATAGTTAATCGGTCTGAACATACAGTTTTATCCATAGCAAAAGGGCATAAAAACATCACTGTACGTTCCGTTGTACAAGATGTAATTTTTCGAGTACAAATCTAACAAACACATTACGTATAGTTTTTATAAATTAAGATACTTGAACGTTTTAGTAGTAATTTTTTTCTATACGTAATGGTTGTCTAGGATTTATCCTAATACTTTTATTGTTAAAAAGTATAAATACAATATACAGTCTATTGTCATTTCTTGTCTTCAGACTAATGTCTGAAGTGTTATGTATTGGAAATTTCACAATAATACAGTGGTTCGACCTTTAATTAACGGAACGCAGACCTTTCCTGTCAACCAACGTTTGAAACCCAGTCAGCTCGAATCACCTCTGAGCACCTTTCTGTGTTGAAAAACGGCATTTTTTCTATAAAGGAAATTAAAACTGCTTGTTGTTGTAACAACAATAGTGTACGATACATAGTATAAGTTATACAGTGTATGTCATATAGTAAGTGGAATTGAGGTGAGTGAATGAGTACGTTACTGAATTCATTAACGACAGAACTTAGGAGAGGAACGCTGACATTAGCCGTTTTAAGTCAATTACGAACACCCCAGTATGGGTATTCACTTGTTCAATTATTAGAGGATTCGGGCATTAACATTGATCAAAGTACCTTATATCCATTGCTTCGCCGTTTAGAAAAACAGGAGTTAGTGACGAGTAGCTGGGAAACATCAGAGAGTAGACCGCGCAAGTATTATGTATTAAGTGACTATGGATTAGAAGTCTTTTTGCAATTGAAAAGAGAATGGATTAATAATTCAAAAGAACTTTATGAGTTACTAAAAGGAGATGAGGATAAAGATGAATCTGACTGAAATTTATATTCAAGAAGTCACGCGGAGGCTGCCTGAAAAAAATCGTGAGGATATCGCACTTGAGTTACGATCAACCATTGGGGATATGCTGCCTGATGATTACAATGAGAATGATGTAAAGGATGTTCTTGAGAAATTAGGAAACCCAGCAGCATTAGCGAGTGGTTATCGAGATCAACCCATGCATTTAATTGGCCCACGCTATTTTGATGTATACATCTCGTTATTAAAAATGATTATTCCAATTGCCGCTGTCGTTGCAGTGATCTCGATGATTGCTGAATACTTTATTGGTTTTGGTGGAGAAGAAGCGATTCTTAATGTTGTCATCACGATAATCAGTGAAGGAATATGGAGAATCATCGAAGTAGGAATCAACGTCTTTTTCTGGCTAACGCTCGTTTTCGCCATTATTGAACGAACAGATAAAGGAAAAGAGCAGTATCCGTTGTCAGCAAGTCTTAAAAAATGGACCCCTGAGGATTTGAAAACCGTTATTTATATTCCGAAGAAAAAAGCAATTACGAAGCTCGAAGTATTTGGCTATTTAATGTGGACGGCCATTTGGGCAACTTTTTATTTTTATGCAAATCACCTATTAGGTGTATATGAAGGTGGTGGGGATGGACTCAGATTCGTAATGCCAGCTTTCAATCAGGATGTTTTACTTCGTTATTGGCCCATTGTGCTCGTTGTCATTGCTCTCGAAATTGGGTTAGGTCTCTACAAATTACTGAAAGGGCAATGGACGAAAAAAGTGGCAATCTTTCATACAATTGTGGAGCTTTTCGCAACCGTTGTATCCATTGTGATAGTAAGTAATCCGAATTTAATGAACCAAGAATTTATTACGTACATGAGTCATTTATTTAGCACATCAACTAAGCAATTTGAAATATGGATAGTTGGCGGCGTAATCATTATATTTGTTGTATATGCGGCAATCAGTATATTCGATGGCTTCCGTAAGGCTCGAATCCGTTAATTCATCGTTGTTTATCATTCAATTAATATGCAACCACGGATACTTTACTTTAAGATGGCCTCCATATAGAGCCATCTTTTTTTATTCAACTAGTCTTTTGAAACGTATGTAGTATGAAGTAAATTGACATCGATAATGGGGGAATCAAAATGGATTTACTAATTGGAATAGCGATTGTACTAATTGTGTTTTTCTCTTCAGGCATCATTGAAAAAAGGTTAAAATCGATTGAAAAGCAAAACAATCGCATAATAGAAATACTAGAAGAAATAAGAGATAGAAAATAAATTGATAGTCCATGAACAGTTTAGTCAACCAATATAACGATGAAATACCCCATCAAAGTAAGACACAACATCTAGCTTTGACAGGGTGCTTTTATGATTAAATCTACCACAGATGAAAAAAATCGCATGACATTAAATAAAGGGACAAGCAAGTGATTTTAATTGGGAAGGTATTATTCAGGTGGATATTTATACGTCTTTAGGTGCGTGTGATGGATTAATTTAACCTCAGGTCCTGCAGATATTTCATAGGTCATCCGATCCTTCCCTATTGGAATCCACTGTCCACCATCCGTAGGTTCAATTTCAAAAGTAATTTGCAATTTAAAACCTCGGAAATGATTTCTTTTTGTTTCAATCACTTCAATTTTCCAAGGAGTAACATGAGGGGAAACATCCTTTCTAATCTTTGAATAATAATTGGTCAAATCTTTTTCAATATAAGGAGTAAGCAATAGCATGAGCATATCTTGTAATCTCAGCTCGTTAGAATCCTGTGTTGGTTCAGCTGTTGAAGCGGATATTGTCGTTTGGAAAGAAGTAACAAGTATAAGGGGGAGTATAAAGACGAGTAACATCTTTTTCATTTTCTTCTACACCTCTTTGTGATCTTTACCTAATGCATTGTATTGTTACCTTTATTGAATGAAGTATGTATTATTGAAGTACCGATGTAGAGTAGCTCAACACTATATGCTTGCGATATATAAAAACAAATAACATAACCATCCATAGAATTTTGGTGGAAGGTGAAAATGGTTTCCGTTGCAGGCTACTTGCTTTCCTGTGGGCGAGAGCGAGTCTATCGCTCCGTTTAGAGGCTCGTCTGTCTCGCGATCACACAGGAGTCAAGTAGCCTTCCACTCCAATCTACAAAAATGGTACCTTTTAGCTAAGGTTTTCAAATAAAGTGAAGATGTTCACTATCCTTTATGGAGTGGTGTTGTCACGCATCACTTCTCCACACTACGGCTAGTATGAAAGATGATGATGATTGAAAATGGACCTCATAGAAATTAGCTAAGTGCTATTTCACCGTAAACAACCAATTTGTAGGCATCTATTTTAATTGCTTATTTAAAAATCGGATAAATCGCGCTTGTGCCTGCTTTTTCTTCATCATTCTCTTGACACGAATAGTGCTTTGAAGATATTTTCTGACGTGACGATTCGCAAAAAATAAGCTGCGATACTGATCATCATAATAAATGGTCTGAAACCAATCATATTGTTGTAGCCTTGCTATATTTTGATCAATTTTTCTTGTATGTAAAGGTGATTGACTAACATAGGTATTGGATAAAAAATTAACAATAAATTCTAACATAATTCCACATCCCATCATAACGAATAAATTCTATCGTAATGGATGGCGATGAAGTGTGCAATAACCAAAAAATAGAAGGGGCACCGATGAAAGTGCCCCTTCGTAACAAATCGGGAGGTGCCATGTTAAACGAATTCGCTTAACACTACTTTTTATCTTGATTCAGCAGAAAATACCCACCTCTATAGGTGGTGAGATGAATGCATAAATTGTTCTCTTTGGGTGTACAACCATCGACTGAATCCAGATAAAAGCCCCAGCGGATGTCACAGATTTGGAATAGGAGCTTTTCGAGCAAGCTCAAAAAAATTCTGGACGCAATTACGCTGTGGCGTAAGACTACTTGGTTTTATAGTCCATCATCTTGAATAAGCTAAAGTTTACACTTCGTATCGAAGAATGGCTGTTATCCAGTCCTTTACTAATAGTTCCCACTGTAGCTGTGAACTATCTAAAGGAAGTGAAAGACTTTGTAGCTCTTTAGGGAGCAAGTGTATTTTATGACGTATCATTTCATTGTCAGGTGATTCTGTATCGATAAATAAAAGATAGCGTCCGTTTAAATCTTCCTTATACATAGATGGAAAATCAAGGGCTTTTAATACGCGTGTAGAAAATTCCACACCATTTAAAATTACCTCAAAATGTCCCCGCACATTAAATTCACAGCGAATATGCGTACCAGGTAATCGATGTAGCGCTTGTAGAAAAGCAGCGAATGTTCTTTCACTAATGAAATAGGTTTTCCAATAGTATTGACTCTCTTCATGTTTACTAGAATTAGCATCATATGTATCATATCTTATTTCAAGTGTTTCTTCTGCTAGGTCAGATTTTTTCCTATGGAGGTAATGCTGAGCAATTTTTTTTATTGTGTGATGATCTAAGTCACACCCATAGCTGAGAATGGTTACTTGTTTGTGTTGTGCTTTGGCGAATAACCGCATTTCCAAATTTGCATCATCATTTAAATCCCAGCCATAGCGTGAGTTGTAATGAATATATTTACTTTTGTTCATTGCGTCCTCCTTTTTGCCTTATCTACTAATAGTATAAATAATTTTGTCTAATTTTCCTTATTTTTCTTTTGGGATTGAAACTTTTGGTTTTTACGTTTCGTATAAATTGGAAAATACTTTTTTTAGGAGGAAATTATGGCTAAATGGAGAGGCACAATCCTTCTATGTACATTGCTATTAACAGCCTGTACAGCGGAAACCGTTCAACCTAAAGAACAAATACAGGAAGCGAAAAAAGATGAAAATATTGTGGTGACAAAGGATGGCAAAATAACCTTTGAGATTAAGAATGAGATTGGTGTTCCACAAGAAAAAGTAGAGGCTATAAAGGATGAAATTGTGACGGCATATGACCATATAAAGGATTCTATACATACTTCCTACACGCCATCTGAGCATATTAACGTATGGTTTATGGAAGACGGTCTATCTTGGGGCGGTGCATGAAAATCGAACTAGTTGGCGTTAATGAAGATATCTATCCACTAGTCCATGAAATGACCCATTCTTTACTTGGTTATGGTGACAATTTCGAATCAGACCATGGCTATGTTACGCAAGAGGGTTTTGCGAGTTATATGGAGGATCAATATGGAAAAAATAAATTATACTTTGAAAAATACATGAAGCATTATTTGGATTCAGATAAGTTAATTCCCATTAGTAAGCTAATTGATCCAAATCAAGATGATGTCTATTTTCGCCCAGAACTATCAAATCAAAAAGAGAATCAAGTCCTGATGGAGATGAGCTACACGCATGCGGCTTCATTTGTTACATATTTAATTGATACCTATGGACTTGAAAAGTTTGAACAAATCTACAACGAGAAAGAACTAGCAAAAAAAATAGAGGAAGTTTATGGGAGAAATGGTAGTTAGTTAGAAAAGGACTGGTTAGCATTTATTCAAAATCAACAAGGATTTACTCATGAGGAAAAATTTAAATCAGGAAATTTTTATGATATGAATACAATTCTTCTTCAAATAGATCCAAAATATTTTGAGAAGGAATAGTTTTTTCTAAATTAAAAAGTATACCAAATGCTCTTTATTTTGAGTACCTAGGTTTACTTTTGTATGAATTCGGATGAAATTGTTTATGTAATAAATGAACGCCAAGTAAAACGCACAGACCACCAATGATTCTTAATAATATATTTTTGAGAAATACTGTATCGTCAACCGTAATGACAATCAACATAGGACCAACCATAATCAAGGCGATTCCTAGTAATCCTTTTATTACTCTCCACATGTAGGGTTCACCTCCATTTACCATTTCAGCTTTCATTATCGCACGCCTGTCTGAAAAGTAAAAGGGTCACTAGGCTGGTAAAAGCGACCCTTATAAAATGGCTAGAATGACCTTACATGACTATAGAAGTCTGTAAAAGGTTAGGTGCTAATTGGGATGATTAGTACATGAAAGAAGCGCCAACAATGATTAAAAGAATGAATAGAACGACGATTAATACGAATGTTGAACCGTAATAGCCGCCACCGCCAGAGTCGCCGCCGCCATAATAGCAGCTGTTGTTGATGTTACCTACGTTTCCGTTGTATCCCACTGAAAATCCCTCCTTTCTACAACATATAATATGTATGCTGGCAGAAAGGAGAAATGGTATTTACCCTATGGTTTGAAAAAATGCTGAAAACTTTCTTGCCTATCACTTTAAGAGAATAAGGTTTTTCATTTACTTAATTTTAATTTTTTTACATAATTAGAGAGTGATATGTTATTTTTGCGAATGAAGTTAGAAAAGGAAGCGGGAGTTACATGCTAAGGGAAAAGCTAAAGCAAAAAATCCTAAGTGAACCGACTAAATGTATCGCTTATTTAAAAGAATTAGTGAGGTTCAATCGAATTTATGATGGGGAAGTATTGGCAATCATTATGGCTGTTATAAAAAATGGACCAGATCAATTAACCAATAGGCAATGGGATGTCTTGTTAGATAAGGGTTTACTACCTGATCTTTATGTAGAATGTGATCGCTGTGAAGATACCATTCCATGGTCAGAAATGTACCGTGCGATTTTCATAGCGAGAGATTATTTTGTAGATATATAGTAAATAAAAAGAATGAAAGGTTATTAGACTAAGATGGTAGAGACAAAAAGAATGAGACGGTTCCTGATGATAGCTGAATGGCTATTCTTTTTATATGTGCTGATTTGTCTACTGATTTTTAACATGATTCACCTAGGTAACCTTCTTTATGTGGATATGCCAAATGAAGAACTGATGACCGTGACATCATCCTTTGCGCAGACATCACTTTTTATCATAGGAATAGGTGTTGTTTGTTTTTTGTATATGAGGTATTTAAGGGGCAGTAATGTTTATAAAAGGTCCAAGGCCGTGACCTGGGGAAGTCTATTTGCCTGCGTTGGCAAGTGGTTTTTATTTGCTCATGCGACATGGACTTATATGGAATCAGCAAGAAGCAATGGAACTTTTATTATCGACGGTCATTAGTTTCGTTCTTATGATCCAGGCAGTGATGCAATATGTTGCAAATAAATAAAGAAAGAGTGGGACGGATGACTGAAAAAACGATTGTAGAAAAAGTAAAGGAAACAATTGAAGGAATTGAAATCGGCTATTTTGACACTGCCAAACCTTATATTTTTGATGAGTATTTCAAGTACTTCGATGATGCCGATTATGAAACAAGAAAGCATGCACTGTTCCTTTTTGTATGCATGCTAGGAAATTGGTATAGTAAAGCAACAATTGTCTTTAAGCCGGCGAGTGAGCGTTTAAAATATGGAGCTAGCACAACATACTACGATTTCGAACGCTATCTAACGGCTCTATTGCAGCATTATTCAAAAATAGAGCGAGACTTTCCCTATATGTTTGAATTCATTGTCTTGTATTTAATTTTGATTGAACAACAAAGGGGAGTAAGCTATGAAGAATGGTTTCCTGAAATTGAGGCAACGCTGTTTCAAGAACTTAGAGAGAAAATATTCATTCCAAACAGCCGTTTTGTTCAAGCGATTCATCCCATCAAATATTTATTTAGAGAGGTTGGGATTCAGCCATTCTTCTTAACAGATTTTTTTGATGAGTAGCATGTGATTTTCTTTACGAGCATCCTTTAGGGTGTTTTTCTTTTGCCATTTTAGTAGAGGTATATCAAAACTTTATTACTTACAGCACTCTTGTATTGGTATAAAGTAGTAAATATAGAAAAATAACATAGATATTACATCGTGTTGAAAGGTTGAAGGTTGATATGAAAAAAAGTTGGTTGTTATTATTCTTCATGGTATTGATGTGTGGATGTTCGAATCAAGCCAAGGAAGAGCCTGTGGAGGCTAGTGTGGACCAAGAAGCGACATCTAAGCTAACACAGGAGAAGCAGTTAGTAGAGCGTCAATTATATGAAAAATTATCTGAGGCCGTTGAGACATTAGGTTATACATACGATATGCAAACATTTGCTGAAAATGAGTATAATCGGGGCGTTTTATATTCGGAATTGGTGGATTTTGATAATGATGGGGTTCATGAGGTTTATGCCTTCATGAAGGGAACAGACTACCCAGTATCTGCATATACACATCGAAATAAGGATAATTATATCCAAGAAATTTGGACGGGAAATGCGAACGGTGAAAGCGCCATTCTATCTTTTTCAAGCGAAGTTGATCAATTGGTCTGTTCGGCCTGTGATATGAATGTGTCTTTAGTCAAAGGTCAGGATGGTCGGACGTTCATTAAAATGTTCTCCAATCAAACAAGTCAGGGGATTACGGTTGACAAGACATGGATTTATGCAAAGGAGCCAAATAACTCAGCAATGGAGCTAGCTATAACTGGATTTACAATTGATAATAATGAAGGTGCTATCGACTATATTTTAAATGGTAAAGAAACAGATCAAGCTACATATGACACAGCTTTTACCCCATATGCTGGAGAGGAACGTTCCATCCTGATTAGTACTTTTTCAGAGAAAAAATACGGTTTCGATTATACAAGTCCAGCTAGTAATGTAGGCAAAGTCCTTGCTGCCCTCGCACCGAGCGTAAATAGTATTGTTGGACAAGAAGAATTACTAGAGAAGAACAAAAGGGAGGAAATCATTAAGGCCTTAGATGAATTTAGTACAACGAGACGCATTCATCATCACGCCAGTGAAGTTGTCCAATTTTTAGTGTTAGATGTTATTCAAAAGTACAATCTTGACCATGAGTATTCCGACATGGGTGAAATGGTTTTTGATGGGGCAACTGTCAAAGCAAAATACAAAGAAACATTTGGCGTTGACTTAGATATAGAGAATATGAATTTCCCATCCAGAGAAAGTCAGTCCATTATAGCTTATGAAGCAGGGGAGTTTTATATATATCCAACTGGCTTTTATTTCGATGCAATTGACCGCCATTTTCAAGATGTCTATAAAGTCAGAGATGATTTATACTATGTGACCATTTTAGATAATGAATTTAATAATACTGAATATTCGCTCTCGAAAGATACAAATATCACAGCAGAGGAAATGTTTGCGAAGGATATTGCGGGTTGGCCGAAGGAAGCGCGCATTTGGTTAAAACCAGAGATCCAAAGATATGCGGTCGTGAAATATATGGATGGGGCACCGAAAGTTCAATATATGGGTGCACAAAACTTAACAGATCAACAAATCGAGGCCTTCTAAGTTCCTCTAGCAATTCCCTCGATAAAATATGTTAAAATGGACAATAGCATAAGGTTTGGAGGGATGATGTTGGCAGAAAAAAGGCTAAAAGTTTGCGAAAAAGGGCATACATTTTACAAAAGCACAGATTGTCCAAACTGCCCTACCTGTAATCAGGAAAATAAACCGAGTAGTGGCTTCCTTTCCAAACTGAGTTCACCTGCAAGAAATGCATTGCTGCACGCAGGCATTGATACGTTGGAAAAACTATCTACGTATACGGAAAAGGACATAGTAAAAATGCATGGTATTGGACCAGCTTCCTTACCGATTATGAGATCATCATTGGAGGAAGAAGGCTTGTCATTTAAATAAGCAAGGGGGAAGACAACGATGACAACGAAGGAATTATCACAAGAGCAACGCGAGGAACTAATCAATACTTTGCAAGCTCGCTTTGAGAAAAATACGTCTCGTCATGAAGGGCTTGACTGGGCAAATGTTCAAGCTAAGCTAGAGGCTAATATGGAAAAACTATGGTCGCTCCACGAAATGGAAGCAACAGGTGGTGAACCAGATGTAGTGGGCTATGATGCAAACACGGACGAGTTCATTTTCTATGATTGTTCAGCGGAAAGCCCTAAAGGACGCAGAAGTTTATGCTACGACCGTGAAGCATGGGAAGCTAGAAAAAATCATAAGCCTGAAAATACGGCTATGGACGTTGCTAAGGACATCGGTATTGAGCTGTTAACAGAAGAGCAATATCGCCATCTGCAGGAGCTTGGCAAATTCGATTTAAAAACATCGAGCTGGGTACAAACACCTGACAACATTCGCAAGCTCGGCGGTGCCATCTTCTGCGACCGACGCTATGACATGGTCTTTATGTACCACAATGGAGCAGATTCCTACTACGCCGCAAGAGGCTTCCGTGGTTCGTTAAGAGTTTAAAAAATAAAGGCATATGTTCGATCTATGGACGAGCATATGCCTTTATCTATGGAAATGTAGTTATACGAATGACCTTCTAGTTAGCTATAAACTTTATTTATTGTATCATAAACTAAAATGGGAGGTGGAAAGTTATGTTAAATCGTTTAAAAATTATCTTTTCAATTACAGGCATTTCTCTCGCAGCCTACGGTCTAATCACACGAGATTTCCAATTGAATGACCTCATGATATTGTTCTTAGGCTTCTTCATGTTCACTTTAGGCATTCAAGAATTTCAAAGACAGAGAACAGTGTCTGGTTGGTTCCTAATGGGCGTATCTTTATTTTCAATCTATGTGTCCGTTCAAAGCTTTGTCTTGATTTAAAAGAAGCGGAGTCTGTTAATTATTGTCCATCAGTTTGTTGAAAGCTGGGAGCGCTTCTTCGTTCAAAGAATACATATCGTTTACATAAAATCGCCCTCTATTTGAGCTTGCGTAATACCATACATCTATCGAATCCTTATAAATCACTTCCAGCTGATAGAATGGCCCTTCATCTGTATGAGGTTCTGTTAAATTAGCGTTTTGCATGGTATTTTCATTATGGCGATGTCATCACTATTTACCCCTTGTCCCATCACAATTATTTTTTGTATTTCATCAGGAAATGCAAACGTTTTCCCTCCGTTTTAACCGTGTCATTACACCCTACAAGAAATAACAAAATGAGTAATAAGAATGTTTTCTTCATTCATATCCCAAGAGATTTTATAGAGTAGACTTCAAATTATAGGGCTTTGTTACAAGAGGCTAATCATTTGATGGGTCAGACCCGCTCATCGCTCATACTAAGTGTTTTTATGTTATAATTACCATAAATTACATAACGAGGTGATAAGATGGAGAATGAAAAATTGGTTTGCAAGGCTTGTGGTCGAGATAAATTTACGACTGGACAGGTGGGTGGTACTACAAGCCAAGGCAATATAAGACCTATTGGCGCAATTATGGCAGTAGGGTCACCACTCCTAATGACTTTTTGTAAAAACTGTGGCGAAGTTGCTTCATTTAAAGTAGTAAAACCACAGAATTTTAAATAATCGTTGAAAGGGTCACTAATAGGAAAGTGACCTTTTTTATGTTGTGGAAGTTTCAAATGCCAGGGGATTTTAATGAAAGAATTTAAGCGCATACGTGATGTTCAGCTTTGGTTTGTATGCTTTATTGTGAGTGCATCCATTATACTTTTAATGCTTATTCTTAGTATGAATGGCATTTACCTACAGATTGGATTCCCACCAGGTGGACTATCTCATCATTTCTTAAAATGTTTATTCATGTTTTCCACCTGCCTATCTGGGATTTATTTCATTTTCGCTTTTACATGCATGACCGGATTGCTAGCTGTATAATCAAGTGCATTTTGTCGTCAAGGAAATAGGTCACGGTGATATGTATCAAATGTCCTCTACAAAAATATTTATGAAGCATTCAGCCGATACACGTACAGATGATGGCTATCAACCATTTTCAGAGGGTGCCTATCAATTAAAATGGAAAGAACCAAATGAGTTAGTAATCAACTCCGTAATCGATTACATGTCACCAGACGATTATAATCAGGAAGTTATTATAAAATACAAATGAGTGCTGATAATGAAACGGAATTCATTATCGTGAAACATCGAAATGGCATCAATATTTCCTGGGGAAAGGTGATATAAGTGGTCATAGGATTATGCCCCAGTGCACTAGCAGATTCTTTTTATAAATTTCTTGGTTTGATTATGATGAGGCTGCGATGCATTTCACAAAGGTGGATATTCAAAAGTCATTGATTATCAAAAAACAGGAGATGAGGTTGAAAGGAAATATGCTTTGCAATCAATTATTCGCAGGAATGCTAGGCAGTATGTTAGACGAATAGTGACTAATGATGATATTAATGAACTGAATATTATTATTTCACCATATTAAAACACCCTCTAATACGTTAAAGGGTGTTTTAATACTAGATAGAATTTCGATAAGCTCTTAAAGTTGAATTTAAGTTTGAATTCGAACTTGCGATTGATTTTTTATAGTTATACATACCTAATGGGCTTAAATGATTCGAATTCGATCCTAATAACCCTTGCTTTACAGCGCTTTTTAACGTTTCAATTTGCTTGGTAGATAGTTTAGAGGTTTTACTTTCTTCAAGTATTTTATTTACATTATTTATTTTTTCTTGATCCTCTTTTGATGTAGCTTTAACTTCCTTGCTCATTTGTCGCGTCAACCCGTAATACTTAGACGAGGACCTACGTGACATTAAATATTGCATATTAGAAAATTTCGTCGTAATCATGATAAGTTGTCACCTTCCTATTCACATTTTTAGTTCCATACTTGTTATCGTACAGGACTTGAAAAGATTTAGTATATTTACTTTTTTAGTAATTTATTTACAAGCGCAGTTAACTTCGTTGTGTATTTATAAGAGATGGTAAACGGAATCTGTAGAAGTTAGACAAGAAATGAGCTTTGAAAAAGAACGTCTAACAACTTGGAACGTTAGGGAGAATAGAAAAATGCGTAATACTGGTTGCTATTAATCTATTTATAAGCTGATCACACCGTTTTCTCAGCAAATAAAAAATCCCTTGGTGAGGGGAAGAACAGTGATTAACTTTATTGATTGTTAGATTTTGAGTATAGGTAATCATTAAAAACAAGAAATAAATCTTGAAAGTGAAAGGACAAAAATTGTGGAAATATTTTTATTCATTATTTTTGTGTTTGGAATGAATATATAGATTTTTTCTATCTATGATTAATAGCAGTTATTCGTTCAACCCAGACACGGAGCCAGTGCGAAAACAATTTATCAGTTGGATATAAATTTTCATATCTATCACTGAGGATTACTGTTGATTCTGCAATTAATATATTTTGAATGGATAGATTGAATTACTGAAGGAAAAAAAGTAATAGGTAAAGAATATTTATTGTGGAAGACCCGTTAAAACGAGAGGAGTTTGTAGATAGGAGGGATACATTTTAACAAGTAATGGGTGATGTAAAATAGAGTTTTAAGTAAAGTAAGAAGTCTCTGCACTAGCAAAGAAAAATTCCATGCTGTTAATAATTAAACAATTAACAGTACTATTAACATTTGTTAATAGAAACGACATTAAATAGGCTATAAAATTAATAAGTGAAGATGAAAGATGCTTATTCCAAACTAAACTAAGGAGTGTTATTTTGAAAAATATTATTATTAGCATAGTATTCTTATTAAGCTTTGTCGTTTCATTTCTTTCAATAAATACAGTCACCTTTGCTGCAGTTGATTTTTCTGATGTTGAGACTTCCTATGCAAAAAATGCTATCAACGAGTTAGTTGAAAAAGGCATTATAAATGGTTATCCAGAAGGTGAATTTAGACCAACATCAGCAATAACAAGACAAGATTTTGCTATAATAATAGCTAAAGCACTGAATTTGAATATAACAAACTCTCCAAGTACGCCAACATTTACCGATATTCCAACAACTCATTATTCTTATCCTGCAATCGAAGCAGCAGTTAAAGCTGGATTAATAAATGGGATAGGTGATGGGAAGTTCGGGGTTGGCGCAGGCTTAACACGTGAAGAAATGGCTACTTTATTTGCTAGAGCATTAGGTGGTGATTCTACAGGCCTTGGAGAACAACTTACTTTTGCTGACCAACATAAAATTTCTGCTTGGGCAAGAGACGCGGTAGGTTTTGCAGTAGCATCAAACTTAATGACTGGGGATACATTAAATCGTTTCAATCCTCAAGGAATAGCTGAAAGACAACAAGTAGCCCTTGTAGCTTCTCGATTTTTAAAGCAAATTGATCAATTAACACCAGAACAGAAACCAGAGCCAAAACCAGAACCAAAACCAGAACCGAAACCAGAACCGAAACCAGAACCGAAACCAGAACCAAAACCAGAACCAAAACCGGAGTCAAAACCAGATCCAAACCCAACCCCAACCTCAAATCCAGATCCAGCACCAACACCAAGTGTAATTCCTGTAACAGGGATTACATTGAATGAGGGGATAGGAAATCTTCAGATTGGTGAAATAAAAACACTAACAGTAAACGTTGCACCCGCAAATGCGACAAACAAACTTGTGAGATGGACTTCCTCAGATCAGAACGTTGCAACTGTTAACGGGCAGGGGAAAGTGATAGCAACTGGTATAGGGACAGTGACCATAACGGCAACAACGGTAGATGGATTAAAAACAGCTTCAGTTACTTTCACAGTGTCCCATAGCATAGGTGCAACAATTACAGGCGTAGGTACTCCATCATCTGTTCTACAAATGGGAGAAAATACTAGCAGAACAGCAGAAACAACTGAGTCAGGCACCATAACGTGGTCATCAAACAATACCAGCGTTGCAACAATTAATTCTAGTACAGGCGAAATTACTGCTCACTCACCAGGAATAACAATCATTTCGTATACAAGTAGTAATGATAAAATGAATTCTGTGAGTCTCACTGTATATGGAGAGGCAACAGCAAAAAGTCCAACATATTCGCAAGTATTGCAGATAGACGAGGTGATAACAGCTTCAGTGGGAGCAGGCTTATCTGTGACAGCAACAAACAAAAGCTTTATATCTGAAGCAACAAGTGTAGGGACGGTAAATGCTACAACTGGTCAAATAACAGCTATAAGTGCAGGTAGCTCAGTTATTACGTATGTAGGAATGGATGCTAATGGCGTAGTGATTGAAAAAGGTACGACAACTGTGACGGTTCATCCACAAGCAGCAGTAGCAGCAATACCCACAGTGCCAGCACCCTATTCAGTTATTGGCTGGGGCACAGCAGCAACTAATTTTACGCCTCCAGCAGTTGGTCAATCCATCAGTTGGACTGTAACGAATGGTACAGGTTCCGCAACAAATCATCCAAGTACTGGAGCTATAAGAGGTGTGACAGCTGGTGATGTAACAGTAACCTATAAAATAGTGGATAATACTACTAAAGTAGTGGCTTACAAGTCCTCTCCCGTAACGGTGACAATTCCAGATACACCAAGAGTAAATACGTTAGCACCTTATGTTGATGGCGGGACATTTGGCGGGCCTTATTCCTCCTCAACAAATGTAAATCTGACCGTTGCCATTATAGGGGAAAATAATTCTACTGTCATTTTCAGCAATCCGAGAAGCAACGATGAAAATATTTCCACTGCAACAATTACAGGTCCAAATCCTTCGGGACATGTTTCTTTAAATGTGCAGAAAGTTGGTATTGGGGAAGCGCAGATAACATTTGATTACACAGATATTAACAATAAAACTGGGTCGATGACATGGATTTTTAATTTCCAATAGAACTAATTTTAAAAGCTAAAGGATGCGTCGATGGACGTGTCCTTTTATAATGCATGTCTGTGGAGGATTTTTTTAGCAATACCCTGAGCTGTACTATTGATGGAAGAAGAGGTTGGATAAACCATTTAGCTGTAGACCCTGAATACCAAGGAATGAAAATTGGGCAGCAGATCATCAAAGAATTAGAAATGCGTTTTAAAAAAATTGGATGTGAAAAGATTAACTTGTTAATAGAAAGAAATAATGAAGAAGTTCAAGAATCCTATGAGAAACAAGGCTTTAAAAAAGATGAATTACTATTTATGGAGAAATGGATATGATTTAAAGGCCCCTGAACCAGAGGCAAATTGGATTATCATATAAAATAACGAGGATGAAAAATTTCATGAAAAAATTGCATTTGAATGGTCATTCACTTACACAAAATGAAAATACATTATCTTTCGCAAGTTTTTCTGAAAAAGAGGATAAAACTTACTATTATCAATATAATGGTGAAAATCTAAAGGAAATTTCAAGAGAATTGTATGCGAATAGTAAATTTGATAACAGATGGGGTAGTATATCTCGTCAATTGGAAGAATCGAATTTTTCATATATTGAAAGTATAGCAAAGTGTTGGGTAAATGAAGCGGGAAAAAGAAAGTTAATTAGTTTAAGTGATTACTATAATCATACGTTTGGTGAAAATTGGGAAAATAACTATGATTTTAGTATCATACCAAATAATATCTTTTCAGACGTTACTAATCTTATGACTTGTACTATACGAAATGAAACAATTTGTCTTCTCTGGCCTCATAATATCCTACTGCATTTTAATGAGCATGATGAGCTTGTGCAATATATTGTGCTGGAAACCTCTGATTATTATGATACACTGTATCAAATTTGTTCAGATGGCCAAGGAGTCTGGGCTGTATCCCCGACTTTGAATTCTGTTGTAAAGTATAGATTTCCGAGTTTTGAAATAGAAAAAATCTATCATTATACGACCGATGAAGAACTTGCACGAAAAACAGAAGATATAAGGAATGAACTTCAGGTAATTTATTGTGATACTGCGCTAGAAGGTTTAGATTACCCAGAATATATTTCTTATGTGAATGGGAAGCTTTCTATTTGTGATATGGAAAATAAACGAATTGTAATTTTTAATCCTAGTAGCGGGAAAATTGAACCCTATATTGCCCTGAATTCAAAGCCATTTGAGTTTTTGAAATACAAAAAACAATTTGTTATTCAAACGGACACAGGAATCTATTTATTAAATGAGAATGAAATTAATGAATTTTTTGATTAAAGCTTCTTCATTCAGAGAGCTTAAACGGAGTGGATGTCTACTTTCCCAATAAAAAAGACAAAAATGCGTGCCATTTATCAGATTACTACTGGTGCTCGTTAATTAAACAGCAGACATCAATATCACAATATACAAATTAAAGCTATTCTAGAGATATTTTAGGCTTGCTACGATGACAAAGTACTGTATTAGGACAAGCATAGTAAATACCAAGTGCAATTAATTGTGGAGGACAATACAGCTAAATCGATAGGGAAGGATGATGATACAATGCGCTTTACAAATGAAACACTCAAAGCGGCAGTTCGTGATTATCTTAAACGAGCAGTGGACAATAAGTTTATTGATAAATCACATCTAGATAAATTTGATGCTGATACATTGACGGATGGTGATTTTGAAGGTTTGAAGATTATCATTGCACAACGTAGCGCTTAACAGTAGATGCCCGTTACCTTAATTGGTAATGGGCTTTTTTATGTTTTTATTTACTGCCTATCTTACTTTTTATGTAAAATCAGAAAATCTCTTAGTGACCAAATGAAGAAAAGTAATGGTAAACCAGTGATGAATAAAAATCCTAAAATGAATGAAACCATAGGGAATTCTCCGCTATCAGTTGCCATAACACCGATAAAAAGCCCTAATGGACTAGTGGCACAAAAAATCAAGAAATTGGTCACGCAGGTAAATTTGTAATACTTTAAGGTGGATTCTTTAGGTTCTTTTTTTCTGAAAAAGAAGTAAAAGATAATTTGATAAAGATAAAAAATGGGTATACATAATAATCCAAACGATGCAAACGTCATTTAACTCACCTCAATTTCAATTCTGGAAATTTCCCCATAGAATGTTGGACCTATAAAATCTTAACAATGTATTGCTCTATTTCCTATATGTAATTATTTCCACAAACTAATATTCTGAAATAATACATACAAATGTTCTTATTGAGCGGTGTGGAATGATGAAAGAACAACTGATTAAAGCAATGCAGCGTAACCAATTTTTAAATATGATGTACTTAGCTAAGGATGGCAACGTGTCAAAGAGGCCTATCAAAATTACTGGCAATTCCTACAAGGCGAGTCAAACGTACATTTATGATTGATAGTGTTTTAGCAGTTGTCCCAGCCATTCTAAAAGAGTGTGAAGTCAAAGGTTGAATCCTGAACAGCGGATTTAGTTCCATTTTCAGGTGTGTAACAACCCCAAATAAAACCACTATCCGTTACACAAAAAAGTCACCAAAATCACGAAAAAGTCACATTCCTCCCGAAAACCCACGAAATCAGGCAAAAAGCATGTCTTTGTACTTTCACACAAAACCTTGCTATAATAAGCTTTGCGAATACATATGAAAGAGGGTAAAAGCATGAACGCTTATGATGAATATAAGCGTTCATGCTTTTTAGCTTCCTTGGTATATCAAGGTTTGTAGAGGATAAATGAGGGTGGATTTTGATAAAAGTCACAAAAACTAAACATTTATTCTAAATTTCTCCCAGAAGGTTAAAAAAAGTACATTTTTCTAAAGCTAACCTCGTATACCCCTCTATAATTTTTATGTTTTAATATATTAAATACCTTGATATATTTATAAGAAATACATTTATGGTAAAACAAGGAGGAAGTATGGTTAGAAGTTTGAGTTTAGAAAATTATTATAAGAAATTTTTCTGTCCTAGTTGTAAAGATTACAGTATTAGAGTTATGAATGATTTAATGGTGGAATGTAGTAATTGTGATCTTCCAATAGATATTTCTGAAATTTTAGTTAATAATGATTTTAAGGGTTTTTTTAGCAGAAAAGAAATTGAGGATAATTTTTCAATTAATGAGCTAGATATGATTCCTTTTAAAAATTATGATTACATATACAAAGTAATTCCACAAAAACTTGGTTCAAAAATAAATACCTATTATATAAAAAAGGATAATATCGAGATTAAATTAGATGAACTATTTATTAAATATTTAGAGTCTGAAAATATAATGGAGATTCCGGATGAACCTACATCATTTGGATATTTTATTACTTTAATTGAAGAAATTCATCACTTTATTAATCGAGCTGTTCAAGATATAAAACTTGCAGATATTGCGATGGACTTTAACAAAAGGAAACAAGATAATTTATTTTTATCAGGTAGATTTTATTTTCATAATGCTGCTGATAATATATGGTATGCAATAGAACGAATATGGGTTTTTTTGGGTTTGCAATTTGATTATCCTTTTTCGAATACTTTGAAATATAATACAACAAGTAGAATTAAAAACCATTTAAGAAAAGATGAAAGATATAAAAGTTCAGCAATTAAAGTAAAAATGGAAGGGTTAATGGGGGTTAATAGCTATAATGAAATAATAAAAATGAGAGAATTAAATTCTCATGATTATTCATATAATATTAATTATGTCAATGAGCAGGTAAAACAGAAAAAGAAGAGTAACATTGATTTTGATAGAGATTCCAATGATGTGGACATTGATATGTATATTCCAAAAATTAATAATTATATAGATTGCATTGAAGCATGTTACATTTTGTTAGATGAAATAATAGATTTTACTAATAAAAATATTTCAAAAAGCAAGTCGATTAATATAGTAATGCTTAATCATTTTTCACAACTACCAACTTTTGTACCTGATTCTGAAGAAAAAATTGATTTAATGGAATTAGAAATTAAGAAAAATAAATTGTTTAAATTATTAAGAAATTTTGGTAGATACAATTCGAGTAATATTAAGTATTTATTTGATGTCTTTTTTAGATTAGAAGAATGTCAGAAATGTCTAATTGAATATTATAATATTGAAACGGGAGAATTTTATAGAAAATGGTGTATGGAAAGTGATTATATTACGACCATTGATCAGAGTTATTTAATTTATTCTATTTTGCAAAGAATACATGCATGTTTTGACAAAGTTACTAAATATATTACTAAATCATATCCTAGATACGAAAAAATAGCATATTTCGAAGGATTCTCAGATTTAGATTTTTCCGGTAAAATCGTGAACAAAGCGCGGTTTTTACTGAGTAAAGATGAATTTAAAGAATTATCTTTATTTAGAAATAGTTTTGCACATAACTTGAGACCTGGTAGTTTGTTTGGGAAGAACGCAATAAGCTATAATAATGATTTGATATTTTATATTTGTTATAAATGTGTATTAGATTGCTATAGTTTTATAGAATATATCGCAGAAAATGAAGTTAAGATAAATAGAAATGACCTTTGTTATTGTGGTAGTGGGAAAAAATATAAAAAATGCTGTTTAGAAAATTAATAAATTTTTAATTAAGAGAGAAACTAAGCGACTTGCTTAATATCTCTCTTTTTCACAACTTATTCATCTAACAACTCAGTAAACTTAGCATGCATTTTCTCGGTAGCGGCTGCACGCATTCTAGACGTAACATGTAAATAAATCTTCGTAGTAGTTTCAGAGTTTTTATGACCAACACGATTCATAATAAAATTCAAATCTACACCATCCTCTGCCAATAGACTTATATGTGTATGGTGGAGGATATAGGTGCGGAATTGTTTTTGTATATCAGTAAGAACACCCAGTCGCCGGACGGTTTGGTTGAGCATCTTGACGGTAGGGGGGGATGCCCTCCTTGTCACCGAATACAAAATCGGATTTGATCCATTCACGTTCCTCACGCCATTGATAGAGCTGCTTCAATTTTTCTACTACAATATCATCGATATCCACGGAGCAGATGCTACCAAATGTTTTTGGGGGGGTAAGCTCAAAGTCACCACGTATACCTTTTTTCGCATACACTGTTTTGTTGATGTGAACAACCTTCTTCACTAAATCGACATCCTCATATTTTAAAGCAACAGCTTCTCCTGGGCGCATACCTGTGAAGGCGATTGTGTAAATCAAAGTGCGATACATAATATTACGATGCTTGTCCACGTAACTTAAAAATTCCTTCAATTCATCTGTTTCTAAATAAAGCTTCTCTGTTTCCTCTGTAGTAACTTCTTCTAACGTCATTTTCTTCTTCGGTACAAAAGTAGCTTCTACAGGGTTTATTTCAATCAATCCAGTTTCCTTTGCATAGGCAAAAATCATTTTGGCTGCATTGTGAGTGCCACGTAGTGTATTAAATGCAGTACCGTTTTCAAATAGGTGATTGAGGACACCTTGTATTTCAATAGTTGAAATCGCAGTCATTTTCTTTTTCGCTAAGTAACGATTGAGTAGGGAAATACAGTAGGCACGATGTTCATTTGTTGTTTCCTTATTGCCCCTCGTCCTATAGAGCTTCAACCAATCTTTGCTAAACTCATCAAACGTAATCTTTTCATCAAAGGCATATGCTTTCTTTAGCTCAGCAATAGCTTTTTCTACTCTGTTACGAGCTTCACCTTTACTTTTACCACGACGTGTAATTTGTCGACGTTTACCAGTGGAAGGGTTACGGGGGCCCTCACCAGTACAACGCCATGTTGTCTTATTTATTTGTACGAAATGCACTAGTTGTCACCACCTTCATGAATTACATCCCAGATTACTTTTAGTTTCTCAACTTCTTTCTCATTATAATGAGGGAGAATTTTATACCATTGCTGTAATGTGGGATTATGAGCAAAAGGTTCTTTTAATGCTGGATTATAAATAGGATCATCCGAGAAACCTGCCACTTCTATTAACTTATAATAATCATATTTATAGGCGTTAGCGATTTGTTGTAGGGTTTCTGGTGTTGGTTTGATAGGATTACCAGTACGACGATCTTTTCCTCTTTCAAGCATAGCTAAGTAAGAATACGTAATGTCCATACGCTTTGCAGCATCACGTAAACCCTCATTACCACGTAGTCCCTTTAATAACTCACCTAAGCTCAAATCATTCACCTTCATTTCATTAGTTTTGAATGCTTATATCATTCTGTTTTCAAATATAGAACAGAGACAGTTAAGTTCCTATTCCAATTCAGCATAAGTGCTTTCTATTGAAATATTGTTCTAATCGCTTGAAGGCAAAATCATATTCCACATTAAATTGCTGCTGCACATATTCAACATTAAGATTACACGGCTCTATCTCATCCAGCATGAAAGAGGGAACACAAGCATGATACATAAAGTTGTTTGCCTTGTTCTCTTGGTACTCACGGAATAGGGGGGACATACGCCCTTGATGCCCACTATGTAAAAGTACGTGTGCTAGCTCATGGCAAAAATCTTGCCATTTTAGCTGATTTGTCTGTTTTTCATTTATAAATATGTATGCCTGATCTTTCAAAAAGAGGGCTTGGCTCATATCTTGCCAGTAAAATAAATGAACACCAAGTTGTTTGGATATTTCTTGAAATTCAAGATGCTGTGGTTTCAAAATGCCCATTCTTGTATAAAACTCCTGAATAAAATCTTCTGTATGTGTTGTATAACTCATTCAAACATCCCAAAATAATATTGTAGAACAAATGTTCGTTATAAGTGTACAATAAAACCCCACCTTTTGGAAGTGAGGTTAGTATATATCTTTTTCAATCAGAAGTCGTCTGAAATTTTTAAATACAGTATTTTCAAAGTCGGGAATATTTTTTTCGAATTCTAAGTATATTCTTTTTAAATCTTTAGGATATAAAATTTTTCTATTCAAACGTGCAAATGGGCCGTCTGTTTCAAATAGAATCAAGTGTTTAGGAATCCTGCTCAAAATTTTTTGACCGTTTTTACTGTAAAGCATTTTAGGATTGACAGAAAAATAATAACCTTGGTTTGCAATCTCATCTAGGGTTGTTAATTTACCACTATACCAATGGAATATTGCATGCTTAACATTATTTTTCTTCAAAATACTTATAATAATATCTTCTGTACCTTTACTGTGAATAGAGTATACTCGGCCTTTGTTGAAGTTTTCAGATGTAATATATTCAAATGCATTAATTTGTGCTTGTTTGTTTACTTCATCTGAGTCTTGGAAATCTAAACCGACTTCCCCGATATACCTTGTTGTTTGTACATAATCACAAAATAAATCCTTATTAAATTTATATTCACTTGAAACCTGAGGATGATAACCGATACAAAGTCGTACATATTTAAAATTTTTAAATGATGATGAATGTTTCTTGAATATTTCAGGCAAGTTTGTCACAAACATTGCGTAAATCTTTAGCGATTCATATTCTAGAGCAACTTTCATTGGATCAGGATAAAAATCAATATGGACATGTGTATCAATTAGGGTCATATTTCTCCATGTACCTTTCGAATTCATTAGCGAATTTTATAAACATTATGTTATTTTTTTCTATATAATCATTCTCTTCATAATACCTTTCACTAAGGCGAGTTTCAATATATAATTTTTCATTTCTTATTAGGTTATAGTAATTCTCAAAATAATTAATGTTACTTTCATATTCAAATTTATAGCTTGATTGTTCTATGTCATCAAATTTAATTCCATAATTAAAAAAATATGTAGTATCATATTTTTCATTTTCAAACGCAGCAATGGATATTTTTCTTAATAGGCAGGGAATACATACACCACATTGACCAGTATGTACTACATCTTGCCTTTTTAATCTGCCTGACCCACAAGTAAATGTACTTGAAATTTGTTTTTTAAATTCTTCATTCATAGCATTTATTTTTTCACCTTTAGTAGAAAATATAAATGGATGATTTATTACAATATTAATATCTATCTTCCTCAATATATCCTTATAAAGATATATAGTTTTTGGGTGAGTTGTTTTTGTTGTAAATCTATTATTTATCTCAGGATTTAATGAAAGTACCCCATTTTCATATAAATATACATCATTTGACTCATTATAGTATGCTTTAGCAATTGCTAATGCAAGATAAAGCAACGAACGGGTAGACTGAACTAAATGATTCTTTTTTGGAACAGGTTTTGGGATAAGCATAACTTCTGTCGAAAAAGTTTCTAAATAAAATTTTTGTAAATTTTTTTGATATGTTGCTTCTTCACTTTTATTCAGGAATCCCAAATAATCACTTTTTATACTATCTTTATAATTTCTAAATGCTCCTGTTAAAGAATCTAATCCACCAGAAAATAATGTTACTGAATGGTTGTTTGGTAAAGGTAAGCTAAAGTTTTCTAATGAGTTATTAAATTCTAAGTTTTTATTTTGTATAAAACTAATATTAAATTGTTCTCCAGAAACCCAGTTGGCTAATTGATTAATTTCTTTTGAAATAGAGTTCCATTTTAAAGGCTCAAAAACTGGAATAACAATATTTAATTTTTTTCTTGAAGTAGAAATAACATCTTTATAGTATATAGCTCCCATTGTAGTTACTAAATCAATTATAGGTAGTTGTTTTACATCAGCGTAATCATAAGGAAAGCCAGTTAATAAAGAAGCGTGTAGGCTATTTAAAATCTTTATTGAAACCATATTTAGAACTCCCCAAAGCTTGCATTCTGTGTTTCTGAAACAATGGCATTAATTATATTAGTAATAGGAATTTTTTTATTAACAAATTCATCAACCAAGCTATAAATAGATGTGTTCATTATTTGATTAGTTAGATTTAAAATAAGCTCGTTTATTTTATCATATGGCACATCATCATAAACATTTTTTAATGTATCATATAAATCCTTTTTCAGTATTTCTTGAATGAGATGATAAAATAGAAGTTGAGCAAATATATAAATATCGAATTCTTCATCTTGAAGACATGTAGTCATTGCTATTTTATACGCTTTTTCAAGAAGTGAATTTGTAATTATACCTAAATCATCTAATTGATCAAGTATCATACTAAGAAATTCTTCAAGTGTTAAAGGATTGTCGATTACTTCTTTTTTAGATTTGCCTTTAAATCCACCAGTAGAAATTCCTTTAAAATTTCTTGATACAATTTCAAAGGATTGTATTATGCTCTTTTCTTCGCCTAAATGATTATTTAGTTCTTTTTTTGTTAAAACTTTTTTAGAAACTTCTGGTGCCAAATTCTTCAATTCTTGAAAAGGTTTATCTTTTAAAAGCTTTTTTACTTTATCAGAGATATTGCTTTTTGAAGTACCCATCTTATTTCCTCCAGTATTTTATAATTTTATGAAAAAAGTAATGTGTAAATATTACTATTAAGAGAATAAAAAAATATGATATATACCTTTTATGTTTTAATTTTACATATTAGGGTTGTCTTTAAGGACATGCCATTACAGCATGTCCTATTTTTTCTCGTTCTTTATGATTTCCCAAATGTTGCGAAGCTTGCGCACTGCTTCTTCATCTGATTCAGGAAGCTCCCTGTAAAATACATTTAATTCTGGATCATTGGCGAAGGCATGAAAAGCAGCTTCGTCTTTTTCTTGCTGTGTATTTGCTGGATTGTCTGTACGTCCAAGAAGGTAGTCAGTACTTACTTCAAAATAATCAGCTAATTTAGCTAGTGTTGAGTTATCAGGTTCACCTAAATTATTTTCATATTTTGCATAACCTTGTCTTGTAATCCCAAGTAAATCAGCCATTTCCTGTTGGGTCTTACGTTGCTGTGTTCTTAAGGCTTTTAAACGAATTGAGAGCATTGTAATCCCCCTTAGTTTAGTAAATATTAAACAATTTTTATTATATCGTAACAATGAGTTGCTGTGTGCAACTCATAGTTGCTAAAAGTATTATAAGCAACATATGGTTGCTTTGTATTGAGGTTATTAGGTAACTAAATGTTACTTTTAAGGAGAGGTGAAGCGTGAGAGAGAAATTAATTAAACTTCGAGGAGATAAAACACAGAAGTGGCACGAGGTCTTGAAATAACAAGACAAACGTTAAGTGCCATTGAAGTAGGTGTAAGAACAGCATAAGGGGGAAGCATTTATGCGTTTAAAACAACTAGAAATTTCAAGTGAGGGTATGTTACAAGTTGACATTATGGAACTACCTGAAAACTGTATCATTGTCTTGTCAGATGGTATTGCAAAATTCTCTGAGCTTCCAGCGCATACGAAGACTAAAATTTTTACTTATCAAGGGAAGGTAAAGCGAGTTGAATTTGATGAGGGGGAGGAGTTTTAGACTTAATTTTCTTCCCTTTATAAATCAACTAACTAATAAATATTGATATAATAGTATTAAATAGAATATATTACTATTTTTAATATTGGGGGAAAACTAATTTGAACGATAGAAGTATCAATATATTAAAGAGAACAAAAAATAGTTCAGTTGGCTATATTAGGGCAATTGAAAAGCAATTTCTAAAAAGGAATACAGTAGAAGAACATGTGGAATTTTTAAAAACATTTAAGAAATTTCATAGTAATGATGAAATTATATTTCTAAAAAATGCTCTTAAAAGTGAGAATTCTATTTTTAATATTTTGGTACAAAATATAACTAATGTTTTAATTGCGATGGCAACAGCATTTGTGGCTACTTTTGGAACTTTGTTAGTTATTATCTTTAATTTCTATAATGTCCATTTAGGGGTAGTAATGGAGGAGATTAGTAGTGGGAGTTCCACTACTACTCTTACAAGTGTATATGATAATTTTGCAGAAATAATTATTTTATCAACTAATTTAATAATGCCATTATTTGGATTGTTTTTTATTTTTGTATGTATTGTAATTGTAATTTTAGTGAATGGGAGATATAGGAAGATATCTAAGTATATAGGTTGGTTAGAAACTATTATCAAAATGGAGTGTGATATTGAAGAGTATGATAAAAAACAATAAAATTTTAAATGTAATATACATAGGTTATTTTTATATTATTTTTTATTTATGCACTATGATATTTATGAAAATTGAAGGTAATAAAAGGTTGTTGTTTTTATTAATAGTCCTTTTTTATTACTTATATATAGAATGATAATATCTGAGAAATTTGAAAAGTTAGTTGATAAAACAATGTCTTTTTATGGGACCTTCTCTTTTATAGCGCTGTTATCAATTATTTCTGTTTTATTAGGAACGTGGATACTCGAAAGAATATCGAAACTTTTTGATTATTTTGATATTGATATTTTTATAGAAGAAAATAATAAAAATTTAGCATTTTTTATTGTAATTATTATATCTATATTGTTCTTTATTATATATAACGTATTTAAATTATCAATTGAATATTTATATAAAATAGAGATTAGAGGGAAAAAAATAATAGAAATAAATGATAGACACGAAAAATATTTTGCTGGATGGACTGTATTTGCTGGTTTTATACCAATAATGACAAATATGATGTTAATGTCTATGCAAGAAAAAGAAACAGAAGTGGTAAAAGAATCTTTTGAGAAAAGTCAAAAGTCAGAAACTCTAACCACAACATTACTTATGAATGAAACAAATAATATTATTTTATTATTATTCTTTGTATGTTTGACACCTTATCTTTATTTCTTATTCAATGGAATACCTAAAACAACTAAAGAGTGAAGTTTTAACAACTCATCGTAGATGGTGTTTATGATAATATTTAGTATTTAACTAAAGGCTGGAACATTCTATTCTTAGGTAAGAAAAATGTATTATAAGACAAAAAAGAGATGAGGAAGTTAGATGCACAGAATTTCTACAGAAGAAGAAAAAAATTTTTATAATAAAGGTCTATCGTGGAGCATTGTGATAAATGGTATTAAAACTATGTAATGTGTTCAACATAATATACATTGAAGTGAACTAAAAGGGGCAAAAAGAGGAATGGAGATCATTTAAGAACTATGCGGATTTTTTACGCATTATCGATATCGTAAAAGCAAAGATTGAAATGTTAGAAGTAGATAAAGAATATTGGATAGGCAAGAATGGACATTTGCCATTTGCCTCAATAGGTGCAGGAAAGTATGGATTAGATATTACTTTACAACGTACAGATCGTTTGAACGGTCGTATTGCATCCCTTGAAGACAAATTAGAACATTATCAAATGATTGAAAAGGAGATTCGTAAAAACATGGAAAAGCTAGAAGGCTTAGAATATAGAATAGCTAAATGTAGATGTTTTCAATGGGTTAGGGCAATTTTTTTTCCATACGTACACCTTTAAACTTCCCGCCAGAAGTTTTTTGGTTCATGAAACTCCCTATATTTGTATCTCGTTTGATGTAGTTACAATTAGGTCCTTTGAATTGACTGCGATCTGTAACTGCACCATCGCGATGATTACCTGCATTACCAGCAATGATATCACCTCCTTTTAAATATATTACCAGTTAATACGTATAATAGATTAAAAGGTTTTAATATTATGGATTATTTAAGTGTTATTCTACTCAATTAGAGTTATTACACCTTTTAAATATAAAAGAACACCCTATGAAAACTTTCTAGTTAACCAACTAAAGCATCTGTTACTTAAAGTAAGAAAAAAGTCATATACTCACTCTTATTGAATAAATAATATTGCCAAAACGATGCATAGTAAATATTTAGAAAAATTTATAAGTCTATTATTCTCAAAGGTCTTAATTAAAAAGAATCTGTTTCACCATTGTTAAAGCTTGATTCTGGGCTTTTTTTAGTTCCATGAAATAAGTAACTATGATTGTATCTATTCCATTTTCAGATGTGTAACGACCCCAAATAAAACCACTATCCGTTACACAAAAAAGTCACCAAAATCACGAAAAAGTCACATTCCTCCTGAAAACCTACGAAATCAAGCAAAAAGCATGTCTTTGTACATTCACACAAAACCTTGCTATAATAAGCTTTGCGAATACATATGAAAGAGGGTAAAAGCATGAACGCTTATGATGAATATATGAAGCAGGTTGTGAAGCCGATGCGTGAGGAGCTTGTGGGGGCTGGGTTTACAGAGCTGACAACGGCTGATGCGGTGAATGAATTTATGGCGGAGACGAAGGGGACTTCGTTAGTGGTGATTAATTCGGTTTGTGGTTGTGCGGCAGGGCTTGCTCGTCCAGCAGCGCGTGAGGCGATTGCAGCGGTGAAGCCAGATCATCTTGTGACGGTGTTTGCGGGGCAGGACCCAGAGGCGACTGCGGCGATGCGTGGTTATTTTGAGGATGTGCCACCTAGCTCACCATCTATGGCGATTTTAAAGGATGGGGAATTGGCTTACTTTATCCCACGTGAACAAATTGAGGGATTCCCTGTGGAGCAAATTGTCTCTCATTTAACTGGCGTGCTAGAGCAAACATGCGAGAACTAAAAACGATTGTGACGACAGCGGGCAGACCAGACGATATATCGATGGCGCTCGCTGCTTTTGCGTGTCAAGAATTAGGTGCTGCATTTGAGCCACGGAAAAAGCGCTCTGTTCGCAAGATTTCACAGGACTTACAGGCACATGTGATGGTCGCTGGGAAGAATCGCTACGAGTATTATGCCTATGGGGCACAGGAGCCATTTTTCTTTCATCCCAATTCTGCGGCGTTTCGATTAAAGCGTGTTGCCCGTGGCGAGGCAGAGCCTTTTTTGGAAGCGGCACAGCTTCAACTGGGGGATTCGGTGCTGGATTGTACGTTAGGTTTAGCGGCGGATGCTATGTTAGCGGCTTATACAGTGGGTGAAGCAGGTCGTGTTGTGGGACTGGAAGCGAATCCGAATGTGGCATTTATTGTTAGACAGGGGATGCAAACCTATGATATAGCCGAGCTACCGTTAACTGCCTGTATGCGGCACATTGAGGTTGTTCAGTCTGAGGCTGTTCACTATTTAAAAACCTTACCAGACAATGTGTTTGATGTGGTCTATATGGACCCGATGTTTGAGGAGGTTATTGAAGAGGCCAATAATTTTCAGGCACTACGGCTAGCAGGGGAGCATGTGACATTAACGGATGAATGGGTTCATGAAGCCAAGCGTGTAGCGAAAAAGCGTGTGGTGTTAAAGGCACATTTTCGATCAGAGTGGTTTGCGACCTATGGCTTTCAGCAGCATGAACGAGTAACAGCAAAATTTCATTATGGTGTGTTAGACGTATAAAGGCTTGTTCTTGAGACAAGCCTCTTTTTAGTATAGGGTAATAAAAGATTGTTAGGATAATATGTAAAATTAGATATGCGAACCCTGATCTGCACAAGCCTTCTAATCAATGGTGTGTTGGCTTGCATTCCGTAGTAATCACATATTGACCTTTACTTTTATAAAATAGGATGCTATAATAGGAAACGTGCTATTTTAGGTAGCATATTTCCGTAATCTGGCATTCTGCTTTTTGTTTTTGTAGATACTTATTCACACTGGCGCATGCTTTGGGGCTGCAAGGACGCAAAAGATGGTAGGGTTTGCGTTGCTTAAGTTAGAAGGCACACAGTGGAATTTTACCGCGGTGATGAAACGAATCTGGTTTCAAGATAATATTCCCCAGACGATTGGGTTGAGACTTTTACAATTTACGAGAATGTTACCTATAAATGCTAAAGGGGTAGTTTCGCAACAGCGAGGCTGCCCCTTGTCTAATTTTTAGAGTCTGTCATGTCTAACTATGACAGGCTTTTTTGGTATACATTACCGTTTACTCTCATCCATAAATAAGTGATAATAAAAGCATGAATTTTAGTAAAAATCTAAATTCTCAATAAAGATATCAGAAAAATCAAAAAGGTGAGGGATGTCTATGGAAAATATCGACACACTATCTACGAATGTAGTAACACAATTAACAGAAATAGCTACATCACGGCAAGACAATATGGATCAGCTAGTAGCACGCTATTGCCAAGAAAGACTACTTTATCGTCTATCAGCATCATCCTATGACGAACAATTTTATCTAGATGGAGAGCTACTATTATTTGCATTAACAAATGGATTGGTGAAGCCCTCCAAAGAAGTCACACTGACAGCTCAAGCGAGTGTTCATCAACATGAAATTGTCAAACAGGCCTTTAAAGAAATTTGCTCGATGGCAGTACCAGAGGATGGCATTGAATGGGACGCACAGCAAATCGAATCTACTGTAACGAATGACAGTATTCATTTAACTATTCCAGCTACATTGGGCCAAATGACATCATACATAGAAGTAAGGGTTACCTTTAACGAAAACATGCGAATAACACCGAAGACTATTATTTTTCCGAGCTTGCTAGACAGTAAGGCAGCGGTGCTTTATACATATCCAACGGAATTCGTGATCGCACAAAAATTTATCGAAATATACCAGTATCCAGCATTAGAAAAGATTGAAAAAACAATAGGTGAAGTACAACAATTGCTACAAACGCAACCTATTGAAGGACGAAAATTACAGGCGTATATTGTGGACTTATTTGATCGTTATCATTTTACAATCGAGCTAAATCCTACGTTCGAGTCAACAGGGATTCTGAAACAATTTTTTAACCCTGTTTATGAAGCTATTTTGGCTGAGGATGAATTTTTTAAGCAATGGCAGTGTGACAATCAGGCTTGGCAATGATGAGAGAGAACCCGCAAATCTTCTATGGTTTGTGGGTTTTTGCATGCCTATTTTTCAGTAACCTAATAGCGGATAAGAAGGGGAATTTCATTTGGGATGTCTAATGAATGGTCTCTTCTTTTTTATTAAAATGTAAGTTGAAAAGTATCTGTTGCACGAATAATTGAAGTTGAATCGTATTATGTCGTGAAGGAGGTTAGGTGAAAAATATGATAAAGTTTGCTGGCTTATGTGTGCAAGAAATTGTTCAAACATATAGTGACACCCTTATACGAATTGCTGTACAACAGACCAAAAATATGGCTGAGGCGGAGGATATTGTGCAGGAGGTTTATCTGACACTTATGAGGCAGAAAAAGCCTTTTTCTCATGAAGCACATTTAAAGGCTTGGCTCATTAAAGTGACATTTAACAAGTGTAAGGATTATTTTAAGTCCTCACGTGTCAAGAAGACGGTACCAATAACAGAAGAAATGACCTTTATTGCAAAAGAGGAGCAGATGGTTCTCACTGAAATTTTTGAGCTTCCTCCAGAAGAGAGAGTCATTGTTTATTTACATTATTACGAGGGTTACACAACGGCAGAAATTGCTCATTTATTGGAGATCAACGTCAACACAGTAGGCTCAAAGCTGAGAAGGGCACGCATGAAGCTGAAGACGATTCTAGAAGAGGGGAGCAAAGTGTGATGAATGCTTATAAGAATGTGATGAAGCAGATTCATGCTTCTGATGAATTTAAACGTAAGATGCAGAAAGAAATGATGGAATATGAGAAAAAAGAAAAGAGGGCCTTTATGAAAAAAGTAAAAATAAGTGTAGGAAGCTTAGTAGCCTGTGCAGTGATTGCTGTCCTTGCTATGGTCAATATAAATCATGATACACCGATAGATTTAACGGAGAGAATTGTTGCGGATCACTCAGCTCCTGCAGCCAGTGCGCTAGTAAATATCGAAGGGACCATTACAGATGTCGGAGAAGATGGGCTGAGCTTTACGTTGGATAATGGCATGGAAGTAGTCATTACAGACAAAACCAAAATAGGAATAGATGGGCCGACAGCGCCACCTAAGGAAGAACAGTTTTTTGAGCCTACATTTAGAGTAGGTAATTTAATCGGCGGCTATACAGAAGATACCTCCGCACACCCAGTTCAGGCCGCTGCCATTTATACGAATTGGAATTTCGAAAATCCGATACGATGAAGGTCCAAATGGTCAAAAAAGAATTCCCTTAGGGGGATTCTTTTTCATGTTGTTGAAAAAAGATGATGTCACTAGCAGAAAAGACCTTTTGGTAAGGCGAGAGGTTGATTTACGCTCCGCCAACGTCCTCCAAAGTGCCATAAAGAGTAGTGAACACCTTCACTTTAGTTGAAAACCTTTGCTAAAAATACTATTTATTGCTTTGATTTTCAACACTATGAAAGATTCCCTTAGGAGGATTTTTTTTGCATATCTAATTTAAGGGAAGAATTGGATAAATATCCATCTTGTTTTTTACCAATAAATTCTTTTTATACTAAAAATAAGGTTAAATATTTCTATTTATAAAGAAATGATTATTTTTATACAAAAAAAGTATTGTCTAAAGAGAATATTGTCACTATAATTTACGTAATAGTCTTACATTTCCGAATTGCGAAAAATAATACGCATTATGGAAAAATATCAAACTAGGGGGATGGGCTATGAAAAGAAATTTAATGGTGTTGCTAACAATTATGGCAGCTTTCACGCTAGTTTTAGCGGGTTGCGGTGCGAAGGACAATACATCATCAGGTGATGGAGATAGTAAAAAAGTTTATAAGGTAGGCACTGAGGCTACATTTGCACCGATCGTATCACTCGACGATAAAGGGAAAATTGTAGGGATTGATGTGGATGTACTACAAGCAATCGCAGATGAGATGGATTTTGAAGTGAAATGGGAAAGTATTGGTTGGGAGCCTGTATTCCAAACAATTAAAAATGGTGAAACAGATATCGGTGGTGCAGGGATTACAATTACAGACGAGCGTAAGGAAACATTTGATTTTACTGAGCCGTATTACGAATCTCAATTATTAATCGTGGTGAAAGAAGATTCAAAGATCCAATCATTAGATGAATTAAAGGATAAAAAGATTTCCGTACAAATTAATGCTACTGGTCATATGGCTGCCAACAAGCTACAGGGTGAATCTAGTCCAAACATTCTTGCATTCGAAAATCAACCAATCGCTATTCAAGAGATGCTGAATGGCAACGTAGAGGCAGCAATTGGTGATAATTCAGTTGTTTATGAATACATCAAGGCACATCCAAATGACAAGATTAAAGTAATCAAAGATGATTCGTTTGAAAAAGAATACTATGGTTTCATGGTCCAAAAGGGGAACAAGGAGCTTTTAGATAAGTTAAATGAAGGCCTTAAAAAGATTAAAGAAAACGGTAAATTAAAAGAAATTACGGGTTCAGACTTTTAGTCATAAATAAACCGTAGAAGCTCATCACATGGAGTTCTACGGTTTATTTTTTTTAGGTGCTATTCTATTCTTGTGCTTCGGCGACTTTTTTGACACGATCTAAAAATTCAACGACTACTTTGTCCGAAGCAAACAATAAAAATAATTTGACAAACCATTTCAACGCATTATTTGTTACGGTATAAGTAAAGGAAGTCTCTGTTTCATTTATTTTATTTAATTCATAGTAAGCCGTAATTTCAAACAGATTAGCGAGTACAAAACCTACCTTCAATATTTTTTTATCGGGTGTATTCGTATATTCAAATGTTTCTACATCATACTCCTCGATACGTTTTCCTTCTTTATATTTTTGGCGATAAATGCTACCAACCACTTCTTCCGTTATGTTCACAGGCTTGTTTTCAATTACTTGTGGCATAATCTTCTGCAAATCAGCTAGAGAGCCATCAAGCAATTTCCAAACATTTTCGATGGGGGCATTTATGTTTATAGTCTTCGTCCATGTTTTCATCAATAAACACCTCTACTTCCAATATTATTTATTTCGTTAGTTTAGCCTCAATCTATGGTGCAAATTAAAGTAATCACTAAATGTAAGTATACTAAAATTTAAGCGTTATTACTTTAAATCGAGTCACAAAGGGGTGGGGGAAAACAAAAAAGATCGAAGCCAATATAGCCCCGATCCTTCTAACTTGCACATTTTTATACATACGCCGCTTATGACAAACCTAAACTTCGAAAAACAGTTCTCTTAATTTTCATCTTTTATTTTCCAGTCGTTGTATACGATATCTTGAAGTACATTTTTCAGTTGTACAAATTGCTGCTCCGAGATATTGGATTGCTTCATCACTTGGCGAGACACTTCTGGAAGTTTTCTTCGTACATTTGCGCCTTCATTCGTTAAATATATTTTCATTAGTCGTTCATCATCCTTCGAACGTTCACGACAAATGTAATTCTTTGCCTCTAATTTTTTTAATAATGGTGTTAATGTTCCTGAATCTAAAAATAAACGTTGTCCCAATTCTTTCACGGTTATCTGTTCGTTTTCCTCTAAAGCTAATAAAGTAATATAGCCTGTATAAGTAAGATCGTATGGCTTCAATAATAAGGTGTATTGTCGAGTGATTTCCTTTGATGTTGCATATAAAAGAAAGCACAGTTGATTATCTAAATGATTAGGCATAAAAATCCCCTCTTAAAGTTCTTCTACTACCATTTATATTAAAAATAAAGTTCCTACTTGTCAAACGCAATTAAATTGTGTACAATTCAATTTGTAAAAATTAGATTGTACACAATTTAATTAACAACAAAAGATAAGGGGTTTTTAATTATGAAAGAATTATACGCAACTACAATGATTAATGAAGGTGGCCGTAGTGGCACATCCTATGCAGAAGATCAATCATTATCGTTAAAAATTGCACCACCAGGCTCCAAACTAGACAATGTGACAAACCCAGAACAATTATTTGCGGCTGGCTATAGTGCCTGCTTTAATAGTGCATTAGATTTAATTAAACGCCAAAAGAAACTAAAAAACGCATCAACAATTAAAGTAACAGTTAAATTAATGGAACAGGCTTCTTTTGACTATGTGCTTGCTGTGGACATTGAAGGACATATTGAAGGCTTAGCACTGGAGGAAGCACAGGAATTATTAGAGGTCACACATACTGTATGCCCCTATTCAAAAGCCACAATGGGCAATATCAATGTAACAATAAAAGCAGTTTAATTTTCGAAAAGAGGGAAAGTACATGTTATCCACTACAACACTAAAACAAATTATGCAAATGCGTAAATCTGTACGTAAATACAATGCTCAAACTAAAATTTCGCGTGACACAATCATGCAGCTGCTACAGGATGCTACTTCAGCACCTTCCTCAAGTAATATGCAGCCATGGCGTTTTATCGTCATTGATGATAAGGAAATTCAAAAGAATATTAACTTCTTTTCATTTAATCAAGAGCAAATCGAAACAGCCTCTGCCATTATTGCTGTCATTGGTGATATTGAAATGTACGTAAATGCTGAGGAAATCTATGCAAAAAATGTGGAATTAGGCTACATGCCTGAACAAATTGCCAATAAGCTTGCACAAGATGCATTGGCAATGTATGGCTCAGCTTCGACAAAAACATTAGAAAATATTGTACACTTTGATGCTGGCTTAGTTTCTATGCAAATCATGCTATTAGCGAAGGAAATGGGCTATGATACCGTTCCAATGGGTGGGTTTGATAAAGCGAAATTCGCTGAATACATGGAATTACCAGCAAATGAAATTCCGATTTTATTATTAGCCATTGGGGAAGCAGCTGCCCCAGCGTATGGTTCTTCACGCCTACCAATGGATCGTATTGTAAGGTTTAATAAATAATATAAGGCAATGTCCCTGTTTCTTTTGCGGACATTGCTTTTTTAAAGATTTTTTAGGAGTGATTAGGATGTCTTCATTAACTTTTATTTTAAGCTTACTCGTAGCAGCTGAGCATTTGTATATTATGTATTTAGAAACGTTTGCAACTACTTCCAAAAGAACAGCAAAAACATTTAATCTGTCTGAGGAAACATTGAAGAATGTAAATGTCCAAGTTCTTTTCAAAAATCAAGGCATTTATAATGGTCTGATTGCGATCGCCTTATTGTATGGTTTATTTTTCTCTCATCAGCAAACTGAAGTTGTCGCCATGTTTTTAATCTTTGTGATCATTGTCGCTTTGTACGGAAGCGTAACAAGCTCTAAATCGATTCTATTAAAACAAGGTGGACCTGCTATTTTAGCACTAATTAGTTTGTTTTTCTAAAGATATATTGAAAACCTGTATTAATAAAAAATTCTCATAAAATGAAAGTACTTAGAGATAGAAATGAAACTAAGCCACATATCCTGAAAAGAAAAAAATTCCTAAATCAGCACTTGATTTTCCTAGTGACAGTAAAACTTGACACCCGACACAAAAACCGTTATCACTGCTTGAGTATCTTTTACTAACTTACACTAATCCAGGTGACACATTGTTAGATAGCTACATGGGAGCATTAGTACACCTTTAGCGTATGACAATACAAAACATTCCTAGGTTGGTTTTAAATTGAATTCGGAATACTGTGAAGGTGCAAATAATCGAAAATAGACAAAGATTTGGTTTGATACCCATTGGAATTTTGCCCTTAAAAAGTGAAAAGAATAATTAAGTTTTAGAGTAAACAGGAATCATCAAAAATGGTGAATCTTTGGAAGTGAGTTGAACGACTAGCGTTATTTCATTTTATAGTGGTAGATTTATGTATGGCTAAAAAAATAACTGCGGTAATAGAAGTTGATGAAAATGTTATGAAAGATAAAAACTAAAACATTGACGAGGAGTTCATATGGCTAGTTGATAGCGGTATATCTTTAAAAAAACTTGCGAATGATCTTTCTGTTTCTGATATAAATGATTATCTGCAGCAAGAAAATATATTAACGAAAGAACAAAAAACATATAGAAATCAAGGCAAATGATTTTATGAACGTTAGTGTTAAAACTTCTTGTTAATGCAGACAAGATTCGTAAAATCTATCCAAAGTTAAGGATTCATCAAAACTGGTGAGTCCTTTTTCTTGTCAAAAAGGAGCTAGCGTATAACATGGCAATTTTAAACCTTTTGAAGAGGTTGAGCGAATGGTTCTTAATATTAGTCCTGATAAGAATGTAACACGTGTACAAGTAGCCATCATGATTGCACGTATTTTAGGCTTTACAGAAGGACAAACAGTAAATAAAGCACCATTCAAAGATGGGGAAAAAGATTATAGTGCTGCTTGAGCGATTGCCTCAGTCAAAGAACAGGGCATTTATGAATGGTGATCAACATGATAAATTCCATGCAAATGCCAACATCACACATGCTGAAATGGTCGCAGTTTCAGCCAACTTTAAACAACTTTCTATAGAAAAAGGTTTTGGATTACATTCAAGGATACAAAAGGCCACTAGACACAGTGGATCATTGAAGCAAATCGCGCTGTAGCACCCTCAACGGTCTGGAAGATGGAAACTTTGCAACAAATGCAGCTTTAACACGTGCACACCCTGTCGTGATGATGAACCGTATGTTTGAACGCGGTCCATTACATGGAGTGACAAAACCAAGATTCCCAGATGTCAAAGTCACACATTGGGCAATTAAGGAAATCGAAGAAGTAGCTAATTTTCACATGTATCTTGTTGATAGGGATGGTAAAGAATCAACTTTCGAAGTAATGAAAGTTTAATCAGGCAAGGAAGAATTTTCTTAGCCTGCTTATTAATTTTGAAGGGAAATAGTTTCAACTATAAATATTAAAATAATCCATTGTTCAGATTTTGTTCATGTTTTCTATGTTAATATTCCAACGGGAGTTGATTGAATCATAAACAATAAGATGTTAACATACATAAGAATTTACTCGTCTACGGAGGCGTGATAATGAAAAAGAATATGCTAATTATTATGAGTGTTATCATGCTGTTTGTTTTGGTTTTTTTCTTTAGCAATTGGCATTATTACTCTAATAATAATCTTCAAATGGTTCACCAAGGTGTTGTGAAAATTGAGGAGGAGCAACTACAAAAACCAATAAAGCTAGAAGGAGATTGGGCTTTTTATCCAAACGTCTTAATTCCTTCGTGGGAAAAGCTTGATAACTATAAAAATAAACAACTTACACTAGATATCCCCTTTAATTGGGACAAATATGTAGAGCCAAATGAAGAAGGGCTTGCTGTTGGCACCTATCACGTCAAAATAAAGGTACCAACGGAGGGAGTTTACGGCTTATATATTCGGTCTATCCGACAGGCTAGTCGTGTTTTTATTAACGGTATAGAAGTAGGGGCTAAAGGAAAAGCAAGTACGGTGTTAAGTGAATATGAAGCTGAAAATGATGATAAATATACTGTCTATGCTAAAAGTGATAACAATGAATTAAATATTGTCATACATGTGGTGAACTACAATGTTGCTCAGTCTGGTATTGTTTATCCTATTGAATTTGGAACGGTGGAGGTTATTCAACAGTATTATAATTGGAAAGTGTTTTTAGATGCATTAGTAAGCATTGGGCATATAGTTATTGGAATCGTTTATATCTTTACCTATGTACAGAATCGCAAACGCATTGAAGAATTGTTCTTTGGGCTTTTTACTATTTCATTAGGATTTTATATGTCGTTCATTAATCAAAAAATCTTTTTCCTATTATTTTCCGATTTTGAAACTGTCAATCAATTGCGTTTACAGTTAGGTTCGATTCCGATAGCGCTCCTATCTTTAACACTATTTATTTATTCGATGTATCCACAATTACAAAAGAGAAAGGTCGTTTATATGATTGTCGCCTTACTCGGTATTGTGTTTGTTTTTTACGGTATTTATAATCCAATTACTAAAAATGAAAGAGCATCTTCTGATTTGGAAATGTTCCTAAGAAAAATAATATATATCAGTATTACAGCTCCTATTGTTTTCTATAATGTAGGGATACTGATCCAAGTGATGTTAAATCGACTTGAAGGTGTTCGTTATATGTTAATCGTTATTTCCGCTATTTGTTGTTATACGATTTTACTTGTTTTTAATTTTTTAATTGGTGTACCGATTGATTATACAGAATTTGTGCTGTTTTTACTGATCTTATTCGGCTTTGCTTCATTATTAAATTACAGGGCTAATCAAGCTTTTGAGAAAATCCAAACTTTATCAGAAGAATTGCTGGCACACAATCAAATGAAGGATGAATTTCTACTAAAAACATCACATGAACTACGTACCCCCCTTAATGGTATTTTAAATTTATCAAAAACCTTGATGGAAGGTGCGCAAGGACCTTTGAAACGGACGCAACAGGAGCAAGTTATTTTGATTCATAATGTGACACAGCGTTTAGGACATTTTGTAGAGGATTTATCGTTTTCATCTAACCAAATGATTGGTGAAGTAAGGGTTTCCCTTCGTCATGTACCTATCGATGTTATTAATGAGGTAGTAGAAGAAATTCGTAGTGTGATGCCTAAAAATAGTCAAGTAAGTTTACATGATGAGGTTGATTTAGCGTTGCCAGCTATATTGACAGACGAATTACGTTTTAAGCAAGTGCTCTATAATCTACTGCACAATGCCATGAAATACACAGAAAATGGCGAAATTGTAGTTACGGCTTATGTCCGTGCAGAGCATATGGTGATCCAAGTGAGTGATACAGGCGCTGGCATTCCTGCACAAGATTTAGATCGAATCTTTAATGCCTTTTATCAAGTAAATAATCAACATAAAAAAGAAGGGCTTGGCTTGGGATTAAGTATTACTAAAAATATTGTAGAAAAATTAAATGGTGACATTCATGTGACAAGTACACTAGGACAAGGGACAACATTTACTTTTACGATGCCACTTGCAACAGGTGAAAACGTAAGTCTGGACCAACCTCCAATTGTCACACATACAACTACTGAGGTTCTCCAGCTTAACTTACCACTTATTCGTAAAGGAAATGATAAAAAAATACTTGTGGTGGATGATAATCATATCAATATTAAAGCTTTAGCTGACGCTTTAGCTGTAAAAGGATATACAGTGATAGCTGTTGATAATGGCTTTGATGCTGTAGATTATATTAAAAATAATAAAGTAGATTGTATGTTAATAGATTTAATGATGAATGGGATGTCAGGTTATGAGTTATGTAAACGAGTACGCAAACATTATGATATGTTGGAACTTCCAATCATTATTTTAACAGCAATCATGAAGCATTCTGATTTAGTGCTATCTTTAAAGGTAGGTGCAAATGATTACTTACAAAAACCTGTTTCAACGGATGAATTATTTATTCGCATTGAATCTTTGTTAGCTGTTCGTCAATCTTCAATAGATGCCATAGAAGTGGAAATGAATTATTTGTATTCACAGGTAACGCCGCATTTTGTGTATAACACACTTAACACAATTATTGGTTTGAGCTATACGGATATGGACAATACCCGGGAAGCACTTTATTGTTTGGCAACATATTTCCGAGCCAAGCTCAATGTTTATTACCGCAATAGTTTTGTCTCTGTTGATGAAGAGATGGAGCTGGTAAAAGCATACCTATATATTGAAAAGATGCGTTTTGGTGATCGTTTAACGATTAAATATGATATTGATGAATCCATTAATTTAATGATTCCTGCATTATCTATTCAGCCCTTAGTTGAAAATGCTGTTTTCCATGGTATTTCTAAAAAACAAGAGGGCGGTACTGTGGAAATAAGTGTTCAGCGTGAGGGGCAGTTTGTCTGCATTAAAATTTATGATAATGGTGTTGGTATCCCTGAGGAAAAACTTCAACTGCTGATAAATGAAGAAAGTACACGTATTGGCTTTATGAATCCTTTAAAGAAATTCAAGTTAATGAAAAATGCCAGTTTACGTTTATACAGCGAGGAAGGAAAGGGGACTACTATTGTCGTTTTATTACCAGAGGGTGGTGGAGTATGAAAATAATTATTGTTGATGATGAAATAATGGCAATCGATGTTCTAAGCATCATGTTAAAACGGCTTACTCAATTTCAGATTGACATCAAAGGGGCATTTACAAATGCAGTAGACGCCTTTCTTTTCCTTGAAAAGGAGGCGGTTGACCTTGTCTTTTTAGATATTGAAATGATCGACATGCATGGTATGCAAGTGGCTAAACAATTGTTACAAAAACACCCATTCTTACAAATAATCTTTGTGACGGCCCATGCACAATTTGCCGTGGATGCATTTGAAATAGAGGCTATGGATTATTTATTAAAACCTGTACATGAAAAGCGTTTAATTAAAGCATTGAATAAGTCTCAGAAAAAGTGGAAACAAGAAGTAACACTTAGAAAGAATTTAAAAGATAGCATGTTATATGCACATACTCTTGGTAGTTTTTACTTACTAGATGTTAAACATGAGGTGGTAAAGTGGCGAACTAAAAAAGTGCGAGAATTGTTCCTTTATTTATGGAGTCATCAAAAAAAACCTGTATTAAGTGCTTTACTTATAGAAGAGCTTTGGCCAGAATTAGATTTAAAGAAAGCCACAAAGAATTTACATACTTCTATATATCAATTAAGAAAGCTTTTTAAGGAAAATGGCATTGAAAAAGCTATACAAATGACGAATAATCATTACCAATTAACTTTAAAAATCGAAAGTGATTATGATGAATTAATTCAACTACTGCAAGAAGTTAGTCATGATGGAGCGTCTATTCAAAAAATCATTAATTTTTATGAAGATGATTTTTTAGCACAAGAAGAATATATGTGGTCCATTCAATTAAAAATAAATTTAAAAGAAAAAGTAATTCAAGCACTTGAAAGATACATTACAAATCCAAATTCAAAAGATTTTCTAATAACCTATAATTGTTTACAGAAATTATTAGAGTTAGATGAATTTAATGAACATTATATGTTTTTACTATTAGAATTTTTAATTAAACATAATAAAAGAAAAAAAAGTTTAGATTGTTATAAGTTTATTAAAGAAAAATTTTCAGAAATAGGTATACAAATACCACAGAAAATCCAAGGATTATGGAATGATTATTTGAATAAATAGTTTTTAATTTCAAGGTGTAGGTATTGGTCAGGAGGAAGGACCAGCTCACGGAACTCATAAAAGGGATGGAAGTCTTTTATTGGCTTAAAAGGCATAGTAAGTACCATTTTTTCGCTCTTTCCTAATGCACAGTATCAAACTTGTTTAGGACACGTGGCTCGCATTATCTAATACAATATCCACGTAGAAGATTGTCAAGAAATCTGTCTTTAAATCCTTGCATGACAAAACCTTCTCCTAAGTTTTATAGCTTTCGAAAAGCAATTTCGATCCTATAGTAAAAACTATTATTGGAATGTATATTAAAGGTGATGGCCCGTTTTTACGTGTTAAAACAGAATTAGGAAAGATCGTAGAGAATGCTAGGGATAAAGTGTTTAGTTAAGGATAAATGACATAAAAGAAACGGAAAAAGCTAGTTAATAATCCGTGAAATAAAATTTTCCACAATAAATGTGATTTTTGTATTACTTATCAAATTAAACGATATATTTTTAGCATAAAAAAGAATTTACAATGCAAATTGAACAACTTTATTTAACACTGTCCATATTTACGGATGGTGTTATGCTCTTTATTAGTAACGAATTTAAACAAATTTATTATCATAGAGAACAATTTGTAGAAGTTGAAAATTTTAATAATAAAGTGTTGATATTTATTTTGAAACAACTAATTTTTGAAGCAGATTAAGGGATTGGATTCTTATAAATCAAAAATAGATATGGTATAATATGTATTAAATGTAAAGTGAAATTGTATTAAAATCTAAAATTGCAAGGAGGATTGAGTGTGTGTGAAGGAATACTATTTTTGCATAGCAAAGGCTATTGCGTAATAAAATAATTGAAAGTAGCCTTTGCTCTTCCTAAAAGAAATACTAAAAATTAGGAGTGCAAAAATGAGCTATAAAAAAGCAAAGCATATACTTCCAACTGAGTTGGTGGAGTTAATACAGAAATATGTTGATGGTGAATATATTTATATCCCACGAAGAAAAGATAGTAAAAAGAGTTGGGGGTCCAGTACTGCTACCAGAGGAGAATTGGATCTAAGAAATTCTAATATATATAATGATTATCTATCGGGATGAATATAGCTTCTTTGTGTGAAAAATATTATTTGTCATCAAAAAGTATTCAAAGAATTGTATTAAAAGAGAAAAGAAAAAGAACAAATTTTTAAAATAAGCCAATGTGGTTTTATGCCGCATTGGCTTATTTTCTTTTATGAAATAAGTTTGAGGTTTTTTCAAGTAATGTAAGTCAGATATAATCAACTCAACTCAACTCTTATAAAAGGTAAGGGCAACCAGTTAATTGATTTTTGAGACCCAGACGTAGTTTATCTAGATTAATGAACTGAAGTGGAAGTATGTATTGGGCGGACATTGTTACTTAAGGAATTGTTTTTATGTGCAAAATGAATATTAGCAAAGGAATAGGGGGATAAATATGAACAATTTATTTACAATAGATTGTGGTGACATATTACTGAGAGAATTTAGAATTGAAGATGCTGATGCTATTTATGAGCTAACCTCACAACCTGAGGTTTATAATTTTCTGCCAGATTGGCGTTCAACAAAAGAACAACGATTAAACTGGGTCACGAATTATGAAATACCCGACAATAAAAAGTTTTTGTTAGCTGTACCTAATATTAGTGGTGCTAATTACTTGAAGTTGGGAATTATATTGAAGGAAACTGGAGAATTTATTGGTTTCTGCAATACAGGTATAAAAGAAGAGCTAAGTGAACCAAACCGAGAAGTTGTTTATGCAATTTCAAAGCAATACAGTTGTCGTGGATACACAACAAATGCAGTAAAAGGATTGATAAAATATTTGTTTGAGAATACAGATGTAGAGCTGCTTAATACAGTTGTTCTACCTCACAATTTAGGCTCAAATAAAGTTATTCAAAAATGCGGATTTCGTTTTAATAGAGAAATTGAAATTGAAGAACAAACTCATTATCATTACACTCTTAACAAAGAGGATTGGAAAGGGGGAAAGTTGGTTAGGCCTTTGGGAAAATGAAACAGTAAATCTTCCATATCATCCATCCATTCGTCATGTAGCATATAAAGTAGATAGGTGTGAAATTGAAAGAGTAAAGGAGTGGTTAGAATCTGTAAATACTGAAGTTCGTACCTCATTTGGTTTCTCTCCAGAGATGCAACCGTTAGTATTTAAAAATAATCCACATCATGCTGCTGTTTATTTTTATGATCCCGATGGCAATTCATTAGAATTAATAACACCACTAGATATGGAACTTCCTGATAACGAAAAAATGATGACGTTAGTAGATTGGAAAAAGAAACACATGAAATAAAAACCCTTATTTAAAGGAGAATTAGATTTTAATTTTTATTTCCACAATCGGGCGCTTTCCTGGAAACAAGGAAAGTGCCTTTTAGATTAATTAGAGTTAAGAAAGGTCAAATGATAAATCGTAAAACTTTTTTAGGATGCAGTGAGTATAAAAATGGTTGTAAGTTTTCGATTAATAAAACAATCGCAACTAAAAAGCTTACTGAGAAAAATATCAATGATTTATTAGAAAAAGGATCTTGTTGGCGGGTACAGCCTTTTTTATATTGAACTAACATGAAAATCAACTTTCGAAAAAGTAAGGTGGTAAGACCGAGGTAATAGAATTTAAGGATTATGTAAGGTTTAAGTTAGTAAGGTGTAATATCAAAATTCTATTATTAATTTTGTGAAAGGAGATATCATATGAATTTAATGAAAGAAAACTCACCCAATCAAAATAGAATATATGAACTTGATATCATTAGAGGATTTGCTTTAATAGGTATTTTCTTAGTAAATATCTTCAATTTTATACAAAAGGCTGGCATAGGTAGTCAGCTATTATCTGGCGGTAATTGGATTGATATTATTTTTACAGGAAAGTTTTACGCTATCTTTTCTCTCTTATTTGGAGCTGGTGCAGCTATTTTCTTAAGCCGTGCTAAAGAAAAAGGAAAACCTTCTATACTTTTTATTCGCCGAATGGTTGTACTTGCAGTGATAGGATTCCTTCATTCGTTAGTTTGGGGTGGAGATGTGTTACTACCGTATGCTTTAGTTGGTTTAGTACTATTTGCTTTGCACAAAGTCCCTGCAAAAGTATTGTTTAAAATAACTTTTAGTTTACATATCATAGGCATACTAGTGAATGTATTTGCCTATGATTGGTTATATGGTGGAAAGACGCATATGCCCCCTATATTGGATATCCTACTTTTAATCACGGCTTTAACATCATTTTTAGTTTATTTTATAGAAGGCTACACTTTAATGAATATGGATGTTCTTGAGAAATTAAAAATGCGTCCCAGAATGCACAAGTGGTTGCTCATCACCCTTGGAAGTATTTCTGTAATTTCCGTCATTGCGCAGTTCATGATCACTAATCATAAGCCAGCACACATTTTATTAATCATTTCACAACTGCCATTAATGCTAACATACATTCTTCTATTATTATGGTTGGTTAAGAAAAAAAGAGGAAGTTATATTTTATATCCTTTACAAGCTTACGGAAGAATGGCGATGAGTAATTATTTAGGTCAAACTGTGGTAGGAATATTTATCTTACCAATGTTGATTGGTTATTTTTCTCCATCATTAATTATCTATGGAGTATGCATGATTACTTGGATTACACAAATAATTATTAGTAATATATGGTTAAAGTATTTTTATTATGGACCCGTGGAATGGATTTGGAGATGCTTAACATACTGGCGTCTGGTTCCTCTACTAAAATAAAATATTATTGTTTCATTTTGTTCAGAAAGCGCTGCTCAATTGAGTAGCGTATTTTTATTATAAAAGACTGTGATGCAATGCTATCAATCACTAAATACGAAGGTACTGGTATGAAGAGGCTAACCAGTCGTGATAAAAAACATTGATACGTATTTGAATTGACCTTAGGTGCCGTGAACGTGATAACCACCCCAATTCCTTTTATTTAATAACCGTGGAAGGGGTAATTTTAATATTTTTGCTTAACACGCTACAAAGTAATATTTTAGCCCCAACTCATGCATTGTTTTGCGTTATTATGCAGGATAAAGAAAAAATAAAAAGCCCCCAAAAGCTATATGTAACAGGCTTTTGAGGGCTTTGTAGGGTACAGATTACAAAATAAAAATTAGTCCGTGAAACATAAAGATGATAAATAACCTAACATTAATAAAAGACCAATACCCATTACGATGCTCATGCTTTGTACCTCCTTTAAAAAACCGACACATTATTCATAAATATTGTACAATGAATTATAGAAATATGAAACCTTTTAATGGCGAGAACGTATATAATAATAGGAGAATTACCAATTTGTACATAAAGAGTAGGTGACAATAAATGAAAACGTGGGTTAAGAAAAGTATAGTCATCATGGTTGCGTTTTTAACATTTGGCTTAATAACGCCTACACATGAGATTTGGGAAGCATTTGATCAAAATCCCTCGAACCGTGCATCCATCGGCCCTGAGTCAGGGACAAGCACTGCTTTAGCTGCTGAACGTGATGATAGCAGTGACGAACAGATGCAAATTCAAGAGGAAGCGATCGATTATAATGCCTTGCTCGTGGATGCAGCTAGAGAACAATCGTACATAAAATTTGGCACAAAAATTGGTCCTAAAATTAGTAATGAATTCGACAGCATCATCTTTCCAAAAATGGAAGAAGCCATTGCGATGACGGTGGCTAATCTTGATGATCAAACTGCCGCATCTTTAACCATCTCTGAAAGGCCAAGTGGTAATTATGGTGAGAAAATTTTCAATGTCTTCAACAATGAAACGGGCACAGATTTAATCCGTTTCCATGTACGCACAGAAAAAAGACCACAGGAAGGCTACTACTACAACTTCCACTACCACAGTGCCGAGGACGACTTCATGGCACATTACAACCTTGGCGATATCTATTGGGAAAAAAACACACCACCTAAGTGGTTGTCATAAAAGATACGAAACACTCGTTTACATGACGAGTGTTTTTTTGTGCGAAAACATTGATCTATCAATGTTTGTAGTAGTTCATTAAGTTATACCTTCTCATCACAATGCGGAGAAGGTATTGCATCAAACCTTGTTATTATTTAAAGTGGTTAAGATTAGAATGGGGGTAGAATGTTGAACTGGCTTTTGTGCAATTCACCAAATCAGGAGAACCATAGATAATACAGTGAACCAATTGTAAGGAGGTGCTGTAGTGAACCAACACAAAATAATAATTACCCAGTATAATCCCAAATACGCTGAACAAACAGTGGGTATGTGGCGAGATAGTAAGGAACAGGCTATTGGTCAGAAAGAAATTCACAGCTTTGAACGTCACGTATATTTTTTAAATCATATAGTAGCTGAACAGTTTCAAATCGATTTAGCGCTAATTGATGAAAAAGTGGTTGGAATGACTGCCTATAACGAAAGCGAAATAAGTCAACTATATATTCATGTTGATTATCAAGGAATCGGTATAGGTCATGCATTACTAGAAAAAGTAAAAGCACAATCAAGTGGGCGATTAACATTATACACATTTGAAGTAAATAAAAATGCACAACGGTTTTATGAAAAACATGGGTTTAAAATCATCGGTAGAGGACATGAAAACGAAGAAAATTTAGCTGATATTCAATATGAATGGATAGCAACATAAATGATTTTTCAGATAAGTCTTCCATTAGGGAGAAAGAGCTACTTCTTCCCTATCGTTTCAGTAAGCGCTACTCACATCGAGTAGCGTATTTTTATTGCGAAAGAAGGTGATGCGATGCTATCAATCACTAACTAAGAAGGCACTTTCATAAAGGCTTTGGTATGTAAAGGTAAGTTATTGTTCATGTAAAAGGTTTGAATTTATAGCCTTTACTCAAAAATACTTCAACATGTTCGTTGGCATAAATTCAATGAAGATTAAAATTAATACTAGTGGAAAAAGTTTAAATATGTATTAATTACAAAAAAGTATATAGTATTATATTAGTGTAGTAAATAATAGGAGAGGTGTCATATTATGGGGGAGTTTAAGAGCGAAGCAGAAATAGCATTTGTAACCAATTCATCGCAGTTTGATTACCTTAAAGAAGATTTTCAAGAATTAATCAAGATATTGCAACTCAATTACCAGCAACTTTCAAAAATAGTTGATTTGCCTATAAATGAGATAGAAAATTTAATGAACAATAAAGGTAACTTGACAAATGATAAGCTGGGAATTATTGAAAATAAATTAGCTATGTTAAACCATGGATTTGGAAGCTTCGATGCAAGAGAGAGGGCAACATATCTATTGAATGATCTGTTAAAAGATTACATGTTATCGACTGACATTGTATCGAAAATGATTCATGTAGATGAACAAGAGCTGATTGACTTCAGACAAAAACAATTAATGGATAAGGATATAGAACTGAAGATATGTGTGAATGTCACTATACTGCATTTTGTATTACATGACTAAATGTATGCCAAGGTACCAATTTGAACTGCTCCCTGTCAAGTAGACAATCGAACTATTAAAAATAGCGGCTTGAGTCCTGAATTCATGGGGACTCGATTCTGGGAAAAAGAAACCATCAAAGTGGTTGTCATAATAAGTACGAAACACTCGTTTACATGACGAGTGTTTTTTTGCGAAAACACCATACTGAGAGGGAGAGGTAAGGCAAAGCAAGTACCCCGAAATTACGAGATGATGAGGAATAATATAGCTATCACAGATTATTCGGTCATTGAAGGTATTCAACATGAACCTCAATAGGAAATAATTTGAACAAAAATATACTCCAAAATCCCTTCTGTCAGCATTTTTAAAAGCAAGATAATGAAGAAATCAGTCACTTGATGGAGGAATGTAGTATTGAATTTGTCTTTTCTTGCGCTTACCCGGGAAATTTTTTTATTTCCTAAACTTACATTTGAACATTTTGTTAAAGGGAGAGATAAGGGGAGCTGACAAATGAAAGTACGACTCAAATTGGTATCAAACTCATATAAAAAAATAGCTACCTGTTAAGGCAGCCTTTCATTATTCCGCAACATTGCCCATAGCAATAGAAATGCGATTCCAACTGTTAATTTGATTAATCAAGATAACCAAATCGACATAAGCCTTTTCATCAAAAAGCTTGCGAACACGTTCATATAATTCATCAGGAACGCGTTTTTCTGGAATAAGCGTAATATGTTCCGTTAATTCTAATGCTACTTTTTCAGCTTCTGAATAAAAGGTACATTCTCTCCAAGCACTTATACAGTATAAACGCTGTTCGATTTCTCCCATTTTCTTAGCATCCATAGTGTGCATGTTAATGCAATATGCACACCCATTGATTTGGGAAGCTCTAATTTTAACGAGCTCACGAAGTTTTCTCTCAATACCACTGTTCTTAGTGTATTTTTCCATTTCCATCATTATCTTCATAGCATCTGGTGCAATTTCATAATAATTCATACGTGACATCATTGTTAATCCCTCCATTATTTATTAGCTAATTCAACTGATAATTGGTCCGAATTTTGAAGTGCATTTTGCAAGACATCTTCTGTATTCAATAAGGCTGTTCCTTGGATACGAAGAATTTTAAAATCTTCTATTCCAAGAAAGGCAAACATTGATTTTAGGTATTTATAAGAGTACTCCACTTCGGTATACCAATCGTTATTTGTATAGATTGAGCCACTCGCCTGTATAATAATCATGCTTCTTCCATCATTTAATAAGCCTACAGAACCGTTTTCTGTATATTTGAATGTTTCGCGTGCAATTAGAATGTTATCTATATAATCTTTTAACTTTGAAGGAATATTAAAATTATGCAACGGCATGACGATTAGATATTTATTTGCGCTTTTAAATTGAACTAAAATTTCATTCATACGTTCCAAAACTTCATTCTCTTCGTGTGTCAAAGGATCTCCATTTCTTGAATTTTTCCAGCCACTTAAAACAACTTTATATATCATAGGAACAACGTCTTCATATAAATTAATTTGCTCAATTACTTCATCATCCTGTTTATTCTCTTTGTATGTCCCTAGAAAATGGTCCAATACTTGAAGGCTCATAGATGTCTTTGTTTCCACTTCAGGGTGTGCATTTATCACAAGTAGTTTACTCATAAAAATCCTCCAGTTAAATAGAGATTATATTAATCGTCGATTCTTTTAATCGTTGATTAACTTTGTCTACAATATACACTTTTCATTTTCTTTTGTCAAACTGATTAATTTATGTATTTCTAAAATGTGTTACTATCATGGTAAGCAAAATGTTTTAAGAGGGTGAAATAATGAAATATAGTGTGATGGTTGAATATGCCCTACACAGTCTTGTTTATTTAATTGATGTACCACCAAATGAAAGTATTGGAATAAAAGATTTATCAGAATTTCAAGGATTATCAGAGACCTATCTTTCAAAAGTTTTAGGGAAGTTGTCCAAGGAAGGCATCGTTAGCTCGGTATCTGGCGTAAAAGGAGGTTACCGACTAAATAGAAAACCTGAAGATATTACATTTTGGGATGTTGTGCGGGCTGTTGAAGGTGAAGATCCAATATTTCAGTGTAAGAATATTAAAGCGAATTTTGCTTATCAAAATAAAAAACAAAAGTGTGAATCTTGTTCAAGTCAATCGAACTGTACTATCAATAGTGTTATGCTTGAAGCTGAAGAACACATGCGGAATTATTTAAGAAGCAAAACAATAGCGTGGTTAGAAGAAGAATTACTACGGACTTTACCAAGGGAGCAAATAGAAGAAGCAAAAAATTTTTTTAAAACAAATTGATAACTCCAATAGAATCATTTTAGATGTATGTAAATTGGGTTTAATGATGAAAAATAACCATCTTACTGAATTAAAATCTAAAGCGAGAGTTTTATCTTGAGAGAGGTCATGAAAAAATTTGCTAAAAGTGCATGTTAATACCGTTATTTTAGGAAACAAAAAACCGGCAAGGATGCCGGCTGCGGATGTTGAAGGAAAGTTATTGTGGATTGTTTTCGTTAGCAAATTTACCTGAAGCAAATTTTTTGTTTACTTCAGCTTGTTGGATTTGTTGTCTAATTTGATTCACATCAGTCTCATTCCCGAATTCAACGTTCATTGTGTTCACAGAACCAGAAGCTTGTTGCTTTTTAGCTTCAGCTTGTTGAATTTGTTGTCTGATTTCATTCACATCAGTCTCATTCCCGAATTCAACGTTCATTGAATTCATTGCGTTTGGGGTTGCATTAGGGTTTTTCGAGTTGAAATTGTGGTTGTTAAAGTAGTGTGTACAGAAGGTGCTTTACTATCCATACATTTTAGAAAAAGCTAACCGATTTTGGGTGGGACTACATAATGAAGACATCTAGCTTTCAATTTGCATAGTTTAAGAAATCTAGTTTTCCTAGTATAATTGTAGTATGTTCGTTATTGTGTTTTGAGATTGGAGAAATGTATGAAAGATCGTAAACAAATCGTTATCGAATCAACATTACAATTATTTACTGAAAAAGGGTATCAGCATACATCGGTTCAGGATATTTTAGATAAAGCAAATATTTCTAAAGGGACATTTTATAATTATTTTTCATCTAAAAATGAATGTCTGAAAGCCGTATTAGAGCAAAATCGCCAAGAACGAAATGTTTTAAAAGAGGAAATTTTAGTTGGCAAGAAAAAAGAGGATGTAGACGTTTTGATTGAACAATTAATCGCTACATTAAAAATTAAAGAAAAATATAACTTAATGCCTTTATTTCGAGAAATCTCCTTTTTGCATGATGAAGAGTTGCAAGAAATTCTTGCAGAACATCGCTTTCATGAAATCACCTGGTTAAAAAACAGATTCTACGATATTTATGGTGAAGAGGGAAAGCACTATTATTATGAGTGTGCGGTCGTCTTTTTTGGCACATTCCAATATTTATCTTTTTATTGGAATTTGGCTACCAATATGACGATTGATCTAAAAAAAGTGGTCACTCGGTCATTGAAATATGTAGAAAGTTTTCTGCCAGAAATGATTAAAAGTGGAGAAATTTTATTGGAACCAAAGGAAATGAATTTGTTAGAGAAGGATGTAGCCTATAAATCGATCACAAGCAAACAGATTCAAGAGAAATTAGAGAAATTTTATAAAAAAATTTCGACTATCGAACTTCCGCAAAAATCACTCGAACTTTCCAGCCTGCTTTTGGATGAAATGAAAAGAGAAACGCCACGCATGAGTGTTTTAGAGATCATGCTCCAGCCATTTCGTAGTTCTTTCGCTGAAACAATTTATAAATATGAAGCAGAAGAAATCGCTAATCTTTTCTGGCTTTTTATGAAGATGCAAAACAAGGCATAAATGAATGCATTACTAGACCAGCTTTTTATCATAAAGTTGGTCTTTTTCATTTGAATTCGCGAGGCTCAAATTACATATGCTGCATATGCTTACCCCATTTGGCTAGCGATTCTAGTGAGGGCACTAGGTCTTTTCCTTCTTCTGTTAGTGAATATTCGACTCTTGGTGGAATCTCAGGATACTGCGTACGAGTAACGACTCCAAATTCCTCCAGCTCCTTTAACGATTGAGATAGCATCATATTGGTAATGCCATCTACGATACGTTTTAATTCATTGTACCGTAACGTGTCATTTTTCCATAAAGCCCAAATGATAGGGAGTCTCCATTTTCCGCCAATTATACTGAATGCATAATTTAATGGGCAATTTTTTTTATCTGTAATTTCCGCATCTACACGATTCATCGTAAAACCCCCTTTAATCAGTTTTTCCTGACTTAGTCAACAATTACTGCGTACTTGTTGCAACATAACAAATTCATTATATTGATAGGTAGTTCAATAATCAAGAATAGGGGAGATAAACATGACGATAACATACGAGGTAATACCTAATGAAAAAGCTGATATTTGTAGAGATTTATGTAATGAGCTGATGAGCTTTCAGAAATCACAAGCCCACATCAAGCCAGAACTGTTTAACACGATGAATTACGAAACACGGATGGTACCTTCGATAGAAAGTGCGATTGCTAATCATATTGTGGTTGCGAAAGATAATCAGAAGGTTGTTGGCTATGCCTACTCAACGATTTCTCCTAAAGAAACCTATGCCAATGATTTTGCTACTTTTTTCAATATGTCTTCAGTTAGCCAAAACAATGTAGGCTGTTTATCTCAATTTTTCATTAAAGAAGAATACAGACAATATGGGGTTGGATCTACACTTTTTAATAGGTCAATTCAATGGCTGGAACAATTTGATGATGTAGAAGACTATTTTATTTTTGTATCCAACGGCAATGAAAATGCCCTAGAGTTCTATCAACGTAAAGGTTTTTCCATTAGTCATGATATATTGGAGGGCTTTATAACTGTTTTACGAAACGACGGGTAAGTAACCATTTAATGACTAATTCAGGAAGTGTTATAATAATTTTACACGTAGACATGTTGTATCGATAGACACAGCAAGAGAGAGGTCGTGAAGAAAGTAAGAGTATTATGGTTGACCACACTGAAAATATTATTAGAATTAATAAGAATTATTGTGCTTTTTTTCGTTATTGGATCCGTAATGTGGGGAGGCGTAAGGCTTATTTATACCTCTTTAGGAATAAATATTAATAGTTCTTACGCAGGATGGCTGGGAGGAATCGCAATATATAGTTTATTGTTTGTCCTCTACCGTAATAAACTGCAATTTTCGGGATTTTATGATGGTCCACATCGACAAAAATTATCCTCTAAAAGCACCACCACTTTGGTTACTGTCTCAGCTTTTCTTTTAATCCTCCCGTTTCTATTGAAGAGCTTTTCATTATAACGGACCGCTATATCAAGCACACAAAAAGATCAGCTACTCAAATGAATTTGAGACCTGATCTTTTTTATTTAAAGATGAGAGATTAGCCTTATCAAAATATGAAAACTTTTTATCATTGTTTCATCATATGGGTACCTTTTGGCTTGCTGTTTTCCATTGCAGCATTTGGATTAGAAGAAGTCGCAGGAAATAAAATCCTACTAACATTATCTTTGCCCTTATCAGTGGCGTAATAGAAACGTTTGCTTCTGAAAAAATATATGATTTTCTTTTATAGAAGCATATAATTTAAGTGTTATTAGTGCGATTATCATTTTTGGTATTGCAGGTTTACTTTATGCTTTTGTAGAAATTTCATTTAAGAGAAATATAAAATTTGTTTAAGCTATTTACTTGGAGTGAATTCTTATTTTTTAACAAAGAGGAGAGTCAATATGGAAGTAGTATATTTGGCAGGTGGATGTTTATGGGGCGTACAAGCTTTTATAAAAACGCTGCCTGGCGTTACATTTACAGAAGCAGGAAGAGCTAATGGTACAAGTCATACGCTTGAGGGCGATTATGATGGGTATGCCGAATGTGTAAAAACAGGATTTGATCCGACAGTGGTAACCATCAGGGAATTAATGGGATATTTATTTGAAATCATTGATCCTTACAGTTTGAATAAACAAGGTCAGGATGTGGGCGAGAAATACAGAACAGGCGTGTATAGTGAAAATCCTGAACATTTAGAGGAGGCGAAGGCATTCCTCAGTGAAAGACATGACTATGACCTGATAGTGGTTGAAGTATTACCTCTTACAAACTATGTAAGAAGCGCAGAAGAACATCAAGATAGACTAGCTAGATGTCCAAATGATTACTGTCATATTCCAAAAGAAATATTAAATAGGTATAAGTAAAAAAGATGATTAATGGATAGTTAATTGGTTTAATTATTTTCAACAATCGGGCGAGTTCGTTCAATAGAGATTAAACAGCTTTAAAGAGCCTTACTACAATAAAATGTAGTAGGGCTCTATTAATTTATATCAAAACTTCTCAAACCATTAGAGAAAAAGTAAGTTATACAGTAACTGAAATTAACACAAATTCAAGCCCTTCTCCACACCAATTAATTTTCGTTTATATACTATAAATACTATGGTCACACCTTTCTGAATGGGTGTTTCATGCAAGAAATTAAATCTATATTTGATAGTTAAATAAATAAAATTAAATTTATAACGCAATCCATTAATGAGGGGGCGCGTTTTTTATTGTGACTATTTTAATGAATGTCAATTTGAAGAGAATATATAAATAACAATAATAATATAATTAAAAACAATTAAAATTTATTGTTAAACGATAAGTGTTGTGTTAAATTGGTATTGTTATTAAATAAGCGAGGTGCTTCCTATGAATGGTAAACGAGTTTCAACAGCTTTCTTAAGAGTAGTTATTTTTCTGGCTGGGATTGCTATTCTTGCATTATGTCTATTTTTAGTACCTCCTATGGCTAATTTCGCATCAAGATTGTATCCAACTTTTTCCTTAATGAAATATCTTATTTTCATCGTGATGTATGGAGCGGCTGTGGCTTTTTACTTTGCGCTCTATCAGGCTTTTAATCTTCTACGGTACATTGACAAGAACACAGCGTTCTCGGAATTATCTGAAAGGGCGTTAAAGAACATCAAGTACTGTGCGATTATTATCAGTGGTTTGTATGTATTAGGTATGCCGATGTTCCATTTTATCGCAAAAAATGTTGACCCTCCTATTGGCTTAATGGGACTCATCATCATTTTTACTTCGTCGATTATCGCCGCTTTTGCTGCTGTCCTCCAACAGCTTCTACAAGAAGTGATGAATAAAAAGTCAGAAAATGATTTAACAGTCTGAGATGGAGGATATGGTGGTTATTAGAAATGTTGATACTCGTTGGTAAGAGGAATGGGTGAAGAATGTTTCAACAATTAAGTCCTCAAAATATATTTTCCAACATCAATTTCCTTGTTGAATGAAAGAAAAAGTCGATTACATTGGAGAATCGGCTTTTTTATATCTCGGAAAATTATAATAGTTTAAGAGCGTGTCACAACCTCATCGTTATGGAACAGTTCAGCAATCGGGTGCAATGGTACAACAATACGATTAGAACTGGTTAAACTTTGTAATAAAAATTGTATTAATGTTTTTTCAAAACGGATTCTTTTCATTTACCGTAAAACAGGAGGTCACTGGTTGTTTATTGATAAATGATGACATAGATCTTCCGGAAACCTCACACATTAACCTCAAAAAGTTTGGAGGTTCCAAAATGAAAAATGCCTGTAAAGTGTATGTGCTTTTATTTATCGTAGTTTTCTCATTTTCGGCATCTGTATATGCAGAAGAAAATAAGGAAGGAACGCTGGTATACCATGTGAAATATGATTATGATGCCATAAGTAAATTTTTGGGCATGACAATGGCGGAATATGATCAAGAATGGGCGAAAGGTCTGTCGATTGCAGAAATGGCGAAGAAAAAGGGGATTGCCAGAAGAGATGTAGAAGGCTATTTTTATCAATTTCATTATGAAGAAATGCAAAAGTGGCGAAAAAAGGGTGTCATGACAGAAAAGCATTATTTTCATCTTGTCTACAGATTAGCGGATGAAATAGAGGAATTTATTGATCGTAATCCCAACTTACACAACGATTAGATTTTCGGGCAGCTTGCATCCTTTGTATAAAAACATTGCTTATCTCTCAAAATAAGAAAAATTCGATGATCGTGGGGGACTCAAATGGAAAATTTGATGGTGGAAATGAAGTCTAAATTTGCCGATCACGATGATTTTTTCATTGAAGAAGAGCTTATACATCAAACGGTTATCTATCTTATGGGATTTAAAACACTGATTGATTATCCAAAGTCTAACCAATACATTCGGCAAATGGCTAGTTCTGCTGCGTCCGTAGATGAGCTTTTGACAAATCTTAGCGATCGATTGGATGTGGAGAGTGAACAGATGGTCAACGCTGTGTTAGAGGGGAAGCTGATCATCGTTATACAAAAGGATCAACGAAACGCGATAGTCGATCCAGTTGCCCTTAATTTAACACGAAGTATTGATGAACCGAAAAATGAAAGTCCTATACAAGCATCGATGGATGCATTTGTTGAGGATTTGAATACAAATGTGGGGCTTATTAGAAAAAGACTGAAAACAGACAGGCTATTGCATTGCTCCTTTCAAGTGGGTGAGCTAGAAAAACGCAATTTGTCCATGCTATATATTAATGGAAGAGCACCAAATGATCTGGTCGAAAAAGTTAATGAGCAATTAAAGCAAATTGACACGGATATTGAATCCATTGATGACCTTAATAGGCATTTTGGTTTACGCAAATGGAGCCCTGTAAGTCATTTCTTTCCGACAGAAGTGCCGATTCAGGCCATTCATTCCTTAAAGAAGAATAGAATTGTCCTTTTATTAGATAATTATCCCTTTGCCCTTGTTTTTCCACATCTATTGCTAGATATGTTTAGTATTGTGAATGATCGAAATTTCCCCTATATATTATCCGTTATGCTTCGAGTTCTTCGCGTGGTAGGTGCTGTATTGACGCTTATCCTTCCAGCATTGTATGTCGCATTAGTATCTGTTAATCCTGAGATATTTAAATTCGATCTTGCTTTATTTGTGGCGAAAAGTCGAGAAGGGATTCCTGTACCCGCTTTGCTTGAAACGATCATCATGGTCGTATTAATTGATTTAATACTGGAGGCTATTGTTAGACTTCCTAAAAGTATTGGGCCGACTATTTCCATGGTAGGGGGCGTGATATTAGGTCAAGCCATGGTGGAAGCGAAATTAGTCAGTACGCTCTTAGTGATTGTCATTACGGCTATTGTGATTTCCAGCTCAGTTGTTGCGGGTATCCAAAACTCTCTTTATATACGCTTACTAAAATACCCGATTTTAATTTTAGCATCGATTTTCGGCATTCTTGGTATATTTACTGGTTTAGCGCTTACGGGCATTTATTTAGCAAGTTTAACCTCATTCCATATTCCCTATACGACATTCCATATGAAAAGAGAAGGGGACACGAAGTGACGCATCGGTTTCAAATCGCGATTGTTTTCTTTATTATTCATTTAAGCTTTGGCTTTTTACTTTATCCTGAGCTGATCTATAAGTTGACAGATACGGGCCATTGGTTGGTTGTTTTGTGTCAGGGTGTTTTGCAGCTACTATTAATTTTGCTCTATATGAAAGGGTTAAATTATTTTCCGAATGAGGATATTGTGGATATTTATTTAAAAATGGGGAGGCTGATTGCTTTCGTCATCCTTCTTCCATTTGTCCTGAATTTAACGGTACTTGTTGCGCTTAATATCCGTACGTATACAGAGATGATTAATTCCTTATTTTTGCTACGGACACCTCACTGGCCGATAGCGTTACTGCTTTATTTTATTTCGGCTTATACAGCTACAAAAGGTTTAGGGACAATATTGCGGTCTTCTGTGTTTATTTTTTTCATGATTATTCCCTTTATATTGTTCATCAGTTTTTCTTCCATTGTGAATTTTGATTTTTATAATGGATTCCCTATAAGGGATGCATCGTTTGATTTCTTATTAGATATGGAGTTCTATTATCTCATGGGATTTTCGGCATTTTTATTTTTAGGATTTATGGTCTCTAACAAACCATTGGTATTTCGAGATATTTTGATAGCCTGGTTTTCTGTCATCATCCTTTATTTAGCCTTTGTTTATATTCCACTTTTTATTTTTGGACAAGAAACTGTCGTTACCCTGTCCTTACCCTTTGTCATAGCGATGGATTCAGTGGATATTCGGTGGCTTGCATTTAATCGGCAAACGATGTTCTTTGGTATTTCTTCGATTGGCTTTATGCTGATCTTTAATGCGGTCATGCTATGGATGATTAGTCAAATTATGCAGAAACTATTCAGCAAGCTGCGCGTAAAATCAGCCCTATGGATTATAATCTTTTCAATTATCGGCTATATTGCAGGTTTATTTATTCCAAATCAAGTTTGGACAAATACGCTGATTTTATGGAATAGAGGGGCGCAGGTTTATTTTATGCTAATTCTCCCGATAACGATTTACATCTATGGCATTGTGATCAAGAGAAAGGGGACGAGCGATGAAAGAAAATCATCCTTATAAAACATTGATTATATGTATGTTTTTTCTTTTACCCTTTCTTGGTGGGTGCTGGGATGTTAAAGATATAGATAAACGATTATTGCCCTTGGTTATCGGCATTGCGAAGGAAAATGGAGACTATCAAGTGACACTACAAATTCCAATTACACAAAAAGAAAATGAAGTATCGAGGATTGTTACAGGGAAAGCTGAAACGGTATTAAAGGTGTTGGGGCAAGTTCGAACAAACTCTGAAGAAGCGGTGGATTACTCGCATATTGAATTAATTATTATTCAAAGCAACCTAGCAGCTAATCAACAGGAAATGAGGGAGCTGATTGAATTTTTAATGCATTCAGAGGAAATCCCTTCAAGAGCTCTAGTAGCCATAACGGATGATAAAATCGATAAAGTTCTTTCCAACATTAATGATAAATTAGGGGTGAATGCGACCTCCATTTATAATTACTTTAACAAAGGGGCAGGGTGGGCACCTGAGATAACAAGCGTTCATATTTGGGAAGTATACCGAAGTCTGTACTCCTACACAAAAGATAGGATAATTCCAGTTGTACGTGCTGGAAACGATACCGTGTTAGTCTATGAGGGCTCTAGCGTTTTGAAAAATGGTGAATTAATGGCAAAGATTAATCCAGATGAAAGTCAGCTAACTAAGCTATTTCAAAACTTTAATGCTAAGGGGAAAGTAGAAAGCTTTGATTTGGCGAGTATGATGGTGATCAATAGTGCCATTAAAAATAAAGCCTCGTTGAAGAATGGCATACCCACTGTGACAAGTCATTTAACATTAAAAATAGCGATTTTAGAGCGCAAAAAAGATGTGTCCAATGAGCAAATTACGAAAGAGCTAACGAAGCTTATCGAAAAACGGTTTTATGATATGTTTGAACAGGCGCAGGCCAATCAAACGGATCTTTTCGGATTTGGTCAACTTTTCCGACAACAGCTTTCCTATCAAGAACTAAAGAGTTGGAGAGAGGGTTTTTATCCTCGATTGAAGGTGGATTTTCAGGTACATGTAGGTGTGGATTAGAGAAAGGTCACAGAGAAAAAAGGCAGAAACGTTGCTTGCACAACATTTCTGCCTTTTTTCATTTATTTTTGTGTGATACGCTCGAAAAATTCCACTGTTCTGTTCATATCTGTAACATGTTCATTACATGTTTGACTATCAGCACAAATGTAATTACTGTGGTTGGTAAATGTGCCAACCACCTGCCCTTTAATGGACGTAGTAAATAAGCCAACATCTGCATGGCGATTACAGATAGCGCAAATGCCGCGAACCGTGTTATTGGCAAATAGCCCTTTGATTCCTTTTAGCTGCCCATTTTGCTCAAGGACAACATATTTTCGATGTGTGCCAGCATCATCCCAAGCAAGATAACAAATTTGCTGAAAATCGAGTGCTTCTAGATTTGGTAGCTTGAGCTTCTTTTCCTTTTTAAATAAGGTTTTAAGCGTACTAGCTGTCACGGGCTTGAACGGGATGACATAGGGTTTTAATTGCTCTAAAAATGCCTCACCCTGTGCACGATCTGTGATAGCAAAAAGCTGTTCAATCAGCTTTGTTTCCGCAGCTGATAATGCTAATTTTGTCGTTACCTCCGTATCAACAAGGCCACGTACTGCTAGGATAACGTCTTTATCCTTTGTTGTCGTCAGTGCATGTAAAATTTTATTTAATTGCTGTTCGAGTAAATGATAGTTGGCAACCGTTAAAAACGGCTGAATTGTTTGTTGTTCCATTTGAAATCTCTCCTGTTTCTTAGGCTATTTTTTTACTTTTTGGCCTAAAGAGATCATTCAATTTCTGTTAGTTGTATAACTTAATCTTGACCTCTTTGACCTAAAGAAGTCGTTCTAGAGCATGCATTACAAGTGAATGCGATCATTTCGATCCCTCCTTTAAAGGAAACGTTGATTTATATGGGTTTTATAATAGGTTGAATTAAACAGGCGACCAATTTACATTAATTTGTTAAACATCTTCAAGTCAGTCAAGTGACCATAAGTATCTATAGATATAGTAACATGTGATGGCCCTAATTGCTCTTGAATTGTTTTGAAATTTAATCCATTTACAATGCCATAAGATGCGAAGGACATGCAAATTTATCTCTTGCAAATCGTTTAATTTAACAAATCTTGACCATTCTCTGGACATTGAAAACAGGGTAGCCGAAATTGTTTGTATATAATAAGTTCCATCTTCAGTATATGCAGGACACTATTCATTTTTCTTTTGTTTTGCTGATTTTTGTAATATATGGTGTATCGCGTATGCTTATATTTCACACATAAATAAATCGGGTACGACGATAGTGCGCGTTTTTTTATGAGAACATTTTAGTTTTGTCATCAAAGTGCAATTGTTTATTATAAAATTTGTTATGCTCATAATCTATGGAATCGTGCGTTAGTCCTGCGATTGAAGAGCGTCTTAAGAGAAAAAATTAGGATTGTTTGCTTAATTTTAATGAACTAATTATTTTTCTACCATAAGAAAGAATAAAGTAAATAAGTGTAACATCTAGAAAGAAATAAAGTATATGAAAGTGAATTTGAGTAATACCAATTTTGGTAAATAAAGAAAATGCGGATGATAACTCATTTTCACCGATGTAACTTATAAATTGAAAAGGGGCTCCAAATTTGTTAGAACCATAGGATACAAAGAAAATGGACAATAAAGTCACTATAATGCTAATCCATAATAATCCCTTTTGGTTTGTCACTTGCATTAAATCATCTCCTTCTTGTAGGTTAACTACCCAATATAATTATTATATCGTAATAAATGAAATATAGTAATATTTTGGGAATTTATAATAGAATATTATCTAGAATGGTAATTGATATAAGTAAAAAATAGAATATATCACATTACAAAAAGCCACTATGTATTTATTTTCTGAATTGTTCGATAGGTAAAAAATTGGTATAATGGACTGAATTGGTTAATAAAGGGGGATTTATTATGAAACAGATGACTGCACGTAAAATAATGAATGCTTGGAGAATTTATACATTGTAGGAGGCACTATGCTATTAAATAAACAAGGTTTTGATTTATGGGCCGATGGATATGATCAAACGGTTCAACACAGTGAGGAAAGTAATCAATATCCATTTGCAGGCTATAAAGCGATTTTAAATAAAATTTTCAATGAAGTGATGGCTGTTCCCACTTCTACGGTTTTAGATATTGGCTTTGGGACAGGGGTATTAACGGCAAAGCTTTATGAACATGGGCACGCGATTTATGGCTTTGATTTTTCGTCGAACATGATTGCCATTGCGAAGGAAAAAATGCCAGAGGCTCACTTAATGGAGTGGGATTTAACGAATGGCTTGCCACAGGAGCTATTACAGCAGCCCTATGATGCGATTATTAGTACGTATGCGCTGCATCATTTTACAGATGAGCAAAAGGCCGTGTATATCACGCAATTATTACAGCACCTAAAGCCGAATGGACAGCTATTAATTGGCGATGTTGCTTTCAATACAAGAGAGCAGCTGGAGCAATGCCGTCAAAATAGCAGGGGATACTGGGATGAGGATGAATTTTACTTTGTCCATGAGGAACTAAAGGTCGCCTTACAGGAAATTTGTGAGTTAACATTTTACCCACTATCGCATTGTGGTGGAGTCTTTGTGATTAGTCGGAAGAATATAAATGCTGATTAGTGACCCCTTATATGGGGAGTTCGAGATAGATGGTTTGTTAGAGGAATTGATTGTAAGTAAGCCAGTTCAACGCTTAAAGGAAATTCATCAGGCTGGGGCAGGCTTTCTAGTAAATAGCAGGTGGACTATTACAAGATTTGAGCATTCGATAGGCGTCATGCTGCTTATTCGACAGTTTGGCGGGTCATTGGAGGAGCAGGTAGCAGGCTTATTGCATGATGTGTCCCATACCGCTTTTTCCCATGTTGTGGATGTGGTTCTGGAGAATGAGGCGGAAGATTATCATGAAGAGCTATTCATGGATGTCATCAAACAGTCTTCTATACCTGCGATTCTTGAAAAATATGGCTACGAGGTAGAGAACATACTAGATACATCCAGATGGTCGTTACTTGAACAACCTGCTCCAGCATTGTGTGCGGATCGCATAGATTATACATTAAGAGATATGTATTTTTATGGCCACGCTGCCATAGAAGATATTCAAAAATTTTTACAAGACTTATTTGTTTTTCAGGGGAAACTGTGTGTTCAAACGATTGAGCGCGCAGAATGGTTTGTGGAAATTTATTATCAGGAAGTGTTGGATTTTTTTCTGCACCCTTTAAATATTTATGCGACTAGTACGTTAGCGGACGTGTTAAAGCTAGCACTCGAAAAACAAATTCTAACACTGGATGATTTCCAAAAGACTGATCTTGAACTGCTGGGGCACATGAGGGCTTCACATGATCAGGACATTCTAGCTCTTTTACAACAATTACATGAACATGTAGAGGTAAGAGAGGAGCAAGAGAACCATGACATTCATTTTCGGAATAAAGTGCGACTCATCGATCCAGCTGTCTATCATCAACAGCGATTATGGAAGGCGAGCGATCTATCTGACAAAGTCAAAACAATGAATGCCTATGCGTTGGAACGGTTTGAGCAGGGTGTTTACGTGAAAATGATTAAAAGATAGGTAATCAATGAGGAGCTGTCAAAAGGCAGCTCCTTTTCTTTAGGCAAACATCGACAAAATATATTTACCAGAAAGCATAAATACAGCATAGACTGCAAGCGCACTCATAACGGAAATGCCTGGTTTAAACCAGCTTGTTAGGAGGAACGCGAGCACAGTAAATAACAGCATGCCAACCGCTCCAAATACCGTGTTTTGTAGGACGGTATGAAATGTATCTTCTTTCATATTTTTCATTTGCATGCCCATATTAATGAGCGTCAAAATCGGTAAGGCTGTAATGATACCTGACAAAAATAAATATTTCGATTGGCTGAGTAGCAGCGCTAGCACCATGATCGTGCCACCTACTAAAAAATAGAGAAAGTATAACATAGGATGCCCTCAATTAAATTCAGAATAGAGTCATAATACTGTAGAAAGGAAGTGCCCACAAGTACCTCTTGATAATATGTAGCAAGATGCGCAGAAAGATAGATGATTATGAAAAATAGATAGAAGATTTGTGAAGGGGTGAGTAGTGATGTCCATACTATCCTTTATGCTTTTATATGTAGTAGGCATACCATTCTCCACGCTGTTGCATGAAATCGGCCATGCGTTAGGCGTTATAGTATGTTCAAAGGAACGAGCCCAGGTTTATTTAGGTGCAAAAAATCTTCCTGAAAACGGTCGTATAGGTCGCATGCATTTCCATATTCGATGGGGATTTTTTGGCTATTGTACGCTACAAAAGGGGAGTAGCTTAAGACGCAAGCAGATGCTCGGATTTATGGCGGGTGGTCCTATTATGACTTTATTGCTGTTGCTTATTGCCAGCTATCTAGCCCGTTATTTTGCTGCTTATGCAGGGATACACTATTTTTTCAATGGGCTTTTTTATTTGAATACCTTCCAATTTCTTGCGACGGCAATCCCGCTAATCTATCCTAACTGGTATAAGCCTTATGCAGGATTACCCTCGGATGGCTATCAAATACTCAGGTTACTGAAGAGAAATATCTGAAAATATAAACTTTAACGAGGGAACTTTTAATATATCGTAAAATACGATATAATCGCATAGAGCGATATATTAAAGGAGTTAATACGATGATTAAAGAGATAAATGACTATTTTACAACGATATTCTATCATCTACATACAACACATGAAGATGTTATTTCCCATCAGAGCGTGCGTATTTTGCAAATGATTCAAAAGGAAGCGGAAGTGACGGTGCGTGATATTGCGGGGTTACTAAACATTTCTCCTAACACGGCGTCTGAGCATGTGAAAAAGATAGAGCGTCATGGCTGGGTGATGAAGGAGCGTGCAAGTGATGACCAGCGTAAGGTCATGTTGCATTTGACAGCAGAGGGGCTACAAGTGCTGAAGAAAAACTCGGAGCTAGATGATGATAAGCTACAGCATGCACTTAATCAGCTAACTGAACAGGAACAGCAAGCCATTCTACAGGCATTTCGACGTCTAAGTGAGGTGGCAAAATAATGTATACATTCTTTAAAATTTTGAGTTCAGCTGCCATCATTGGCGTTGTGACGGAGGTAGCTCGAAGATTTCCTACCTATGGGGGCATTATTGCAGCGTTGCCATTGGTGAGTATTTTAAGTATTATTTGGCTGACAGTGCAAAGTGAGTCGAGTGAGCATATTCAGCGCTTTACAGTGGGCGTTATCGTTGGTTTGCCAGCAACGATGTGTATGCTATTTGTGATTTACATGGCGATGAAATCCTCCATGCATATTGTACTAGCTATTGGTCTTGGTGTGCTGTCTTGGGCTGTATTTTTAGGCATACAAAAAGCGATTGCAGGGGTTTTTCATATTTCTATTTAACAAGGAGTTTATAAAATGACGATTATTGCCATACATCAAGTACCAAACCAACATGTTCGCCAGTTTTTTCAGGAACATTGGGGTTCAACGGAGATGGTCATTTCCAGTGGTATTTATGACTGTAGTGAATTAGCGGGCTTTGCTTTTATGAATGAGCAACAGACGATGATCGGTTTAATCACCTATATCGTGCGGGAAGAGGACTGTGAAATCATTTCGTTAGATAGTACGGTTGAGGGGAAAGGCATCGGTTCAGCTCTTGTGAAAGCGGTAGAACAAGCAGCAATGGAGCAGGGCTGTAAAAGCATTTCACTCATTACAACAAACGATAATTTGCATGCATTGAAATTCTATCAAAAACGTGGCTATTGTTTAATCGAAATACTGCGTAATGCAGTCGAAAAAGCAAGGGCCTATAAGCCTTCTATCCCACTTATTGGTGATGACGGTATTCCAATACGAGATGAAATACGTTTACAAAAACAACTTGACTGTCAATAAGTCAGGTTGTTTTTTGTTATACTGTTGGGAGGAAAGAGAGGGTAAGTATGAAAAAAATACTATTTATTTTAGTACTGAGTGTGCTTGTGGTCGGAGCAATCTTTATGATTTATCTCAAAAGCAATCCACCACTGGTCATGCAAAGCTTCACCACTAAACAAGGCAATGAAGCAGTTAAACTCATTGCACTTGAAAATACAGGGCTGCGTGAAATTAAGCTGAAGCAAATACTGGTGAATGATCAGCTTCCTGATAGCGCAAAGCTTGTAATTAGTAAGTCAGAACCTTTTGAGGCAGAAACAAAGCTAGAGGGAAATAGTGATATTTCTTTTCATAAATTTTCACAGCGAACCATTTTGCCTCAAAAATACATAGACCAACAGGCCATTGGCAAGCAGCCACAGCACTACGCTGTTCAAGTTCAAGCTGCTGCTATCAAGAAAGTAACGATTCACTATGAGTATTTAAAAATACCTTTTACGCTAATTGCTGAGCTTCAAGCCAACAAATAAATCAAATTTTGTCTTATCCTTTATGGCTGTGTCAATTCCTAAGATTGTTTGGTGAAAAACTCCTATCCCTCCTAAGTCATGGTAATATTGTAGTAACAGCAATTGTGATACTAGGAGGGACCTAATGGCATTTATCATCTTGGGTATAGTACTATTTATCTGTGTTATCACTGTGGCTTTAGTGTTTATCAAAAAACTTTCGAAAAATGATATTATGCTTGAAGTGACAGCCACCTGTGAAGGGAAAAATGAAGACAATCAAGCGATTATGAAAATATATTTTACGTATTCCATTGGACGGCTTGCCAAAAGGAAACGAGAGATGATAGGCAGTATTGAATGGTCTGAAGGATGGATGCCTGTCAGCTATAATCTAAAAGAACATGGCGTGTATCACGATGAAAGAATTCTGTATGCGACGAATGAGCAAACGTATTCCACCTTTGAAATCAATGCGGCGAATGCCATTGATGAGCAAGGGCGAGGAGAGGGCTATGTGGTCCTTGTATTGGAAGAGCCAAATGTCTCTCATATGTCTAGAGCCGGTGTTATTCTCGCTGTTACAGCCAATATGGTTACATATCAATTATCAGACTCAACTAGCTGGCACAATGATGTGGTGACGAATTAGCTATCCAATGTATTGGGTAGCTTTTTTGGTATTTACAAGTAAAAATAGGCTGTTTATGGAACCAATTGGGGAAAATAACGTATAGAAAGAAGAAGGACTTGCAGGATGGAGGAGGATATAGATGTCCGAACAACAAAGCAAATACAATAATTCAAGGCTTATCCTAATAGATGAGCAAATATGTGCACTTTTAAAGCAACGAAAAGCGCAATCTAGTCATACTTCAGGCTTTCCATCGGATGACACCATTTCGGAATGGGCACAGCGATATGGTTTCGATGATACTTATTTAGCGATGTTTTTCCAGTTGATGAAATCAGAAAAATACTATACACCTAAGGTAGAACCAACAGGCTTCCGTCACTATATCCCTGTGTTGAAAACGGTAGAAAAGAAAGAGCGTTTGTATACGGTTTCCTATATTCGTCAATATGACAATGCAAGTGTGGTGCAATTATTAATCGATTGGGATGAGCAGCAAGAACCACAGCTAACGATTCAGCAAAAATTAGAACGAAATCATTTGGGTCTATTCATCGATGCGTCCTATGAATGCCGTAGTAAAGGTACAAGTGGCACAAATGGACATGAAAGCAGTACGTATGTTGTGACACCACCCTTGCCAGATGATATAAGGGGACTTCATTTTGTTTTTACAGAATACGAAGATGTCTTTGAAGAAAAGCCTACAGGATGGGCTGTCACCATACAAGGTTAGGGGGAATGTTCAATGAAAAAATGGATTTTTCCGATGGTACTCGTCATCCTATTAACGGCCTGTCAAAGTGCTGAGCAGGAGATTCACTATATCGCAAAAAGTGAACATTGGAAAGCCATCTATCATAGTAATGGGGATGAGGGATTGCGCTTATTTTATCTCGGTGATCACAATGATTTGGGACCTTTACAAATCACGATCGAAGGGGCAAAGGAATCCCAAACGTTGGATGATGCGCAGTTAACTAAAGAAGGGTATTATTCATTCACAAGAAAAGAAAGCGAGAAAATTTTTAAACGAGATGCGAAGCCAAAGATTCAGATGAAATGGCAATCTGAGAGTGAGGCTTTAGATGTGAAAAATAACTAGGAGATAATAATAATATGCGAATTGAGCAGCGTGGGGATGTAGTGATCATTGATGGACTAGAGATCAGCGGAGCGATTCAAAAAAAGCAACAATGTCCGGCTTGTCAAAGTTCCATAATCTATGATGACTCATTCGATAGTTATTTTTGTGCGATGTGTAATGAATGGCAGGAGGAGGCATGTGATGACCCGAATTGTCACTACTGTGTACAACGTCCAGAACGCCCATTGCCAGTCCATCGCTAAATTTTTTTAGTGTTTGACAAAGAATCCACTATTCGTTATAGTAATTAACAATTTCATACAAAAATGAAATGGGCAATGAAAAGGACAAGAGATTCGATGAAGCATTTTTAGAGAGGGAGGCCTTGGCTGCAAGCTTCCTAATGTCGTAATCCTATCTTACTACCTTGGAGCCGTGCTTGGAAACTTGCACCGTTTTTGCGACGTTACAGCAAAATCAATGAGCCACTAGCACGTAAACTAGTGGGAATTTGGGTGGAACCACGGGTAATCAACACATACTCGTCCCTTCTTAGGGGCGGATATGTGTTTTTTTTATCTACACAATTATGCCGAGGTGTAATTGATTTTATTACTAAAAAAGGAGTAGAGAACATGTCAAATCAACGTATTCACATTCAATTTCCAGATGGTCAACAGCAAGCATTTACAAAAGGTGTGACACTAACCGATATTGCACAAGCGATTCGTCCAGAACTTCGCAAAAAGGCAGTCGCAGGGAGTGTTAACGGAACCATCATTGATTTGACGCGCCCGATTATGGAAGATGCTCAAATTACATTGTACGATGCAAGCTCAAAGGAAGGGATCGAGGTCATTCGCCATTCTACGGCCCATTTATTGGCTCAGGCAATTAAACGACTTTATCCTCATGCACAATTTGGGGTAGGACCAGTCATTGAAAATGGCTTTTATTATGATATCGATATTGCAGATACACTGACACCGAGTGATTTGCAGCAATTAGAAAAGAAAATGAAACAAATTGCGCAGGAAAATATACCGGTTCATAGACGCGAGGTTTCACGTGAAGAAGCGAAGCAATTATTCGCCCATGATGCGTTAAAGCTCGAGCTGTTGGAGGCAATTCCTGCAAATGAGCTAGTTACGATTTATGAGCAGGGAGAGTTTTACGATTTATGTCGTGGTCCACATGTACCGTCTACAGGCAAATTACAGCATTTTAAATTAATGCATGTATCGGGCGCTTACTGGCGAGGTGATAGCAATAACCAAATGCTTCAGCGTATTTATGGCGTTGCCTTTGCCACAAAAGAAGAACTGCATGATCATTTTGTCTTTTTGGAGGAAGCGGAAAAGCGGAATCATCGCAAACTAGGTAAAGAGCTATCGTTATTTATGTTTTCGGAGGAAGCACCTGGCATGCCATTCTATTTAGCCAACGGTCAAATTATACGCAATGAACTGGAATCATATTTGCGCCATTTACAAGCGAAATATGACTATAGGGAAGTACGAACACCGTTGATGATGAACCAACGACTATGGGAGCAGTCGGGTCACTGGGATCATTATAAGGACAATATGTATTTCACACAGGTAGATGACCAAAGCTTTGCCTTAAAGCCCATGAACTGCCCTGGACATATGCTGATTTTTAAAAATGCCCTCCATTCCTATCGGGATTTACCGATTCGTATGGCAGAATTCGGGCAAGTGCACCGACATGAATTTAGTGGCGCCTTGAATGGTCTATTACGTGTACGGACATTCTGTCAGGATGATGCCCATATTTTTGCAACACCACAACAAATTGAGGATGAAATTGCGCTTGCATTAAATATTATTGATGAAGTGTACAATGTCTTTGGATTTGCGTATACGATTGAATTATCGACACGACCAGATGATTATATGGGTGATTTGGCGTTGTGGAATCAAGCGGAGGCGGCACTGGAAAATGTCCTCAAGAATTTAGGCATTGCCTATACAATTAATGCAGGGGATGGGGCTTTCTATGGACCGAAAATTGACATCCATATTAAAGATGCGATTCAGCGCAGTCATCAATGTGCAACGGTTCAGCTTGATTTCCAGCTACCAGAGAAATTTGATTTAACGTATATTAATGAACACAACGAAAAGGTGAGACCGGTTGTCATCCATCGTGCAGTGTTTGGCTCGATTGATCGCTTCTTAGGTATTTTAATCGAGCATTTTGGCGGAGCATTCCCAACTTGGCTTGCACCACAGCAAGTGCAAGTCATTGGTGTAGCAGAGGCACATCAAGGCTATGCCAAGCAGGTAGTAGCAGCCTTACAACAGGCAGGAATCCGTGTGCAATTAGATGAGCGCCAAGAAAAGCTCGGTAAAAAGATACGTGAAGCCCAATTGCAAAAAATACCGTATATTTTAGTCATTGGGGATCGGGAAGTAGCGAACCAAAGTGTAGCTGTTCGCAGACATGGTCAGCAAGATTCCACTGATAAGTCACTACAGCAATTAATAGAAGAAGTTACAGCAGCCATTCAACAAAAAAGTTTATCTTAAGCCAGCAAAGAAAGCTTGCTTTGAATGTTCGTCATTCATTGCAAGCTTTTTAAATGTTAAGAAATTTTTACCTCTATTTTTTTGAAATGACTACTAGAATCTACGTGATGTGCATACAATGAATTAAAGGTGCTTGGAACTTTCTTGAAAAAGCGAATGTCCCACGATTACTTCTTGTGTTTCAGCGTCGATGACAAGAAACTTACGATAGGATTCATCGGTATTGTGCTGAAAGGATGCTAAAAAATAAACTTGTCGATTGGGATGAATAAAAGTATGTTGAGAGAGGTCTATTGTTTCCTGTTTATCATCTGTTTGTAAATAAAAACGTTTTGTCGCATTTGCCACATCTTTAAAAGCCATCTTTTGACGAATATTCAATGCAGCATTGGGATATTCCTCATAAATCGCACGATTAAGCTGCTGATAAAATTTGTCCTCATCACGAAACGATTGAAATTGGTTGTTTGGGTATTGATATAGTGTATTTATTTCAGTTGGTGTGCAAAGTGTGGGTGCTGTATGGTCTACTGAATGTTGAGGTGGCATTAATATTTTGGAAACAACCATAAAAGTTAAGATAAATACATGCATTATTCAACCTCCAAATGTTTTCTTATCAAAAACATCGCCTACTTTTTCATTCTCTATACATCCAGAGAAATGGCTAGGTGAATGCATGTATCAGCCATGATAAAACCAGCCAATAAAAACATGGCCTGGCTTTATCCAATCTATTCTTTCTTCTATTATATGCCTCGTTATGATTAGGAAGCTTGTGCTTGTTTTAAATATCTATTAAGTAAGACATCCAATTCTTGACTGTAATCTACAACAGTAGGGTGGGTGAAACCAAGATCCTTTGCTTTTTTATACATAATTCTTCGTTTGATCTCAATTTCCGCCTTCAAGAATTGTTTAAGTAATAAGTTAACCAAGATATTTTCCTCCTAATTTTTTATCCATATTCCTGAAATAAATTTCGATGACCTCGATTCAACTTTTTCATTGTATATCACTTATATTAAAAAAAATGTCATATTGTGTTTTGTTTATCAAATTCGTAATTTAGTCATAGATAAGGTACTTCATCCTATTTAGCTTGATTGAAAATGTTTGATTATTATAGATAAAAAATACTGATAAATTCCCCTTTTATTGAATTAAATATATGACTTAAAACCCTATTCATGTACTGGATAGGGTTATTCACTTGTTTTATTTTAGAAAATATTAAGGGGAAAAAAGAAGCCTTAAGTCTTTTATACTAAGAAAAAAGTTGTAATAAGAGATTGAATTTTCAGATAATTTTACCTGAAATTCATATCTTGTCACATTTTAGCAAATTCCCTTTTATGTTGTTTAGAAATGTGGACATTTCATTGTCTATGGTGAAATGTTGAGAATTTTTGAAATTAATGGAATAATTGATGGAAGATGAGGTGATCAAGCGCATGATGAAAAAACGGGTTTCGATCATTGCTTTATTAAGTTTGCTAACGGCATGTGAAAGGAAGGAGCCCTTACAGGAACCGACCATTGTGTATGACATGGATACGACATCCACATCCACTGAGTTTAGCTATGTAGCGGATCTATCTTTTGAAAAAAGAGAGGCCTATCAAGCATTTTTAAACGATGGAGAAATTCGTCATTTGCAGACCTTTTCGCCAGAGGAAATGCTGCTAATTATGTTTGATTTAGTGGAGGAACCTCGTATGGATGCATTATATGCGATTACTTACAGCAATGATGCATTCCCCACAAAAGAATTGTTTAAGCAATATTATACGGATTCACTCGCAGGTGATTTGCTCGTTACCTATTTCATGTATAGATTTTATGATCGAATAGCTGTTAATGAATCGAGCACCCCCGATTTGCAGGTTGTTCAACTGGAAATTTCCGTTGGGAGTCAGCGCTACATCAAAACATATGCTCTGCAGCAGCAAGAGGGGATTTGGAAGATTCATTTAGCTAAAGATTAAAGAGGAGAAACAGATGACCGAAATTTATTTTGTTAGACACACACATGCCCATTATTCAGAGGATGAATATCATCGTCCACTATCTGCTCAGGGAGAAAGGGATGCAGAGCGTGTCACAAATCTATTGAAACATCAACGAATCGATGCGGTATATACTAGTCCCTATCGAAGAGCCATTCAAACAGTGGAGGGGATTGCACAGGCTCGTCATTTACCCGTCCAAACGATAGATGCTTTAAAAGAACGACAGCTTTCTAGTGGTGTGCTGGAGGATTTTCATGCAGCAGTTCAGCGGGTATGGCATGAGCCAAGCTTTGCATGGGCGGGAGGGGAGTCCAATCAACAGGCGATGGCTCGCGCTATTCCAAGTTTGCGAAACATCCTTCTCACGCATCCGCAGCAGTCTGTCGTGATCGGTACACATGGCAATATCATGGTGTTAATGATGCACTATTTTGATGCCCAGTACGATTACGCATTTTGGCAAAAGTTAAGTATGCCAGATATCTATCGATTATCCTTTCAAGGGCTATCTTTACAGGAAGTAACACGTGTGTGGCAAGAGATCTGAACAAAAAAAGAGATACTACAGCAAGCATAGTATCTCTCTTGTGCTATTCAGTTAATTTCTCTCCCATTCGGAGCGTAAGAGGCCAAATACTACTACATCATGGAATGTACCGAAGCGGAAAATTTCTTGGCGTAAAATGCCTTCTTTTGTGAAGCCGCATTTCTCATAGGAGCGAATAGCTGCTGGGTTAAAGCTAAAAACCTGAAGCTTGATTTTCTGAACAGCTATATATTGGAATATAAAATCAATAAGCGTTTTCATTGCATCTGTGCCATAGCCCTTGCCGTGCCACTCTTTTCCGATTGAAATCCCCACAGAGCACGTGCTATTTTGCCAATTCACTGAATAAACGGCACAGGAGCCAATCAGCTGATGGGACGCTTTTTCATAAATGCCGAAAAAGAATTCCTCCTTTTTCCCACTGATACTGTTAAAGAAAGCGGTGTGATCCTCTACAGTTTGTGGAAAAGGAATCTCATCATTAGCAAGTAGCAAAGAGGTGATTTCGCTTTCGATGGCTATAAAAGCCTCTAGGTCAGCAGAAGTCATTTGCTGTAAAGTGATCGATTGACCTGTTAAAAATGTTTTTAAATAGTGTTCCATTATTGTATTCTCCCTTGTATAAGGGCTGCAAGTAGCGTTACAACCCATCGATTGTTTGTAATACTTTCACGTCTACTGCATTTTTCACACTCATAAACCCACCCCTTTTTTGTGCATACTTCCATAGTAGCATGAGGGACTAAGAGAATGGAAGAAATTATGTTAAAATATGACATAGTTAAAGAGAGAGAGGGATTAAGATGCGTACAGCTTATTTTGCGAATTTATTACACTACTTACCACAGGAGGAGCAGCAACAATTACAACAGGCTGTTGGTGCTTCAGATGCACAAATTCAGGCTTTGTTAGAAGTATTTCCGAATTGCCCACAAGCGTTGATTGAGCTATTACAGGATGTCAATGGTACCTATTATTGTCAGCATGGGCAAGAAACCATCAGTGTTCTAGTACTAGGCTCTGATTTAGGGGATTACCCGTATTATTTAAAATCGGTGGAGCAAATCGTAAAAGATTACCATGACAAGCGTGAAACGATTCATGAGCGCTATCAGGAATTTTTAGCGTATGTTGAAGTAGATGAAAAGATTAATATGCATGTCCCGTTAAATGAACGTTTATGCTTTGCGGATTGTATGAATAATGGGGGCACATCGAGCCTATATATTGATTTTACGCCAAATGAAGCAGGGCAAGTTGGTCAGGTGGTTCGTTATGTGCATGATCCTGATAGCTTTGAGGTGATCGCGGCTTCCTTTGAGGAATATTTACATCAAATTAGAGAGGGAGACTATGAATTCACCGCTATTTACGAGGAGGAATTCGAATGACCATGCTGCTCATGTTCTATGAGGACAAGGCACAGAATTTAGTCGAACAATATACGCTAACAGAAGAGCAGCTCCGCTATACAAAGTCTCCACAAGAGAGCATTGAACTTGCTAAGCAGGATAATAGTCGACATGCTATTTTAGCAATGGACGGTAACAAGCTAGTCACCTTCTTTGTCTTACATGAAAAAGAAGGGGTGACGCCTTACTCCTCCAATGAACAGGCGCTATTAATCCGTTCCTTTTCCACTGATTTTTATGAGCAGGGAAAAGGCTACGCCAAAACGGCACTCCACTTATTACCTGACTTTGTTCGCAAGCATTTCCCGCACATCAATGAGCTGGTGCTAGGGGTGAATGTGCCAAATGTAGCGGCACAGGAACTTTATAAGCGGTGCGGCTTTGTCGATGAAGGCAGACAGGCAAAGGGACTTCAAGAGGAGCTAAAGGTGATGAGCTATTATTTGAAGGAGGTTAATAATTGAACCATATCATCGAAGCAAAAAGAGAGCATTTACAAGCACTTTGTACAATCGATCAAGAAGTGATTGGTGATTCATCCAGAGAGGGAGACATTCAACAAGCTATCGAAGAGAAACGCTGTTTGCTCTACCAATCCGCCGATACCATTGCGGGATTTCTGCTATTTAGCAATGACTTTTTTGGCTATAGCTTTATTTCCTTAGTCATTGTCAAGCCGTCCGAGCGCAGAAAAGGCGTTGCGTCTGCCTTAATGATGGCTTATATGAACATGGCTAAAACATCAAAAGTTTTCTCCTCTACAAATCAGTCCAATAAGCGGATGCAACAGCTTTTTCACAACCTTGGCTTTGTCAAAAGTGGTTTTATTGACAATTTAGATGAGGGAGACCCAGAAATGATTTATATGAAACAAGCCTCACCACAAACATAGGGTGAGGCTTTCGTTTATTTTTTTACTTTGATAAATAAAAAGGACGGTCTGCGTAGCTCCTTTTCAATGGAAGGAAGCTGTTGAATGGCTTCTTGGCTTGGAATCGGTTCTACGATTTTATCAATCGTTAACCCATGAGCAATCAATGTATTAACCATTGTTGCTAAGGTGCGATGATATTTGACAACACCCTCCACCAACCATGTTTGCTCACGCAAGCCTTCATCCTGGTAATGATCCACGGCGTAGTGCAGACGGTGATGATGGTCATCATATATCCAATTATCTTCCGTTGTGTGACGAGCTGTAGCAATAGGATGCTCCACAGAGAAAATAAATACACCGTTAGGATGAAGCATGCGAGCAATTTCAGCAATTACCGCATCAAAATCTTTGACATAATGAAGCGATAGGGAGCTGGTTATACAATCAAAGCTATTCGAGGGTGCTTCGTAATCCTCTATTGCCTGTAGCCGATAGTCAATTCGGGGGTGAGCATGCGCCTGCTTGGCAATGGTCAGCATATTGCTCGAAACATCTAATGCGGTTACATGCTTGGCTTGATGGTCGATACAATACTTGGCGAAATCACCCATACCACAGCCAATATCAAGTACCCGTAAATTTGTTAAAGGTGGAAGTAATGCCTTCATAGTGGGCTGCTCTAAAAGACGATTATAATTATATGCTTTTTGTCTCAATGTCTTATATTGATGAAAAAATATCGGATTATCATAAATATTTTGTTTCATTAAAAAGCCTCCAGTTGATGAAACATAACGTTATGTCAATTGTGCGCATCATTATTGTCCCATGTAGAGATAAAAAGAAATAGACTTTTATTACAATTTTTTGTAGGATGTAGATAGAGGCATATCATTTTTAGATGAAGTTCATTTCCATTTAATGGGATACTGTCTTTGCAAATCCTTCTACATAATGATTTTCCTACCACGACTCTTCTATTCATTTCACTCCTTTTCCTTATATGTCATAAAAATGTAACAATTCTTCAAAATAAAAATATTTAAAGGGAAAACATGGCACTTCTTGCAATCTGTAACGTTCTTAGTAGTTGGAAGCAAATTCCGAAAAAAAGACGTTGGAGGGATTCTATTGAATCAAGAAAGTTTATTATCCATTAGTAGCAATGCCTTATTTATTGCCTTTATTTTACTGCTCATTGCTATTGTGCCATTAGGGCTTGCGGTCAAATCGAAGAGAAAAATGTTCGGTCAGCTAGGATTACTGCTCACTTATCTAGCCTTTGCCCTACAGCTCGTATACTTTGTTGTGAGATGGGTAGCGGTTGACCATGCACCTGTCAGCAATATGTATGAATTTATGACGTTCTTTGGCATCATGCTTACAGGAAGTTACTTAATTATCCATTTCTTATATAAGCAAATCGTAGTTGGCTTATTTACTATTCCTGTGTCCTTAATCATCCTTGGCTATGGAAGCGTTTTCGCGAAGGAAGTATCGCCACTTGTTCCATCTCTGCAAAGTCACTGGTTAACTATTCATGTCATGACAGTGGCCTTTTCTAGTGCCATTTTATCCGTGTCCTTTGCCACAGGTTTGATTTATTTATTAAGAACGCTGGATATTTCTAAAAAATCTATCAGTACATACGGGCTTGAATTTGTGTTGTATTGTTTGGTGGTTGTCATTGGCTTTATCGGCGTATCGACTTTTTTCAGCGTTGCCACAGAAGAGGTACAGGTACAATTCGATAATGCACAGGGACAGCAAGAACAAGCCACTTACGCCATGATGCCCCTGATTGTTAATAAAGGAGCCGTCACCGAAAAAGGTGATGCAGTAGGTGTAGTCGAAATCACAAACAAAATAGACGCCAAGAAATTAAACTCGATTGTCTGGGCATTTATCGTTGGTACTATTTTATATGGTGTCATTCGATTAATCACAAGAAAATCAGTGAGTGCCTTATTAAAACCATGGACAAGTCGTGTACAGCCACAATTAATGGACGAAATATCCTACCGCGCTGTTGTCATCGGCTTCCCATTATTTGCATTAGGTGGCCTACTATTCGCCATGATTTGGGCCCAAATTGCCTGGAGTCGCTATTGGGGCTGGGACCCGAAAGAAGTCTGGGCATTAATCACCTTTTTATTCTACGCAGCCTTCCTCCATTTCCGCCTATCCAAAGGCTGGGAAGGCGAGAGAACAGCCTGGCTGGCCATCATCGGCTTCGGCATCATCGTGTTCAACCAAGTATTTGTCAACCTAGTCATCGCCGGCTTACATTCTTATGCCTAGCTGAAGGTGGGGTGCTCTGAAGTAAGGTGAGAAGTGATCTTGAGTGAGGGGGAGTTGCTCCAAAGATGGTGAGCCTGATGGAGGAGAATCCGCTCCTAAATGTGTGAGAGGTGATCCTAATTGAGAAGGAGTTGCTCTAAAGATGGTGAGAAGTGATCCTAATTGAGGAGTAGTCGCTCTAAAAAGGATGAGAAGTGATCCTAATGGAAGGAGTAGTCGCTCTCAAAAGAGTGAGAAGTGATCCTAATTGAGGAAAAGCCGCTCCAAAAAGGTTGAGAGGCGATCCTAAATGAGGAGTAACCGCTCCTAGATGAGTGAGAGGCGATCCTAATTGAGGAGTAACCGCTCTAAAAAGGGTGAGAGGTGATCCTACTTGAGGAGAAGCCGCTCCTAGAAGGTTGAGAAGTGATCCTGATGGAGGAGAAGTCGCTCCTAAATGTGTGAGAGGTGATCCTAATTGAGAAGGAGTCGCTCTAAAGATGGTGAGAAGTGATCCTAATGGAGGAGTAACCGCTCCAAAAAGGTTGAGAAGTGATCCTACTAGAGGAGTAGTCTCTCGAAAAAGGTTGAGGAGTGATCCTAATTGAAGAGTAGTCGAGTGAAAAGTGATCTACCCAGCGAGAGAATCATACTGGGTGAACCTATTTTGCGGAAACAACTCACAAGTAAGGGCAACGTGATCCAACTTTCAAGATAACCGCTCCATCTAATAAGGTAACCGCTCTAAAATAAGGAGAAAGCGCTCCCCCCAGTAAGGAAGCCGATCCAAAATAAGGAAAAAGTGCTCCACCCAAAAAGGAAGCCGCTCTAAAATAAGGAGAAAGCGCTCCACCTAATAAGGAAACCGCTCCAAAGTAAGGGAAAAGCGCTCCCCCCAGTAAGGAAGCCGCTCCAAAGAGAGGAGAAAGCGCTCCAACCAATAAGGAAACCGCTCCAAAGTAAGGGAAAAGCGCTCCAACCAATAAGGAAACCGCTCCAAAGTAAGGGAAAAGCGCTCCACCCAGTAAGGAAACCGCTCCAAAGTAAGGGAAAAGCGCTCCAACTAATAAGGAAGCCGCTCCAAAATAAAGAGAAAGCGATCCAACCAATAAGGAAACCGCTCCAAAGTAAGGGAAAAGCACTCCACCCAGTAAGGAAACCGCTCCAAAGTAAGGGAAAAGCGCTCCACCCAGTAAGGAAGCCGCTCTAAAATAAGGAGAAAGCGCTCCACCTAATAAGGTAATCGCTCCAAAGTAAGGGAAAAGCGCTCCCCCCAGTAAGGAAGCCGCTCCAAAGTAAGGAGAAAGCGCTCCCCCCAGTAAGGAAGCCGCTCCAAAATAAAGAGAAAGCGCTCCAACTAATAAGGTAACCGCTCCAAAATAAGGAGAAAGCGCTCCCCCCAGTAAGGAAGCCGCTCCAAACTAAGTAAAAAGTGATCCAACTAATAAGAAAATCGCTTCAACCAGTGAGAAAACCTCTTTGATCTGCCTTTTCTTCTTATTAAAATAACCAACCGAAAAAAGCATTACGAAATGCATTTAGCACTTCGTAATGCTCTTTTTTAATGATTCTTTGCGAAATAGTCTAATGTTGCTTGGCCTAAGACATTGGCGGCAATTCGTAATGAGCGCTCGTCGATGTCGAATTTTGGATGATGGTGCGGATAGACTTCTTCCCAATCAGGATTTTTTGCTCCTGTGAAGAAAAAGGCCCCTGGGATTTCCTCTAAGAAATAGGCAAAGTCCTCACCACCCATATTCGGATCAACAATTTCAACAGACTCTACATCTGCAATTTTCTCTGCGGACGCCATTATATGCTCAGTCTCTGCTTCATGGTTCACAACAGGCGGATAGCCTCGCACATACTCATATTCGTAGTCTGCCTTTGTTAAATAACATGTGGCCTTTAAGAGCTCTTCGATTTCATGTTCTAGCAAAAGACGCTCCTCCTCGTGGAAAGTGCGCACCGTACCCTTCATGTACACTTGATCAGCAATAACGTTGAAAGGATTTAATGCCTCGATATGCCCAATCGACACTACTGCTGGACGTAATGGGTTGATACGACGTGCGACAAGCTGCTGTAAATTTGTTATAAACTGTGCTGCCAGGACAATGGAATCCTTGGTATCACTTGGGTTTGAACCGTGGCCGCCCTTGCCTTTTATCGTCATATAAATACCATCTGCTGCAGCCATTAATGGGCCTTTAGCTGTTTGCACTTTACCAAGATCAGAGGGTGCCCATAAATGTGTACCAAAAATCACATCTACCCCCTCTAAGCAGCCATCCCTAATCATCGAAATTGCTCCACCTGGCGCAAGCTCCTCTGCATGTTGATGGATAAAGACGATTGTTCCTTCTAGGTCATCCTTCATTTGGTTGAACGCCTTCGCTAAAATTAACAGGGAAGCTGTGTGTCCATCATGGCCACAAGCATGCATACGCCCTTTAATTTTCGACTGGAAAGGTAAGCCGGTTTCTTCCGTAATGGCTAAAGCGTCAAAATCTGCGCGCAATGCTACTGTTTTGCCTGGTTTCCCACCGACGAGCTTCGCCACAACACCATTGCCACCTACATCTTCACGAACCTCATGACCTAATGCGCGATGAAAGGCTGCAATGGTTTTCGGCGTTTCTACTTCCTCAAAGGAAAGCTCAGGATTTTCATGGAAATGACGACGAAGCTGTATCGTCTCTTCCTCATATTGCTTTAATAAATCTGCTAACTGTTGTTGTAATGTTGTCATTTAATAACACTCCTTATTTTAAGTAAATATAATCTCCAGGGCCAAGCGGTAGACCTAGTAGGAACCAAATGGCGAAGAGGATAATCCAACCGATTGCGAAAAACACTGAGAACGGTAATAAAGAAGAGATAAGCGTACCGATACCGATATTTTTATCATAGCGCTTTGCAAACGACAGTAAAATCGCGAAATACGGTAACATAGGTGTAATTGGATTTGTAATCGAATCACCTACACGATAGGCCATTTGTGTAACTGCTGGGGAATAGCCTAAGTATAGGAACATCGGTACGAAGATCGGTGCAAGTAAAGCCCATTTTGCAGAGGCACTTGCGATTAATAAGTTGACAAAGGCACAAATTAAAACAAATCCTATCATCATTGGTAAACCTGTAAAATTTAATGCTTGTAAAAGCTCCGCACCTTTAATGGCTAAAATAGAACCAATATTGCTCCAGTTGAAAAAGGCAATCATTTGTGAAGCCGCAAACGCTAATACAATAAAGGGCGCCATATCAGCAATGGATTTAAAAATTTTCTCTGCAACTTCCTTATCGTTTTTAACTTCCTTCGCTGCAATACCATAGGCAAGACCAGGTAATAGGAAGAAGAATAACATAATGGGTACAATGCCTGACATGAAAGGTGAATTTAAAAAGCCACCTGTTGCAGGATCACGTAAAAGACCGTTCGATGGAATGACTGTAAAAGCAATCACTAGACTATAAACTGCCGTTACGATTCCAGCCCATTTTAACCCTCGCTTTTCTAAAGCTGTCAATGGCTCTAGCTTTTCAATTTCACCATGAAACGTACCAAAACGAGGCTCTGTAAACTTTTTTGCAACCCATGTACCAATAATGACTAATAAAAAAGTCGAAGCAATTAAGAAGTAATAGTTCATCGTTGCCCGACCAGTGTACGCAGGGTCTGCAATCTGTGCTGCTGATTCTGTAATCCCTAATAATAATACGTCTAGAGAGCTAATTAATATGTTGGCACTGAAGCCTCCAGCTACAGCTGCATATGTAATAATTAAGCCTGCTAATGGATTTCGACCAACGCTCATAAAAATCATGGCTGCAATGGGTGGTAAAATGATAAATGCCGCGTCAGCAGCTAAGTTACCAACTAAACCTGTAAAAATGATAAAAGGTACAATTAATTTTGTAGGTGCTGACATCACAATTTTTTTCATGACAGCCGAAATGAGACCTGTTTGCTCAGCTAAACCGATACCTATCATGGTCACGATGACTAACCCTAAAGGAGCAAAGCCTGTAAATGTTGAAACCATCTGCGTTAAAATTAAGATGAGTCCTTCTTGGCTTAGTAGATTTTTTACTTGAATGACATCGTTTGTACCGGGTTGGACTGCTGAAATACCTAGCATAGAAAAGACCCATGATAAAACTAGTACAACACCTGCTAGAATAATAAATAACGTGATAGGGTCTGGTAACTTATTACCTGCACGCTCGATTTTATCTAACATATTGTCAATCCAAGATTTTTTCTTAATTGTTTGTGAATTCCCTTGCATAAATTTCATCTCCTTTTATACTTTATTAGACTTATTCTTTAAAAATCCAATGTCTTTATTTTAAGACACTGAAAATCTATGTCCTTTATACAAAGAAACCATATTTTCTGACTATTTTCAATATTTATTTTTTATTAAGGAGCTATCTGTATGTATAAAATTAATGTTTTTACCGCAAAACGCTCACTTTCATGGGTTCAACAGCTTGAAAAAATTAAACCCTCTTTTTGTGAATTTCATTACTATGCTTATACTGATTTTGACCATTTAAATGAGCTTTTAGAAAAGTATTTAGATGGGGGAGATGGGGCACTTTTTAGCGGGCAAATTCCATATTTCTATGCTCAAAAACATTTTCAAGAAGTAACGGTACCCATGCATTATTTTGATATTTCAGAGCGTGATTTTTACCGTACCGTTACGGAGCTTTTTTATGAGAAAAAGATTGCGATGAATCGCATCGCCATTGATTTTTGCTATGAGGAAAACGGCTATTTGGGCATTCATGAATGGTCGATTGGAAAAAAACCTTATCTTTTTAGCCAAACGATGAGCGAGTACGCAAGTAGTGATATTATCGATAAAGCTGCAGAATGGCACATACAATTGCATAAAGAAAACAAGATTGATTTAAGCTTTACACGCATTGCAGAAATACGTGAACGCTTAGCTCTTCAAAATATACCGTTTATCGCTTTTTACCCGTCTCAATATGCCATGCAATTAACAGTAGATCATTTTCTCAATCAACTGCAAATCCGTCAGCTTAACCAAAATAAAGTTGTGGTAGTGCATATTTTAATTCCCATAGACAAATCGAATATAGATGACTTAGAATATCGGCAAATCGCCTTATACAAATCCATTTTAGATTTCAAACAACTGTATGCCAGCTCATTTATCGTGCATCGTGAGGCTTCCTTCATTGCGATTATCACGACATATAAGCAATTTTTAAGTACAACGAACAGTTATTCACATTGTCATTTAGTTGATTTTTTAAATGAGAAACTATCTTTTCCTGTCAGAATAGGGTGGGGGATTGGTGACTCTTTAATTGATAGTCAGGAGTTTGCTAAAAAAGCCGCAACTCTCTGCTCCTCAAAGGAAACACAGGGGTATATTATTGAAAATACACGAGAAATCGGCCCTTTGCTATATGGAACGATGCTACAGTTTGACGATGAAAAACAACAGCACCTAAAAAATTTAAGTACGACATACGATATTCCCTTATTACAATTACAAAAAATTGAAGCGATGTTGGAAAAACTAACGACAACAATCGTCAGTGGAGAACTGCTCAGTACACATCTTGGCATTACGGTACGCTCTGCAAACCGCATTTTAAAGCAACTCCATGAAAAAAACTTAGCACATGAATTACCAAGCAACACCTCCACCACTCGTGGACGCCCAAAAAAGTATTACCAAATTAATTTATATTAGTCAGGATGGAGGGGCTACCTGCGCAAGTTGATATGATGATAGTGAAGGTAAGGTGGGGTAGTAACTAGGTTTTATAGGTCCTAAAACAGGAAAAAGAGACATCCATTTTCGGATGTCTCTTTTTCTATGCACGTCTATGTTAAGTGAAGATTATAGTTTCACTACATTCGTTGCTTGAGGTCCACGGCTGCCTTCTTCTACGCCGAATTCAACTTTTTGGCCCTCTTCTAAAGTTTTGAAGCCATCAGATTGGATAGCTGAGAAATGTACGAATACATCATTGCCACCTTCAACTGCGATGAAGCCAAAACCTTTTTCTGCGTTAAACCATTTAACTGTACCTTGTGTCATGTAAACACCCTCCCAAAAAAATTCAACAATCAATTGCTTCTATCACATATAAAAAACGTATTCAAAAGCTCGTATTACTTTTGAATACGCGTTTTTAATCATAGCAATGAAGTAATGTAATTATTACCCTTATTATAGTACAGAATTGTTTGTATATCCAGTAAATTCCGTTTTTAGTAAGGAAAAATTTACATTTGTAATCTAATAGTAAAGAAACGCTATTTCCTCATTAATTGATCCATGCTTTTTCCTTGGCGACGATGACAGCCTCTGCCCGTGATTCTACATTGAGCTTGACGAATAGCTTCGATAAATAATTTTCCACCGTACGCTGTGTGACACCGATAGCAGAGGCGATGGCTTTATTTGTACAGCCTTGGGCAACGAGCTGTAGTATTTCCTGTTCCTTGTCGCTCAGTAAAACCTCCTGCTGAACATTCGGCAGGTTGGTGCGTTGCTGGACAAAGTCTAAGAAATCAGCTGCTAGTAAAATCTCACCTCTTAGGGCTGCTTGAATGGTTTGGATGACTTGCTCCTTTGTCGCCAGCTTCGATAGTAGGCCGTCAATTTTTTTCTCAATCAGCAGCTCATAATAATCGGAAAGTTCGTAGCCTGTATAAAGAATGATCAATGCCTCTGGTTGTTTTTTCTTGATCATTTCTGATAGTTGAATGCCGTTGATTGGCTTCATATTGATATCAATTAAAAATAATTGAAAGGTATCTGTATCCATTCTTGATAATACGGCTGCGCTATCCTGTTCGGTTTCGATATGAACATTGGCTAAATCCTGCAACAATGTTTTCGTACCATCTAAAACGACAGGATGGTCATCTATAATAAGTATGTTCATCATATGAATCCCCGTCCTCTTGTATTTGTATAAAAATATGCATGCCTTCATTACGACTCGATTGGATGGTGATGTCACCATTAAAAGCACGGACACGTTCACGAATGCCATTAATGCCCATTGATGCAGAGGACTGAATTAAGTCGTCAATGTCGCAGCCAATACCGTTATCATCATATTGAAGGATAAAGCCTTGAGGGATTGCTTGTAATTGTAGCGAAACCTCTGTTGCTTCGGCATGCTTGATTGCATTATTTAACAGCTCTTGAACGAGACGGTAGACCACGAGATGAAGGGTGACATCCTGGAAGTGCACACGATCAATTTGTGCGTTTAATAAAAAGTCAGCCCGTATTTTTACCTTTTGAATGAGCTTTTTTAACGCCATTTGTAAGCCAAAGGTATCCAATAGTGGGGGACTTAGGTTCTCGCAATATTCTCGTAAGTCCTTTGTTGCGTTTAATAGCTGTTCACGAATAGCTAGCACGGTTTCCTTTTTAATAGTAGGAGAGCCGGCAAGAACATCAAGCTCTCTGGCTAAATGAAGCTGCTCCTGCAAAATGGTATCGTGTAATTCCTGTGCTAAAATACTCTTTTCTTTCTCAATAATATTCCATAGCAATTTATCGAGCCAAGGAAGCGGTGTATCACTGGTGTTTTTCATATGCTGAATTTCCTGAACTAAATCCTCGATTTGCTGTAAATTATTGATAAACATCGACACATACAGCGCAAGCAATTCTAACCAAAGGAGCTCTTCCTTTTGCAGGGCATGTCGTATTTCTAGCATGATCTTTTCCTCTCCAGCATCATGTAACAGTAATTGCGTATAATGGCCTACATGCTGTGGAAAATCTTCTGTTATCGTACAGATATGAAACGCTGTTGTCCCAAGCTTCTCGGTGATTTCATATTTAAAGCGATCCAATAATTCTTGCTGGTTTTTTGCTTTGCCCATGCGCTGAACAGCCGCATATAAATTATGTACATAATTTCCAGTAGAAGAGAAGATAATTTTTCGATACTTAAAATCAATGCGCTCTTTTATATAGAAGCTCGCAATGATGACCATGAAGACAAGTAAAAAAATACTTGTGACATGGACGATGGATAGCTGCCCCAAGAATAACAGGGCAATTCCCGCTGTCAACAGAAGTGCACTGAAAAAGGCTAGTGTTGAATAATAGCGTAATCGTGATAATTGGTATTCAATATCGAATAATCGTTCGTTCACCTGAATGAACAGAAAAGAGAACGGAATAAATAATAAAAACAATGCGGCGATTTCAGCGTGTAATATCGGCTTATGTCCTAAAATTTCAGGTGTAACGAAAAATAATAAAAAGGGCAAAAACGGCACGATAAAGGCAAGCGCAATTAAACGAATTTTTGCCAATTTTGTGCGTAAATAACTCGTTAATAAAATATAAATAGCATACAGCACAAGGACAGCAAATAAACTTAAGTTCAAGATAGGCGTGACCTCACGTACTGCGGGCATGACGCTCTCCATTAAATAACAGCCAGGGATGATAAGCGTTAATAAGTATAGCCATTTACTGTGAGGGTAAGTCCATTTGATTCGTAGGTACTTGAAAAAGTGTTGTAAAAAGTGAATAAAGAGAACCATGCATAAAATAATACAAATGCCAATGACAAACATCCCAATGATATTTCCTCTTGCTGATGCGCCCGTACTGATATAGGCCATGGAACAGGTTAATAAAAACAGGATCAATAAAAACGTTGAAAGATTGTTTTGATTACGTCGCCAAACATAAAGGGCGACGCTGAAAGCTAGGAAAAAATAAAAGATTGGGAACAAAATTTGCAAATATAATTCTTCTGGCATATCTCGATGCTGGACTGCAATGGTTTGAATGCTCTTATCGGCCTTTTGAATCGTTAATGAATTGGCACTTCTAACGACCATTTGTCGCTGAACGTAGCGATTCTCCATGGTTGGCTGCCCATCGATCGCCACAATGATATCTCCTTTTTCAATATTTTTTTGCTGTGCCCATTCGGGGTAATAGCTATCCACAAAAATAGGCTGCCCATTTGTCGTCTCAAGAGTGAGACTAATAAAGGGTGTTTTGATGGCAATACCTAATACATAAATACCAAGTATTAAATATGTAAGAAAAATACAATATGTCCATTTTTTCATTGTGAAACCTCGATTTTGCTTATGATTAGAATCTCCTATATATTATCGCTAATTATTGATAAATTTGGAATACCGAAATAACGTGTTTCGGAAAACCACTATTGTTTTTTCGGAATAACGAAATAGTGTTTTCGGACATGGCTATGATACGGTAAATTTAATCATTAGTGACGAATAGGGGGACGATTGCGTGAAAAAAGGTATTCTAACACTTATTCTTTTTTTCCTCATCGCTATGATCACCATTCCATTGACCACGATGGCTAAAACGGTGAATCAAGATAAAGTCGAAGTAGAAATCGGTCTTATTGGCAGTGATCATCATTTTGTCTATAAGATTCCGAAGCATTTGCATAAGGATGTGCCCTATACAGAAATGAAAAACGGCATTCAAGCCTCCTTAGCTAATCATTGGAAAATTGGAGAGACCCGTTACGAGGCCAATAAATCCGATGTTGCCTATACCTTTTATATTCAGGATTTATATCAAGAAAAGCAAGATGGTCAGCTCAAAGTAGCGATTCCCTATCGTAACCTCGTAGGGATGTTTGGCGAGCAAGATCCTATTCAATTGCGCATTTTAGCGAGTAAATTATCCAATTGGACTGTCAATACAAAGGATTGGACAGCGCTTGGCTTTATGGAGCCTTTTACTTTTTTAAGCGAGCGTGAATATGTTTATGAGGGAGCCGTCCAAGAGTTATTAAACCAAAGAGTAGGCCATTTTGATGGCACCATTCAAAAAAGTCAGTTGCTTGTATACAGTGTCATTTATTTTTGCTTTATGGCCATCCAACTGCTTGCTTGTCTTATTTTATCCAGACGGTTAAAAAGGAAAATCATTGAAAATCCAGACAATATGCATCAGTTCCGTAAACTTAATTACCTGTATCAATTGGTGCCGATCTTGATTATTGTCGCACAAATCGTGTTCCTTGTTTTATCGGGTCTAATTACAGCATTTGGGTTATATTTTAGTCCGGGCATTGATTTATTAGTTATCGTTGGCCCTGTTTTACTGAATATCATCTTGCTTCCCACTTTTTTCGTCACAACAGAAAGTGAAATTTCAAGGGAGCTCAACAATAATTCGTTGTGAAATGGTATAATGGTCAACAGCAAACTTGAAGGAGCTGTTGAAGAAAAATGACGCATCCAGAATTAGCGTACTTAAATTTACTACAACATATATTAGAAAATGGCACGAAGAAAGAGGATCGAACGGGGACAGGTACATACAGTGTCTTTGGTTATCAAATGCGTTTTGATTTAAGCAAAGGTTTTCCTCTTCTAACGACAAAACGTGTGCCTTTTAAGCTTGTAGCAAGTGAATTATTATGGTTCATTAAAGGGGATACCAATATCCGTTACCTATTGCAGCATAATAACCACATCTGGGATGAATGGGCATTCAAAAAATGGGTGGAATCGGACGACTATACAGGGCCAGATATGACAGATTTTGGCCGCCGCTGTTTAGTAGACGAGTCATTTAATGCTTTGTATCAAAAAGAGCTTGCTTCATTTTGTGAACGTGTCTTAACAGACGATGCCTTTGCACAGCAATATGGAGATCTTGGAAATGTCTATGGCAAACAATGGCGCCATTGGACAACTTCTGATGGCGAAAGCCTTGACCAGCTACAGGATGTCATTGATCAAATTAAGCATCAACCTGACTCACGACGTATTATTGTCAATGCGTGGAATCCTGAGGATGTGATCAATGCGGGGGCAAAGGGCAGTAAAGCCGCATTACCGCCATGTCATGTCATGTTCCAGTTTTATGTAGCAAATGGTCAATTAAGCTGTCAGTTAATGCAACGAAGCTTAGATACATTATTAGGCTGTCCATTCAATATTGCGTCTTACGCCTTATTAACACATTTGATCGCACATGAATGCGGACTAGAGGTTGGCGAATTTATTCATAGCATTGGGGATGCGCATATTTATGCGAACCATGTGGAGCAAGTGAAAGAACAGCTATCACGTGAGCCAAGGAACCTACCAACATTGCACATCAATCCAAATAAAACATCGATCTTCGATATAGAGCTTGAGGATTTATCCATTGAAGGATATGATCCACATCCTGCGATTAAAGCACCGATTGCCGTATAATACTAACAGCAGCCTTTATGGTTGCTGTTTTTTCAAACAAATAATTAGGTCTAACGATTTGTTTTATGAAATAGGTAGGTAGTTGGATGACTGGATGAAGAGAAATTGATTATAGTTATTATGGTATAATTAGCATTATTTGGTATAATGGTATTAGTCCATTATATTGTAGGGGTGATAGTTGTGAAAAATGCAATGGTACTTCTAGTAGATGAATATGATCGACAGCCAGGTGATCCAGAACAAAGCATGGGTTCTGTGCAGCATGCATTTTCCTGTAACTCGATCGAATTGTCACAGCAGCAAATTCAGGAAATGATGCAAATCATCGAAGAGATTCGTTTGAAAGGTTATAAAGAAACACTATAAATGTAAGCGCCTCCTAAGCTATAATGGCTGTGGAGGTGTTTTTTTATGAACGTTATTTTTATCGATTCTTTTTCTGGGGAAGAGCTGTTACATATGGTGTCACAAGATGTAGCAGGCATTTTGGCAGCAGCACAGGGAGAAAGCGTGACATTTCCCGGAGGTCACTTTAAATATGAGTTTCACAATTTAGATTTTTATGAGGACAATGGCCAAATACGTCAGGAATTAGTGATTTATGTGAAAAAAATATAAGCCATACATTAGCAACAGAAAAACGGGCAACAATACATACAGGTCACAGTGCTTGACTTTTTTCTGTACCTGTAACTATAATGGTTACAACAGGTGGTGATACATATGGTGAACAGTCGATTTTCGGTAGCGATCCATATTCTTTCGCTCATTGCCACAATATCTGATAAAAGTCTGCTAACGTCTGACTTTATTGCTGGAAGTGTTAATACCAATCCAGTCGTTGTAAGACGAATGATTGGTGTGTTAAAAAAAGCAGGCTTACTTTCTTCTCATTCTGGCATGGCTGGCTATGAACTGTTAGTGGAGCCAAAGGATTTAACACTGCTGGCTATTTATCAGGCAATTGATGGACCAGAGCAGCTTTTTGCGATTCATGATGAGCCGAATCCAGCGTGTGCAGTAGGTCAAAAAATCCAGCATACATTGGAGGGTGTCTATACATCTGTGTGGCAGGCAATGGAAGAGCAATTACAAGCACAGACGCTACAGGATGTGCTAGATCAGCTTCGTACTTAGACGGAGATGGTCTTCTTGTATCTAACCTGTAACTAAAATGGTTACAACTAAATCTTAGGAGGAATAAATCATGAAAATTGCCGTAATTGGTGCAACAGGGAAAGCAGGACAAAAAATAGTAGAGGAAGCACTACAACGGGGGCATGACGTAACAGCCATCGTTCGTTCAGCAGCAAAAGTGACAGCCGCGATTCCAGTAATTGAAAAAGATGTGTTTGATGTGACACAAGAAGATGTAAAAGGCTTCGATGTGGTTGTCAATGCATTTGGTGCACCAGCTGGACAAGAAGAGTTACATGTAAAAGCTGGGCGTCATTTGATCTCGATTTTCCAAGGTATTGCTACAAAATTAGTGGTTGTAGGGGGAGCGGGCAGTCTATTTGTGGACCCAGAGAAAAAAGTGCGTGTGATGGATACACCAGATTTCCCAGCAATATACTTAGCGACAGCGCAAAATCAAGGACATAACCTACAGGATTTACAACAATCATCCATTACTTGGACATTTATCAGTCCATCTGCATTTTTCGATCCAGAAGGACCACGTACAGGTCACTATACAGCAGGTGTCGACCATTTATTAGTAAATGATGCAGGGGAAAGCTATGTCAGCTATGCCGATTATGCAGTGGCTGTCGTAGATGAATTAGAAAACCCACAGCATGTCAATAGCCGTTTCACAGTAACGTCGAATAAATAATAAATACAACCGAGCGCTTCTATCCATTTCGCCTCGGCGTATGCGTCCAGATTTTTTCGAGTTTGCTCGAAAAGCTCCTCTGCAAAATCTGTGACATCCGCCGGAGGCTTTGGGGCAACACGAAGTTGGTCACACCGTCAATGCCACAGGACGTGGCGCTTTTGACGGTGTTCTTCTATTTCAGTGGAATTTTGAGCAAATATTATGAGCAAGTCATAAGTACCTTACATTGGCTTTCATTGCACAAAACATTTGCTGAATCAAGATAAAAAGCGCTCGGTTTTCTGTGATTTTTTTGCTTTTTTGAAGGATTTTTTTCGTTTACAGAAAAATGACTGTTTACAATACGACTTTTATTAGCTACTATCAAGTGTGAGTATTACATAAAAGGAGACGACAATCATGTCAACACAACGTATAGAAAAAGATTTTTTAGGTGAGCGCGTATTACCAGCAGAGGCTTATTACGGAATTCAAACATTACGTGCAACGGAAAACTTCCCAATTACAGGCTACACAATTCACTCTTCACTTATTAAGGCGATGGGGATTGTGAAGAAGGCAGCGGCTTTAAGTAATATGGAAGTACACCTATTATCAAAAGAAATTGGTGAGGCAATTGTCGAAGCAGCACAAGAAGTAATTGATGGCAAATGGGATGCAGAATTCCTTGTAGACCCAATCCAAGGTGGAGCAGGTACATCCATCAATATGAATGCTAATGAGGTCATCGCCAACCGTGCCCTAGAAATTTTGGGGAAAGAAAAAGGTGACTATCACACAGTAAGTCCAAACAGTCATGTTAATATGTCACAATCAACAAATGATGCGTTCCCAACAGCTATTCATATCGCTGTGTTAAATTTAATAGATGAATTATTAGTAACGATGGATTATATGCAATCGGTTTTCCATCAAAAAGCAGAGCAATTTGCACATGTCATTAAAATGGGTCGTACGCATTTACAGGATGCCGTGCCAATTCGCTTAGGACAAGAGTTTGAAGCTTATTGCCGCGTGATTAACCGTGATATCGTACGCATTCGTCAAACACGTCCAAATTTATATGATGTGAACATGGGTGCAACGGCTGTCGGAACAGGCTTAAATGCCTTCCCAGACTACATTAAATCCGTTGATGAGCATCTTGCTGAAATTTCTGGTTTACCATTAAAAGGTGCGACACATTTAGTAGACGCGACACAAAATACAGATGCTTATACAGAAGTATCAGGTGCTTTAAAAATCTGTATGATTAATATGTCTAAAATTGCTAACGACTTACGTTTAATGGCTTCTGGTCCACGCGCAGGCTTAGGAGAAATCCTGTTACCAGCTCGTCAACCAGGATCTTCAATTATGCCAGGTAAAGTCAACCCAGTTATGCCAGAGGTACTGAACCAAGTAGCCTTCCAAGTAATCGGGAATGACCATACAATCTCTCTAGCATCTGAAGCTGGCCAATTAGAGTTAAACGTAATGGAGCCTGTATTAGTGTTCAACCTAATTCAATCCATTAGCATTATGAATAATGTTTTCCGTGCGTTTACAGAAAACTGCTTAAAAGATATCGAAGCAAATGAAGAGCGCATGAAAGAATATGTAGAGAAAAGTGTAGGGGTACTAACTGCTGTAAACCCACATATTGGCTATGAAGTAGCAGCACGTCTTGCACGTGAAGCCATTCTAACTGGTCGTTCCATTCGTGAGCTTTGTATTGAAGAAGGCGTCCTAACAAAAGAACAATTAGACTTAATTTTAGACCCTTATGAAATGACACACCCAGGTATTGCGGGCTCTAGTATCATGAAACTAAAATAAAGCGAAAATGATGGACTGTAGACATGCCTTAAAAGGCTGTCTACAGTCTTTTTTTGTAGACCTTTCCTCATATAAAAATAGAGCGTATCCTTATGCGTTTTAGGATTATTCAACTATAATAATGGTATGGAAGACATATTTTAGTTGGGGGAATTTGTTATGAGTTTACGAAAAAAGAGTTTACTTGGCTTTTCCGTTTTAAATGTTTTAATGATTATTATTTTATTCATCGATTTAGCCAATGTAACGACATTAGATTGGTTTTCTACCGTGTTAACGATTGTAGGAATCGCTATTACACTATCTTACACGGTGTATGTCCACTACAAAGTGATACAGCCTATCAAACAATTAACAGAGGCAGCACAAGGGATTACGGCAGGCCAATTAGATACAGTTGTCATTGAGGTTCGTGACAATAGTGAAATTTCTCAACTAGCGCAATCCTTTTTAGAGATGCAGGAACAATTACGAACAATGACACAAAAAATTGCACACAGCTCTACGGATTTATCAGCAAGCATTGAAGAATTATCGGCAAGTACGAATGAAATTACGCTAGCTGTGGAAGAAGTCGATCAACAAATGGAGAAGACGTCAGACGGCTTGAAGCAAGCAGCACAATCTGCGAATGATAGTGCCCAGTCTATGCAAGAAACCGTTGATGGAATTGAGCGAATTACAGTAGCCACACAAGATGTGTTCGTGCATGCGAAAGATGCCAGCGAAATAGCGGGAAATGGTGCGAATATTTTACATGTGGCAAAAGAACAAATGCAATTCATTTCCTCATCAACAGAAAAAACGAGCGGGCTGATGCAGCAATTATCCCTTAAAATGTCAGATATTAAATCGATGACAGACATGATTACAGCTATTACGGATCAAACCAATCTATTAGCATTAAATGCGGCGATAGAAGCAGCACGCGCTGGAGAGCATGGTAAAGGCTTCGCCGTTGTAGCTGAGGAAGTGCGTCAATTAGCAGAGCAATCAAAGCACTCCGCTACACAAATTGTGGATTTAGTTGTGGGAATAGAAAGTGATACAAAACAGGTCGCTTCATCAGTGGAAGATGATTTGAAAAATGTCCAACAGGGAGTCTATGTCATTGACGAGGCAACAAAATCATTTGGCACGATCTCACAGCATGTTAGTCAGATGACGAGTCAGCTTGAGGATATTTCGACGACAGCTGAGCAGCTTTCAAGCAGCGCCAATGAAGTGGCATCCACTGTGACAACCATCGCAGCTGGCATGGGCAAGCTATCGAATTATACAGAAGCTGTGTTACATTCAATGGACGAGCAAACAGCCTCTATGCAAGCTGTTAATCATGTCACACAGGATTTAAGTGTTCAAGCCGATAACTTACAAAAGTTAACAAATCAATTCCGTGTCTAAACAAGAAATAGATATTTTCAAGATTGTTTAGCCCTGCATCTTCATCAATACTACGAAAAGCCACACAATGGCACTAATTGATCGTAAAAACACTTTCCTAGAATACTTGGAAAGTGTTTTTTATTGTCGAACCAGCGCAATTAATTCCTCAGTGAAATCCTCTGAGATTGTGTAAATTGAATGGGTATCCTTGACATGCATCAAACTACTGTTTTGATCTTTATCACCTAACCAAAGGTGATAGCCATATTTGTTTCCTGCCGTATCCACTATTTGTACATCATATTCAGGTGTAGCCATATCGACAATACCCTCGTTTTTGACCGCTGTTGTTATGGCTTGTTGGAATAGTGTAAGTGATTTTTCATCCGTATATTCTTTAAAAAAATCAGTGTTCACCTTGTAAAATTTAGCACCAATAGAAATGCTGACCTTAGCTAAATCACCATCGGGTACACTATTTTCATTACATCCTAGTAAAACAACGGCTATTAGAGACAATAAAGCAATCACCATTGTTCGCAACCTCTCACCCCCTCTATATGCTAAATAATACCATCATTTTCTGTCGTAGCTCTTACTTTTTTGTAATACATTAAATAAACGACAGCGAAAGGGGGACAGATAATGGGCTTATTTGATGGATTAATCGGCAATGCAAGTGAGGTGAATTTAGAAAAACTACAGGAGGAGGTCCATGATTTATTAATTCCAAACGAGACAATCAAGAATGCCTATAAAATTATTAGAGACACGTTTATTTTTACCAATAAACGATTAATCCTCATCGATAAGCAAGGGGTGACTGGCAAGAAAACGGAATATCATTCCATTCCCTATAAAAATATCGTTCATTTTTCAGTAGAAACAGCCGGTACATTTGATTTAGATGCAGAGCTCAAAATATGGGTGTCTGGCAGTCCGTTACCGATTCAAAAAAACTTCAATAAGGCGACAAATATTTATAAAGTGCAAAGCGTCTTAGCGCAGTATGTTTTGGGGACGTGAGGATTCAATAGGTTATGGAAGCCCACATTTATGTGAGGCTTTTTTTGTTGTAGAGGACTAGCCCTTCGTTAATTCGATAAGTAATACCCTGTCCAACATAGTATAATAAAGCAATAAATAGTCTCTTGAAGAGATAAAGGGGAATCTATAGTGGAATATGAAGAAAAGACCTCAATTGAATTTTTAAACGAAGTTGTTTTGAGGGCAGGTGAAAAAATTGAGAAGGTTGAATACCAAGGGCCTATTCAAACAGTAACGATTGTAAGAAGGTCCGCACGTATTTACAAAAAGGTTGCCCAAATCAAAGTAGCAAAGCAGCCCATTTGGAAGACAACTATTCCACAGGAGCTTGTGAAATATAAATTTTCACCAAAAGTAAATCGCCTACTAAATGAACCATTTGAAACGATTCAGGACTGGCTCCAGGAAGGGTGGATAATACGAGAGATTCGTTATCATGTAGATGGTATAAGTATCAAAGATGATGTCTATCGGATGGGTCCCGCCTATCTGTTTGCGCTTAAATATCGTAAAAGTAAAGAACAACAGCAATATGAGCTACAACTAGAACAGTTACGAAAGCAAGCGGATGACCTACAAATGTCGCCACTGTTTCTACATGCACTGTCAGCGGAAGCAATGCCACGTTATTGGAGTCGTGTAAAGCAATTAAAGTTTATGCAGTTTTGTATTGCTATGTACCAGCTTGCTCAGCAAAAAGACTTATTTGACTTTAAAGAAATAGGTGCGACATATGAAGATCGAATTGGTGGTTCGAAAATGTTTGATCAGGAGCGAGAGGAATTTTTAGCCCATCTCGCACAATTAGGTATTGATGCCCCGTCTTATGGCCTTGTAAGCTCAGGAAAAATCGTGCCAATCTATTTTACTGGACATGCACAGTCAGAGCTAGCCTCCTATCATCTTGGTGCAGTTCATGCAACAACAGATAATACAGTGTTACAAACGACATTTACAACTTCCAACACGACACTATGGCTTGTGGAAAATAGGGCTATTTTAACACGTATGGCAACGGAAAGTGAATTTCTACGAGAAAGCCATTCATTTGTGCTTTGTTTGGATGGGCAAATTCGATCCGCTCATAAGCAATTTATCAAACAGTTGCTTAAAAGTTCCATACAACAAGTACTGATTTGGACGGATTATGATGAGGCAGGACTAACGATTGCCAAAAAAGCTATTCAGCTTCTTCCTTGTCCCTTTAAAATTATTGGACGAGATTCGCAAATTTTTACGGATATTGAAACTTACGAGCAGTGGCTTCAGCATGAAAATCGTCATGAGCAAGAGCAACAATTGGGAGGAGTGGCCGAATGGAAAATGTGGATGTAAATGCACCCATTTCGATTTTTCACAGTGATTATTTTTCAGCTGAATTTATGAAATCAATGCGAGATTTAGCTTCTCTGTCAGCTGTCTTAAAAGACTTAAGCACGGAAAAAATGTATGATTCACCAATGGAAATTATCCGCTTTTTAAATATTATTCAATTACTAAATACGGCATCTTTAGGTATTGGAGACCCGATTGATCATGAAGATACGCTTTATTATCGCTACCGCCATACATATGGGAATGACTCTGAGCCACCGACGCTTCAGTATATTCAACGTGTGCTCCATATTTTAGAACGCAATAATTGGGTTGTAAAGCAGACGCGGCAAATTAAATTAATGGACAGAGGCAAGCGTATGATGGATGGCTTAATTCGTATGGGAAATGATGCACTTGCTTATTATTTACAAGATGATATTGGCCGTTCACTATTTCAGGCAAGACGTGATGCAGAAATTAGTGCAGCCTATGATGATAAAGGCATTTCAGGTGGAAATAAAATTGCGTCGATGATTTATAATGTAGAGCAAGCCGTTGAGCAATTAGAAAATAGACAGCTTGAATTTTTGGCTGATCGCAATGCCTTGCCACAACTAGAAAAAATCAATCAGTTAATGTTGGGGCTAGAGGAAAAAATGACGGAGCGTTTAGCACAATTCCAAACGATAGAGGAAAGTCTTGTAATGAGTGACTTGATGCACCGTGGAACGGCAGCCATTACAAAGGGCACAACATTAAGTTTAAGCGTATTAACTAAATATGTGCGTTTCGTTACGATGCAATTAACACCGATGGAAGAGGCTATTTCCCCTGAAAAAGTACGAAATTTCATCTTGGCGATGTATAACCCACCCTTGCATAGTAATATCCCGACAGCACATGATATCTTTAGCTTTATGGAACAAAATCAATATGAAGAAGAAACATTTGATGGCATGTGGATGCCGGTAAAGTTTGCTGCACCTATAGGACATCAAGATATTAATGATGCTATCCATTATTTAGCCACCTATGAGCCAAAACGTGAGGGCGATATCATTGACCGAGAGGAGCCAGAATATAGAGAAGTAGAAATGGTGGGAGATTCCATTGAAGAAATGTTTGATCAAGCTGCTTGGCAAATGACAAAGGCCCAAATCGACACAACGAAAATAGAAAGTTACTTAGATGACCATGGAGAGAGTGAAATAGAGGAATTAATCGTGCAAGCTAGCTCGAACAAATGGCATGATGCCGTTTTATCAATGCTCGCTGTTTCTGCTTTAACGAGCAGTAAAAAAATAGACAGGTCACCTAAAGCGGAGACGGCAAACTTTGAAAAAGAATGGGAGTGGATTAATGATGACGACAAACGATATACCATATATAAGCTCTTTAGCGATGATTGATCATCTAAAAGGCTATTTAACGACAGAGGAAGAATTGGCTTTTATGCAATTACTGTTTTCATCATCTGCCTCTATTAAGGGAGCGAATTATGGATTGCGTCGGAAGGAGTTAGAAAAATTATTAGGTATAAAAAATGACGACAATGCTTTGCAATCCTTTATAGATCGCGTAAATGGAGCTTTAAATCGCTATTTCAAAATTATTTATGATGAGAGGCGTGATCGTGTTGTTGTCATGATGCGAATCACAGCGAAAAATGCAAAATCTACATTGAGTAGTGAAGCATTGGCGATTTTACTCTATATGTTTTACCAGCAAGAAGTATTAGGCCATGAATTTACATTAGTACATCAAATTTTAGTTGATTTTGGCCATGAGTCTTTAAATGCTAATAGAAGAATGAAAAGTAATATCGACCAATTAAAAAAGGTGGGAGCTGTTGAAGATTATGAAGCATCTTCAGAAGAGGCATATCAATTAACAACAATAGGTGTTCATTTATTCTCCGAATCTTTTTTACGTCGTACAGTCGAATTTGCGCAAGAAACAAAGTTGAATAAAGAAGAAGTGATGAAATTTTTTAACCGTTATAACTTACATGTGGAGGAGGACAAAGAATGATTCCTTACGTGTTGAAAATACAGGGTGTACGTGACTATCCACCAACAAGGGTGGTGCTAGGTGAAGCCGATGAACACGTATTAATAACAGGTCCAAATGGTGTCGGAAAGTCAACATTAACGTTTTGCATAGGGGCTATATTATATTCTGCAAAAGTAGATATTGAAGGGCTACGCTCGAGTAATTTACAAGCAAATGAAGCATGGTATGCGAAATTATCGTTAGTGTTTAAAAATGAAGGCATGACCCGCATTGATGCGCCGCCATTTATTGCATTTGAATTAATTGTACAACAAGCTGTGAAAAATGGTGCCTTGCAAAAAGAGTATCGTATAACAACAGGAGATTCAGAAGATACGTTAACGAACATAACATCTTATACTTCTGGCAATATAGCAGGACGGAATTTCGGAGCTTACAAAGAAGATTTACAAATTAAATATAAAATTGATCCAGATTTGTATCATTTAATTTGGTATCAGCAAGAAGTGAACCAATTTGCCGCCATGAACCCGGAGGAAAGATTTCGTCAATTTAGTAATATGTTTCATATTGCTGATATGCAAAAAGAATGGGAAGCGGCATTAGAAGGAATTAGAGAAGCTAAACAAGAAATCATCCATTTATCGTCCATTGTAAAAACAGCTGAACATAATCTAACCATTGCAGAAAATGATCTCAACGCCTTTTTAAATAATAAAAAACGTATTCTGGAAAACGGTCGTCTGTATTATACATATACAAATGTTCTACTGCAAAAATATTCAAATGAATGCTCTGATACACAAGCTATTCTTCAGCAATTGCAGGAAGAGGAAGCACAAATAGGGACAAAGCAAAAATTACTGTTGCACGAAAAGGAGCGTACAGGTCAACATTTAATTCAAGTAGTGAATGAGTGCGAACAGGTTGAAGCACAAATTATTGAGTCAAAGACATTATTAAATGAGGAAGTACAGCAGGAAAAAACACTACTAGGGCGATATAGTGAGCTTTCTGCACAGCTAGAATCAATTTCCGATAAAGCAAAGCGACTACGTTTCGATGAACAAACAACCTGGGAAAAACAAAAAGCAACAGCCTTTCTACTAAAACAAGTTGAAGAGCAAGATAAGCAACTAAAAACAAAAGAACAACAATTAAGAGATAACGAACGACTTTTGAATAGTGAAAGCGCACGAGTGACGATACATTTCGAAAACCTGAAAAAAGATCTAGTGGAAGCACGTAAAATCGTCCATTTATATCAAAGTAGCCGTTTTATTTTAAGCCAACTAGATGCTGCAAATCTCCAGCAACATCAATTTTTAAAGGAAAAACAGTTATTATCTTCCGCCATCCAAGAGAAGCAGAAAATCATCCAGCAGCTACAACAAAATAAAGTAAGATCTGCTCGTCAACAACAAGGACTAGAAGACTTACATAGACAAGGTATAGAGGCATATACATTACGTGATTTAATTTCGTTGACACCAAGTGCGCCTTTAAAGTTAGAGTCAAGTATTGAAGCGATTAAATACGCTATTTTTTATAATGCAGCGAGCTATAAGCCACTGAATGATTTGTATTATGTTTCATTAAAGCAGCTCATACCGAATCGTATGATTGACAATATCCCTCATTTAGGATTACAAATGCGTAGCGGACTATCTGAGCAACTACAAAACTATGCCAATAAAGCATTGTGGTGGATCGAGCAATTTTTCACTTCAACGCCTCGAATTGAGGCAGGTACGCTTATAGATGAACGTGGTGCTAGAGGCGCACAGGAACAACTGCAATTTATTCTAAGTGATGCAGCTATTCAACAAACCTTACAAGACCAGGCGAGTAACTTAAACAACTTGCAAGAGCGTCAAGTACAGTTAAATGCTCAGTATGATCATAATATCAAGCAAATTAACCAATTGCATGGAGACTTGCGCAAAATTCAACAGGCTGAAAGTATGCTATTGAAGGAAAGCGAACTGCATGCCTATGAAAGTCAACAGAAAGCTTTAACAGAGCAATTGTTAGCAATTTATGATGAGCAAGCGGAAATGGAAACACAGCGGGAAACAGCTAGAAAACATCAGGCAGAACATTTTCAAGAGCTGCAATTGCTAGAGAAGGAGTGCCGCATTTATGAGGAGCTAGGGGCAGTGGCAGAGCAACAAATCCAGTTACAGCAAATGGAACAAACGTTAAAAGAATTACGCAAAACCATTTATGATTCCAAAAGAAAACATCAGCAATGGACAGAGCAATTGGAGGAGCTGTCCAATGATAAACGTCAACTAAAATTACTAAAACAAAATCATGAATCAGAGCTTGAATTAATAAATAGTAATCTAACAAACTGTCGGCTACGTATGGTGAGAGCGCAAGAAAAAATCGAACAATTAGAGGCTAGCCAAGCAAGTCTAGTAATAAAACTACAGGAATTAGAGCATATTTTACCTGTCGAAGCATGTGTTGTTGATGAATCCATCTCCATTAAATGGTCTGAGGCAAGATTAATTCATGGTAATGCAGAAAAAGCTGCTGCTTTCGAAGCGGCACGCCTAGAAAAGGTCAATATTCATGCTGAAGTAAATTTTGAAAAAATGAAAGAAGATTTTGAGCGTAAAAATGCAGAATTAGCAAGTGCTGAAATACTTCTTGAGCAAAATGCGGGCTTTGCAGCAGATTTAGAAGATAAACTAGAAACGACCATTAATATGTATTTAACAAAGATTAATATGTTGTTCCAAAAGTATATGGATATCTTTCATTTTGAGGGACATATTGAAAAAGAAAGAATAGAAGAGAAGGCAGGGCACATTAAATACTTGCTTTATGTGAAAGCTCGTAAAATTGGTCATCAGGGTACTATGGAGGATGTTAGCTTAAAAGCACGAAATGGCAAAGTAGGTAAAGGTGTTTCAGGAGGGGAGGAATCGTTAAGCTCGCTCCTCTTTGCCTTAGCTTTATTGCAAAACCTCTCGATTGCCCCAAGCTATATCGTACTTGATGAGTTTGATAGCGCACTAGATGATGAACGCAAGGACAAAGTATTTCATTTATATGCAAAAGAGTTAAATCGAAAGTTAATTATTTTATCTCCAAAAGCTCATGATAAAACCTATTACGACCATTTTTCCAAGGTATTTGTTATTGAACATAATTCATCTATTCCACAAAGTAGGATTGTTGGTTTCCAAAAGGTGTAGGACCATTTGGGTGAATGAAATTGTGTTTTAAACGAGCAAGAATTGACTTCTAAATGGCACTCCTTTACAATTAATTTTAATACTTTAATAGGAAAACGAGGTATTCTCGTTTCCTTACCAACTGAATAGCGTGTAGTAATAGGTGTAAATTGCGTGCAATTTGCTTAAAAGGGAAGTCGGTGCAAATCCGACACTGTCCCGCAACTGTAAATGTGAGCGACTTTTCAGCAACCACTGTCTTTGGACGGGAAGGAGAAAGGAAGCGATGACCATGAGTCAGGAGACCTGCCTGTTACGAGTACACACCAGTAACCTACGAGGAATAGGAGGTGGCATGTTGACAAAACAGAATGCTCTGTTCGTCACAGTACGTCAAACGCCCATAGTAAATGAAAGGGTTCACAATCGGACTCGTTCACACATACTTAGGGTTTGTTTGGCATTGTGTGATGAAAGAAGATAAAGCGAAGGATTTCCTCAAAACGTAGGGAGTCCTTTTTGTTTTGAAAATATGTACGCAAAGGGGATGCACGTATGACGAATATTCATGTAACGACAACGCTGGAAACGCCTTATGAAGATATGAACATTTGTAAGCAACCACGCACAGAAGTTGCCAAGAAAGCGAAAACAAGAATGGTGGTCGAATCGCTGATCGATCAATTATTAGCAACGAAGTTGATTCGCAACGATCGCTTCTTTGAACAAATCTTATATAATAAAGAAATTATTTGGATACAAAATGGGGGTGCGGATGGTCATCTATTGGCAAAAGCAGCATTAACAGATGAACTGAAAACAAAGACCAATCATTTTATGATGTATATGCCGACCAATCCGATTGTCTATGAAGTCAATGGGGAAGCGTATCACTTAATTACGCGCATTGATTCAACACGCGCAAAGCCTAACCTTGATCGTCTAACATTGGAGCCAAAGCCTGTTTTAAGTGCCGCTCGTGTCAATGACTTATTATGCTCGATTGTCATGCGCTTTTATGAAACATATTTACACGATTTGGCACCTCACCATGACAAACTCATCGCATTCGTGCAGCAGGAATATGCCCAGTTTATTGAAGCGGTGCAAGCGTTAAATGATTATCACTTCAACTGGCATCCACGCGGCAATGGGCACGAGCTCTTACTGCACTTAATTGATCATCTACAAATTTTAAAAAGTCGCCCAGGCAAGGTACTGATTGATTTTACGAACAAGCATGACTACGTGATAGTAGAACCCGCTTATTTGATGGACAAACCAACAAAGAAAGCCGTCGGTGCACTATAAAAGAGGCTGGGACAAAAAGAAAAAATGTTAGACCGATTGCATTTGGGTCTAACATTTTTTTGATTTAGGAAGGAACACTCTACTCATTGAAGCGAAAAAGTTATTATCTGTTTTCGTTATTTTTCAAAATAATCGAGTTCTGTCCCAGCCTCTTTCATTTAAATGCAGGATCGAAATATATTCACGTTCAAGCAAGAAATACCCGCGGAAGCAAGTGAAATACTCGCGCTTGAGCAATGAATACCCGCGGAAGCAAGTGAAATACCCGCGCTTGAGCGACGAATACCCGCGGAAGCAAGTGAAATACTCGCGCTTGAGCGACGAATACCCGCGAAAGCAGGCAAAACGCCTCCGAGCGAGCAGCCCTACAAACAATGCATGGCTGCCTGTGCTTCATGCCACGGAACCGTATATCCTTTGCCTTTTGCACAAAAAATACTGGAGGAACTATATTCAGGGTCGGCATTTTTATCGTAGCCAATCTGTGCAATTACTTCCTCTGTATTATGACACATATCATAGCCATCGAATTGGAGTGTGAGTGCACCTTTCCCATTTGTATAGGCAGCAAAGGTTGTGCTGTAGCTCATTAAAGTGGCAACGGGCGCGCGACCTGTTAGCACCACATCTGTTTCGGATAATATCGGGTCATCGAATGTGCCTGCTGCTTGCTGAATGTCAGTCATCATGCGGCCGATAAAGTCGTTTGAAGCCTTCATTTTAAAACGATAATAGGGTTCAAGTAGAACATTTTGGGCTTGCTCTAGTCCCTGGCGCAGCGCACGGAAACTAGCTTCTCGGAAATCGCCGCCCGATGTATGTTCATTATGCCCGCGACCTGTTAGCAGTGTAAAATGAACATTTGTTACAGGGAAGCCTGTAAGTAAGCCATGATGATCACGCTCAAACAGGTGTTTTTCAACAAGGCGCTGATTGCCTACGGATAAATGATCTGCATGACAGGCATTGCTGAAGGTATTGCCGGTTCCACGTGGATTTGGCTCCATTAATAAATGAACTTCCGCATAATGCTTGAGTGGCTCGAAATGGCCATAGCCTGTCACCGTCGTCGCAATGGTCTCCATATATAAAATTTGCGGCTCGCCAAAGGAGACGGCTAATGAAAAACGTTTCATTAATACCTCTGTCAGGACCTCCAATTGAATGACGCCCATAATATGGACATGGATTTCCTGAAACTTTTCCTGCCAAACGACACGTAAAGAAGGCTCTTCTGCTTCAAGTAAACGGAAAATCTGTAGCACTTCCTTGATATGCTGATCGCCCGCATATTGAACCTTTGCCTGTAGCGTTGGGACAAGCTCATAGGGCTGTGTTAGCGTCGTTGTACCGATTCGATCTCCAATGTTTGCCTGACTCAGCCCTTTCACAGCGAAAATCTCTCCTGCTTCAACCTGTTGAACGGTCTCAAAGCGATTGCCATTATAAAGGCGAATTTCTGTCACTTTTTCCGTCACTTCACCAAATGAAAATTCATCCCGCACATGTAAGGAGCCCTTGACAGCCTTCATAAAGGTTAAACGCTGATGCCCATCATGACGAATTTTAAAAACCTCTCCCTCAAACGGGGCATTCTGGTCAAATTGGGTCACAGTTAACAGGGGAAGTTGGTCAAGAAATTCCTGAATGCCCTCATCCTTTAAGGCAGAGCCTGTAAAGCAGGGGAAAGCACACTCGTTTTTAATCATAGCCTGTAGCTGAGCAAGACATTGTCCGTGTTCCAATGACTCACTCAAAAAGGCATCAAGCATTTCTTCATCATGTTCAGCCAGCCATTCCATGATGCTATTTGACACATAATCTGCTCGCAGCGGTTCATCGACGAACAACACATGCTGAGAGCAATCTTTACGAAGCTGGCTCATGACAGCTCCTACATTTGCTCCTTCACGATCCGTTTTATTGATAAAGAAGAAGGTAGGGACATGGTATTTACGTAAAAGCTGCCACACCGTTTCAGTATGGCCTTGTATCCCTTCGACAGCGCTAATGATAATAATGGCATAATCCATCACACGAATGGCACGCTCCATCTCAGGGGAGAAATCGACATGCCCTGGTGTATCAATCAATGTGTATGTATCATCGCCAATGCTCATGCGACCTTGCTCGGCAAAGATCGTAATCCCACGCCTGCGCTCTAGCTCATGATTATCAAGAAAGGTATCCTGATGATCGACTCGACCACGGGCTTGAATACTATTTGTATGAAAAAGCACTTGCTCAGAGAAGGTCGTTTTCCCTGCATCCACATGCGCAAGTACACCGATTGTTTTGTACATAAGAAATCCTCGTTTCTATAGATTGCTATCTTTTCATTGTAACAGAATACTCGCATATATAATTCTTGTAAAATAGTTCGTATTTTTGTCGAAATAGTGCTAATATAGTGATGATTGCATAATTAGCGTCATACTACGCTAGTCTATCAATAGTATTGACCATAATAGAACGTATTGGTGCAAATGGCATTTGTCATTTGCTTAAAAGGGAAATCGGTGCAATTCCGATGCTGTCCCGCAACTGTAAATGGAGAGTCTATACAGCATGCCACTGTAGTAAAGCTATGGGAAGGCGTATAGATGATGAACCTAAGCCAGGATACCTGCCAGTATGTGTTTTTTGACTAAGAACCACGAGGATGGGGATAGTGATGAAGGTTATGATACCGTTTTTTCACTATGCTACTCTCTTGGCGACAAGAGGGTTTTTTTATGCCCTTCCAACCACCTTGGTAGCAAAGAAGTCTCTGATTTCTTTCTATATTTTAACAACAAAGGAGAAAAGGACATGAAGAAATGGAAAAGTATATGGCTGATGATGATCATTGCCTTAGTCGCTATTTTAGGGGCTTGTAATGCAAAGGACAAAACTGAATCAGCAGCACAAGGTGAAAAGGTTGAGCCATCTGAGGCAGCAACAGAAGTAACCATTGAAAATAATGACACAACCCAAACATATAAGGAAGCACCTACGAAAGCGATTAGCTTAAATCAGCATGTGACAGAAATCATGCTGGCGCTTGGCTTAGAGGATTCTATGGTTGGGACGGCTTACTTAGATGATAAAATCTATGAGCCACTACAAGAGGCATACGATAAAGTCCCTGTGCTTTCTGACCAATACCCAACGAAGGAGCAAGTGATTGATGCCGAGGCAGATTTCCTATATGCAGGCTGGAAAAGTGGTTTTGGTGAAAAGGGCGTTGGCACACCAGAGGAGCTTGAAGAATTAGGCATTCATACGTATTTACATACGGCTTCTAACATGACAAAACCAACATTAGAAGATATTTTCACTGATATTCGCAATATCGCGAAGATTTTCCGTATCGAGGATCGTGGCGAAGCTTTAATTGAGCAAATGACAAAAGATGTAGAGGCAGTACAAGCTAAATTACCAAAAGATAGCGAAAAATTACGTGTTCTTGTGTTTGATAGCGGTGAAAAGGATGTATTTACAGCTGGTCAAAACTTTATGAATGAGCTAGTGACAATCGCGGGCGGTCAAAATATCTTTGGTGATGTGGAATCAGGCTGGACAACTGTGTCGAAGGAAGATGCAGTAGACCGCAATCCAGAGGTTGTTGTCGTGATTGATTATGGTGAAACAACGGCCGAACAAAAGATCCAATTCTTAAAAAATGATCCAGCATTAAAGGAGATGGAAGCTGTCAAGAATGATCACTTTGTCATCCTGCCACTTTCAGCAGCGTCTGAAGGGGTTCGTGCTGCAGAGGCCATTGAAATTTTAGCGAAGGGCTTCTATCCTGAAAACTTTTAAACCATTCGAGCTAGCGCTTTGCTAGCTCCTTTTTCATAAGGAGCGATATCAATGAACGCATTTCAAAAAAACGTACCAGATCAAACATTTGAAACACTAAACCGTGAGGGTGAATTTACCCGTCTAGCAGTTAGCCCTGGCATTATCAATAAGCATTATACGCCAGCGCAATTTCAAAAAATAGCCGAAATTGCTGGCGAAAAGGGTGCGATTAAGTATTCCGCCTCCTATAGTATTCTCGTATCCATTCCAACGAGCGATGCGACAGAAGCTGTGCAAGCCTTACAGGAAGCGGGTCTTTATGTTGCGCCCTCTGGTTCCATTATTGCCATGAAGGCTTGCGATTTTTGTGATGGTGAGAAAATGGAGGCTGCTCCGATAACTGAACATCTTTATCATGCTTTAGAGGGGATCAAGGTACCTGCAAGAGTACGTGTCAATATCAATGGCTGTGCATCTGCCTGCTACAATGCAGTCTATGATGATATTGGGCTCGTGTATCAGCAGGAAAGCTTTGATGTCTATTTAGGTGCTGTGCCGATGGGGGCAAAGGCACAGGCTGGCACATTGTTCGCTAAAAGGGTAGGTGTCGAGCACATTGAAGATTTTTTATTGCACATGATAGGCCTTTATAAAGAGCATGCTCGCCCGAATGAACCCTTTTATAAATTTTATCGCAGAACAAAGTCCGCAGAATATTGGGAACTAGTAAAAAATTCTATTAAATAGCAGGAATATTACTTAGGGTGTCGAAGTATTGTAGTAAGGCACAGAAAATTACAATACAAAGGAGCAAGAACATGACATCGAAACAAGGGATTCAACCAGAAGATCTTTATCACTTAAAATCAGTAGCAGATCCACAGCTATCACCCGATGGAACTGAGGTAGTTTATGTAGAGACTCGTATGGACGAGAAGAAAAACGACTATATCTCGAATTTATTTTACATAAACTTGAAGGACAAAACGCCACAGCAATGGACATTTGGTGAGGATAGAACAAGTTCCCCTGTTTGGTCACCAGATGGCAGCCGAGTTGCGTTTTTGTCAACGAGAACAGGTAAATCGCAAATTTATGTGCTATCGAAAGCAGGTGGAGAGGCAAAACAGCTGACACATTGTAAAAATGGGGCAACATCCCCTGTCTGGTCCCCATGTGGCAAGAAAATTGCTTTTTCAGTCGTCCTAGGGAAAGATGAAACCATCCAAGATAAAGCGGAGGATGAGAAGAAAAAGGACAAAGAACTCAAGCCACTAGAAATCGAGAAAATGAAGCACAAATCGGATGCTAGTGGATTTATTGATATGGAGCAGTTTGTTCATATTGCCCTTGTCAATGTGGAATCAGGAGAGCTAGAGCAAGTGACGGAGGGAAAAGAGTACTTCCATCTCGGTACATGGTCGCCAGATGGCAAATACCTTACGTACTTAGCCGATAAAGCGGAGGATTTGGATTTCTCATTTAATGTGGATATCTATTTATTGGATTTAGAAACTAAACAGAGCCGCAAGCTAACAGAAGGATCTGGTGCATATTACCAAACGGCTTGGTCTCCGAATAGCCGATTCCTTTCTTTTGTAGGCGGAGAGCGTGAATTTGAAAATGCCACACAAGCGAAGCTATGGATATATGACATGGAGCAAAAACTGCTAAACTGTGTAACAAGTGAATTCGATGCGCCTGTCGGTGATTTTGTCATCGGTGATTTCCTACAAGGGGTAGCGTCACCACGCGTGCAATGGATGAATGATAATCATAGCTTCTACTTCCAAGTCACAGATCATGGCAATGCGGCGATTTATTTCGGAAATATAGATGGCGAAATTTACCCAGCGATTCATGATGATCAATATGTCTATGGCTTTTCACTTGATCCGCAAAACGATCAGGCTATTGTAGCGATTAGCACAACGACAAACCCAGGCGATTTGTTTTATGTAAACCTAAAAACAGGTGACAAAGAACAGTTGACGTCAATTAATGAAGAATTTTTAAAGACCAAAACATTAGCTGTTCCCGAAAGTATTGAATTGGAAGGCGCTGAAGGCTGGAAGGTCAATGGCTGGATCATGAAGCCAGTTGGCTATGAAGCAGGGAAGAAGTATCCTCTTATTCTTGAAATCCATGGTGGTCCACATGCGATGTATGGCAACACCTACTTTAATGAATTTCAAATTCTTGCTGCACAAGGCTTTGCAGTGCTTTATACTAATCCGCGTGGTAGTCATGGCTATGGCCAAAAATTTGTGGATGCAGTACGTGGCGATTACGGTGGCAATGATTATGCAGACTTAATGGCAGCGGTAGACTACGCTTTGGAGCACTATGATTTTATTGACCAAGACCGTCTTGGTGTAACAGGTGGAAGCTATGGTGGTTTTATGACCAACTGGATTGTGGGCCATACAAATCGCTTTAAAGCGGCTGTGACGCAGCGCTCCATTTCAAACTGGATTAGCTTTGCGGGTGTCAGTGATATCGGCTATTACTTTACAGACTGGCAAATTCAAGCAGGACTCGATGATATAGAGAAGCTATGGCATCATTCACCGCTGAAGTATGTAGACAATGTGGAGACACCATTATTGATTTTACATGGTGAAAAAGACTATCGTTGTCCAATTGAGCAGGCAGAACAATTATTTATCGCCTTAAAGTATCGGAAAAAAGAAACAAAATTCGTTCGTTTCCCTGAGGCGAATCATGAACTATCAAGGAGCGGCAAGCCCACATTACGAATTAATCGACTTGAATATATTCGTGATTGGTTTGTGAAATATCTATAATAGGGTGGCCTAAGAAGAGCATATCTTCTTAGGCTATTTTTAATAGAAAAGCCCCGTATGATTGTTTATAACGTTTCAATCGTTTGAAAAATCTCTTTGTAAAGGATATCTAACCCTTTTTCATCTTTCGTATAGAAATACCAAACATCTTCTCGATTTGCATCATGATCATATAAATAAATGGTTGTATGAGAACCGTTATTTAATGATTCCCAATGAGCCGTTTCAAATGTAGTTCCTTCTCTTGTAAATGGAAAATGACGTTTTGGTGAATCAAAAAAAACAATAGGGATTTTAGCGTTTTCATAAGCTTTAACCAATTTATCAGCTGATGCTTCTTCAAACATCACGGGTGTTACCATAACAGCATCAAAATTTGTGGAAATATGTAATGTATCCTCGCTAAATTCATCTAATGAAATGGTTTCGAAATGAATTTTTTCGTTATTTAATTCAGGAATAGTACCAACTACAGCCATTTTTAAAGGCGCTCCATCATATTTAGCTTCATCATTTGAACATGCAACTAATACTAACAAACTTAATATGAATAAAAATTTTTTCACAATTATCCTCCTTTTTTCTCGCGATATCGTTGTGTTCATCACATAAAAAAAGAATCACAACAAGGTGTGATTCTCGATGGGTTAGTCGATTTTTTGAATGAACACGACCTTCAGATAATTAAACTCAGGGTATTCACGTTGTACTCGGAAATCCTTCGGCAAACCGTATTCCTCCACGATTTTATAGCGTGTACGAGTTTCTTTAAATGCTTGGTCAATAAAGCCTTTGAACTTTTTCATACCGAAGCTAGCATTATTTGTGGAAGCCACAATGATGCCGTTTTTAGCGGTAATGGCAATCGTGTCCTTCAGTAATTTAGGGTAGTCCTTTGCTGTTGAAAAGGTCATTTGCTTCGTACGTGCAAAGCTAGGTGGGTCTAAAATGACAAGGTCAAACTGTAAAGCATGACGCTGCGCATATTTAAAATAATGAAAGACATCCATGACTTTTATATCCTGTGCCTCATAATCAATATGATTGACACTAAATTGCTCAATTGTTTTGGCTAGACTGCGCTTGGCTACATCTACACTCGTTGTCTTGATGGCACCTCCTAGAGCAGCTGCCACAGAAAATGCTCCTGTATAGGAGAACGTATTCAGCATGTCAGTATTATTCGCATAACGCTCACGAATAGCCAATCGCACCTCACGTTGATCAAGGAAAATCCCTGTCATGGCACCATCGTTTAAATGCACTGCATAGGTCATACCATTTTCCTTTACCATGATGGGAAATTCGCCTGGCGTGCCCATCACAAAATCATCCTGCTCGATATACTGCCCTTTGCTATCAAAGCGTTTTTTCTCATAAATCGCTTGGTAGTTCACTGTCTCAGCAAGCGCCTCATAAACCACTTCTCGAAATGAGTAAATACCCTCACTATACCAGCTCACCATGTAGTAGCCGTTAAAAAAGTCGATCGTTAGACCGCCGATGCCATCTCCTTCACCGTTAAATACACGAAAAGCTGTTGTGTTTTCATTGTTGAAGAATGCAGTACGATTGTCGATGGCTTTTTTGAATTTTTTCATAAAAAAAGGTTTATCGATGGTTTCATTCGCATCGGTCGTTAGCACCCAGCCAATCCCTTTATTTTGGATTCCGTAGTAACCTGTTCCAATAAAACGGTTATGGTGATCCATGAGCTTTAGGAGTGTTCCTTGCTCAGCAGGTAGACGTCGTGCATCGACCGCATCCTTTGAAATAAGAGGGTAGCCTTTTTTTAATTGATCAGAAAAGGGCTGTTGTATTTGTAGTGCCATTATTTGTGTCATAGTGTCATCCTTTAAAAAACGTTTTGCTCTATTATCGCACTGTTTGAGCGGGATAGCCAAACTTATTTCAGGAATTGCGCAATTTTTGTCACGGTTTCAATTGTTGCGTCTTCAAAATAATTCATTTTACTGAAATAGCTATGGATTAATCCTGGCATTGTAATATGCTCGACTGCCACACCAGCAGCCTTTAACTTTTGTGCATAGCTTAGACCCTCATCAAAGAGAACATCTGCCTCTGCCGCGATAATCAATGTTTTTGGCATGTTACGGACATTCTCTAGCTGAAGAGGGGACACAAATGGATTCGTGAAGTTTGCTTCCTCCGTATAGTGCTGAGAGAACCATTGCATGGCTTGTGCATCTAAGCCGTAATTTTCACCATATGCCAGATAAGATACTGTTGAAAAATCGACATTTGTCACAGGATAGATCAGTGCTTGCGCTTGTAGCATTGGACCATCCAGTGTAGTAGCTAAGTGCGCAACGACTGTAGCTAAATTTCCACCTGCACTATCCCCAGCAACCGACAATCGACTTACATCTCCACCTATGGCTTCAATATGGTCATGCACCCATACTAAGCTATCGTAGGCATCGTGTAAGGGTATTGGGAAGGGGTATTCGGGTGCTAAACGATAATCCACTGACACCACAATCGCCTGTGCCTGATCTGCTAATAGCTGGCAGCCTGCATCGACAGATTCTAAATTGCCATAGACCCAGCCACCACCATGGTAATAAACAATAACTGGTAATGCTTTACCGACAACGGGCGTATAAAGCCGAACTGTAATTTGCGCGCCATCTCGCACCGTAATGTTGTGATCCTCAATGGATGCTAGCTTCGGTTTATGGGCGGATTGCCATTGCGTAACCGTTCGCATAGCTCTCGCTTCCTGTGGTGTCACTTTGTAATAAGGTGTACCAGTACGCTGAGCTTCTATATAGTGAACAGCTTCTTTTCTTAAAGTAGTCATCTTCATCATTCCTTTATCGTGAGGTTTGTTATTTCTATTATAAACTATTCATATAATTTTACTAGGATTTGATTTAGAAAAAGTTTATTTATTTATAAATGAGGTGAAATCAGCGCATTATGTTTATAATAAAAGGGATGAACGTATTTGGAGGGACAGTATGATTTCTTTAATTGTGGCACATGATGACAACCACGTCATCGGTTATAACAATGGGATGCCGTGGCATTTACCAGGGGATTTGCAGTATTTTAAACAAAAAACAATGGGCAAGCCTATGATTATGGGACGTAAAACATTTGAATCCATCGGTCGACCACTTCCAGGGCGACGCAACATCGTCATTACGCGTGATGAAAACTATCAGGCAGAGGGCATTGAAACCGTGACAAGCTTGGAAGAGGCTTTAGCGCTAGCTGGAGATGTACCTGAGGTGATGATTATTGGTGGCGAGCAGATTTTCCGTTTAGTGATGGAGATGGCTGATCGCTTGTATATCACGAAAATTAATCACGCCTTTCAGGGAGATACCTATTTCCCAAGCTATGAACAGAATTTTGTTCAAGTCTCTTCAGAGGAGCCTGAAACAGCACCAGAAGGCTATACATTCCAATATCAAATTTTTGAACGTAAATAAACGAAAAAGCAATCGCTCCCTTCACAATGAGCGATTGCTTTTATTATAGATAAAAATAAACACATGCATACATAGAGGCACAGCCAGCTAGCACAAAGAGGTGCCAGATCGCATGGTTAAAGGGCAGTGAGCGCCATGCATAAAAGATGGCCCCAATCGTATAGAACAGCCCACCAGCTAGCAGTAAAGCAAAGCCATGTAAACCTAAATACAGATAAACAGGCTTAATGGCAAATATAATTAACCAGCCCATGCCGATATAAAAAATCAATGAAAGTACTTCAAAGCGATTAATAAAGAAACATTTAAACAGCACACCAAGCACAGCCAGTGACCAAATAATACATAGCAACGTCAATCCTAGAGTACCACCAACGGCAATTAATAAAAATGGCGTATAGGTGCCGGCAATTAAAATATAAATGGACGAATGGTCCAAAATAGCGAAAAAGTGTTTATATTTTTCTGGCATACTGTGTAGCAAGGTAGACATTAAAAACAGAATGATGACAGACGCACCGAAAATGCTGAAGGTTGTAATATGTAGGGCATTTCCTGTTTGTACGGCTGCTAACAGTAGAACAACCAGTGCTGGAATACTAGCGATGAAACCAATACCATGTGTAATGGCATTCCACAGCTCTTCCCTCCATGATTTATAGTCAAATGAATCAACCATTTGAAACACTCCTTTCGTTCATACATTTACTATACCCCAATAATTTGTACATGAACATTTACATTTGTCATATATTTCATATCAAAAATGTCATAAGGCTGTCATAATCTTTGAGGGGCATTGATAGACAAGAGGTAGGCGAAAACGCTATAGTATCCAAGGTAGCGTTTACATGCAAGTGAGGACAAGGTTTTGCCTAATGACAAATGTCATGTTTACATAATGATTCATTAGTCTATATAATAAATTTTAATGAAGTAAAAGGATGTGTCGAAGTGAGACGAATTCATATAGTAACGGACTCAACTTGTGATTTAACAAAAGAAGAAGTAGCACAACATGGAATACATATCGTGCCTTTAACGATTCAAATTGATGGTCAAACATATACAGATGGTGTGGACTTAGAGCCACAGTCTTTTTTAGGCTTAATGAAAAATGCGAAAAATTTACCAAAAAGTTCGCAGCCAGCACCAGGGAAATTTAAAGAATTATATGATGAGCTAGGTAAAGATGGTGATCAAATAATCTCCATCCATATGACAGGCGGCATGAGTGGAACAGTAGAATCTGCACGTCAAGCGGCACAAATGACAGATGTCGATGTGACAGTCATTGACTCACGCTTTATCGCGATTGGATTGGCTATCCAACTACGTGAGGCAATCCGTATGCGTGATGAAGGCGCAACAGTAGAGGACATCGTAGCACGTTTGGAAAAGGTACGAGACAATACGCATTTATACGTGATTGTGGACACGCTCGAAAACTTAATTAAGGGCGGTCGAATCGGTAAAGGAACAGGCTTTATCGGTTCTCTCCTAAACATCAAAGTCATTGCCAACCTTGAAGGGGGCGTATACAACCCTGTGTCAAAGGTACGTAGTCATAAGCAAGTAGTCAATTTCTTATTTAAACAATTCCAAGCAGACACAGCCGGAAAAACGGTTAAGGCAGTCGGCATTTCCCATGCAGACGGTTTAGTAACGATGGGCAACCCATTAAAATCGTTAATCGAAGACACAGGCTTTAACGATGTAGAAATTGCCTTTACATCCCCAATCATCTCGACACACACAGGTCCAGGAGCCATCGGTTTTATTTACTTTGCAGAATAATAGGAAGGAGCTACTACATAAGTAAATGTAGTGGCTTTTTTTATACGTTGCTCTCGTAGCAACCATAACTTTCACACCAGGGATGAGCGGCTTTGTGCCAAAGATGAGCCATTTTAATTAACCCGTGATCCGTTTCCAACTAAATAAGAGCGTTTTGGATTAAATGGTAATCACTTGGCCAGTGAGAAAGAGCGTCTTCGATCAAATGGTGATCACTTGGCCAGTGAGAAAGAGCGTCTCCGATTAAATGGTGATCACTTTGCTACTGAGAAAGAGCGTCTCTGGTCAAATGGTGATCACTTTGCTACCAAGAAAGAGCGTCTCCGGTCAAATGGTGATCACTTTGCTACCAAGAAAGAGCGTCTCCGATTAAATGGTGATCACTTTGCTACTAAGAAAGAGCGTCTTCGGTCAAATGGTGATCACTTTGCTACCAAGAAAGAGCGTCTCTGGTCAAATGGTGATCACTTTGCCACCAAGAAAGAGCGTCTCCGATTAAATGGAGATCACTTTGCTAGTGAGAAAGAGCGTCTCCGATCAAATGGAGATCACTTTGCTACTAAGAAAGAGCGTCTTCGATTAAATAGTGATCACTTTGCTACCAAGAAAGAGCGGCTTCGTTACAAAGGTGATCGGTTTAACACGAAGTAAGAGCGTCTTCAAACAAAGTGTGATCGCTTTCTCGCCTGATATGAGCGGGTTTAAAAAAAGAAGAGCGGCTAACCACTAAGTATGATCGTCTTCAATTAAATAGTGATCGTTTTGCCATCAAATACAATGAGTAATCCTCCTAATGATCATCACTTCCGCATAAAGGTACACTGAATAAATACACATTATCCATACATACACCCCATAATTGAGTGAGGAAATTTGGCAAGAACACAAAATTATGGAGAACTAAGGGTAAGTCACTTTTCATTGCGGCATAAACTATTCTATAATAGAAGTAATAGAAAGGGATGGAAGGTGGTCAAATGGACATTTGGCGATTTATGTTGTCGTGTTTGACCGTCTTAGTACTAAGTGGTTGTGCAATTTCAATCGATGAACCGAATCCGCAAGCAGAGCCTGAAGGTGAGCAAGCAGGAACGGAGCAAGATATGCCGCAGGATGAGCAACAAACAGAAGATGAGGAAAAAACATCTAAGAATATGTTGACGCAAATTTTTGAACATTTTTTTGAGCCATCAGCAGAGGATTTATCGCAAATTGATGAAGAACAAGCAAAGCAACTACATTACTTGGCACTGGGAGATTCGTTGACAGATGGTGTCGGTGATGAGTATAGTCAAGACGGTTATGTTGGAAGATTAGCAGATTCATTGCTCGCATGGCCTTCAATCTCGGATGTGGAGGTCGATAATCGGGGCAAACGTGGTAGACGCAGCGATCAGCTACTAAAATTAGTGAAAAAAGGGCATTATGATGAAGAGCTGCAAGAAGCACAGTTCATTTCCTTAACAATGGGTGGCAATGATGTCATGAAGGTCGTCAGGCAGGATTTATTTAACTTGAAGCGTGACGCTTTTGATAAGGAATTGCTGGCTTATAAAGAACGTTACAGCAAAATCGTAGAAGGCATTCGCGCAAAAAATCCGACAGTTCCCTTATTACTCATTGGTTTTTATAATCCCTTTTCGATTGTGACCAATGAGGCGAATGAATTTGATACGATTATCACAGAATGGAATAATGTGATTGAGGAAGTAGCCAGCAAGGATTCCAATGCTTGTTACGTATCAGTAGAAGATTTGTTTGATTCAAATGAAGAGCTCGTTTATCATACAGACTTTTTCCACCCCAATGCAAAGGGGTATGAAAAAATGACAGAGCGTATACTAGCAGCAATGGAGCAGTGTGGTATGGAAAAAAAGATTAACAAGGCAATAGGCTTCGAGGAGTGACAAAATGAATAAATGGAAAGTCGCGTTTTTCGCCTTAGCGGGCACAGTGCTTTTTGCAATCCTCCTCGTCGTTTTTTTAGCAACTAGACCAGTGGATGGCGTCCATGTTGCGAAGAGTTCAGCAGGTGAAAGTGAAAGCAAAGGGAATGTACTCGTGGTGCAAACCACAACAAAGGAATTAGAATCGATATCAAAAAAATATTTAAAGGATGCAGCGAAAGGCTCACCTTTACCACTTGATTTCACAATTGGGGATGATATTCAATTACGCAGCACACTAACGGTATTTTATACGGAAATCCCTATTTCCATGAATTTTGAGCCCATTGTGGATGACAAGGGGAATATTATTTTAAAACAGACGGGCATGAATGTCGGGTTATTAAACATTCCACCGGAGACGACGATGAAAATCATGCGCGATTCGGTGGAATTTCCCTCATGGATTACTGTGAATCCGAATAAAGCCGAAATTTATATTGATTTATCGCGCATTAACATTGCTTCTGGATCACGTGTACGTGCTAAAGAATTGGACTTACCAAAGGATAAAATCTTATTGGAAATTATTGTTCCTGGTGAATAAGGAGTGAAATGAATGGCAAAGCAATATGCAACATTTGCGGGAGGCTGTTTTTGGTGTATGGTCAAGCCCTTTGACGAAACACCCGGCATTGATTCTGTGATTTCAGGCTATACAGGTGGACATGTTGTGAATCCTACCTATGAACAGGTGTGCTCTGAAACAACAGGGCATGTAGAGGCTGTACAAATCACATTTGATGATGAATTATATAGCTACGAGCAGTTACTTGCGATTTATTGGACATTGATTGACCCAACAGATGCAGGCGGGCAATTTTACGACCGTGGAGAATCCTACACAACGGCCATTTTTTATCATGACGAAGAACAACGTGAGCTAGCTGAACGTTCAAAGGCGGATTTACAAGCGTCTGGCAAGTTTGATAAACCAATTATGGTAAAAATCTTACCAGCCACTACGTTTTATCCGGCTGAGGGTTATCATCAGCAGTATTATAAGAAAAATCCAATGCACTATGAGCGCTATTCGATTGGATCCGGTCGACGAGCGTTTCAGGAGCATCACTGGGGGAATAAGCATGAGTAAAGAACAGCGTTTAAAAGAATTAACTGAAATGCAGTATTATGTGACACAGGAAAATGGTACTGAGCCACCATTTCGCAATGAATTCGATGACCATTTTGCAGAAGGCATCTACGTAGATATTGTATCTGGCAAGCCTTTATTCAGCTCACTCGATAAATACAACTCCGGCTGTGGCTGGCCAGCTTTCACAAAGCCAATTGAAAAAGAACAGGTAACCGAGTATTTCGATACATCTCACGGCATGCGTCGTGTGGAGGTACGCAGCAAAGAAGCGGATTCCCATCTAGGACATGTCTTCCCAGACGGCCCAAGTGAGCAAGGCGGCTTACGCTACTGCATAAACTCAGCAGCGCTTCGATTTATCGCAAAAGAAGATTTAGAAAAAGAAGGCTATGGCGAATACCTAGCATTATTTAAATAGTAAAGCCTAGCAAGGTAGCTCCTTGCTAGGTTTTTTTGTGTCATTATAAAGTGAGGGGGAGAAACAGCAGATAGAAGGATAAGATTCTAAAAGCGTAGGATAGAACTGAAAAAGTAGCGGATAGAATGCTGAAAGTGGAGGATAGCCCCATGAATTAGGAGGAGCCCCCGCAGATAGAAGGATAAGATTCTAAAAGTGAAGGATAGAACTGAAAAAGTAGCGGATAGAATGCTGGAAGTGGAGGATAGCTCCGCGAATTAGGAGGAGCCCCCGCAGATAAAAGGATAGGATTCTAAAAGTGAAGGATAGAACTGAAAAAGTAGCGGATAGAATGCTGGAAGTGGAGGATAGCCCTACAAATTAGGAGGAGCCCCCGCAGATAGAAGGATAGGATTCTAAAAGTGCAGGATAGAACTGAAAAAGTAGCGGATAGAATGCTGGAAGTGGAGGATAGCCCTGCGTATTAGGAAGCGAACCCGCAGATAGAAGGATAGGATTCTAAAAGCGCAGGATAGAACTGAAAAAGTAGCGGATAGAATGCTGGAAGTGGAGGATAGCCCTACGAATTAGGAGGAGCCCCCGCAGATAGAAGGATAGAATTCTAAAAGCGCAGGATAGAACTGAAAAAGTAGCGGATAGAACGCTCAAAGTGGAGGATAGCCCCACGAATTAGGAGGAGCCCTCGCAGATAGAAGGATAGAATACTCAAAGTAAAGGATAGCCCTATAAATTAAAAAAGAGAACCAATCGAAAATATTGGTTCTCCCTCTCCAATTCAAATCCCTTAAACTTTAAACTCGCTTACGAGGTTTCGTAGGCTATCGGCTTGTTGGGCGAGCTCAGTGGCTGCGGCGTTGATTTCCTGCATGGATGCGGAGCCTTGTGTGGCTGCTGCGGCAGATGTCACGGTGTTGGCCGCGGATTGTTCTGCGTAGGCATTGACATGAATGAAGTCACTTGCCACCGCATTGCTATTTTCAAGTGTTGTCGCAATTTTATCCACCATGGCTGCAATGATGGACGTTGTTTCCTCGGTATGCGACAAAATATTGGCTAAGGATTGATTTGTTTCATTGGTCACTTCAACGCCTCGGATGACCGTTGTCACACCTTCATGATTTTGGGCAATGATCGATGTGACCTCATCTTGGATGGATGTGACAATCGATGTAACCTCTTTTGCTGCACTTTGGGATTGCTCCGCCAGCTTGCGTACCTCATCGGCTACGACCGCAAAGCCTCGTCCATGCTCGCCAGCGCGCGCCGCTTCAATCGCCGCATTTAAAGCGAGAAGGTTTGTTTGCTCAGAAATGGCCGTGATCGTACCGATAATGGACGTAATATCCGCCGATTTACGACCTAATGCCTCCACAGTAGACGTTGTAGAAGCCATTGTTTCTTCAATGGATTGCATCACGAGTGACGATTGTTCCACAGAGCGACTACCTTCATCGGCTGCTTGCTGCATGGCAACAGAGGCACGATGGACAGCACTCGCTTGCTCATTTAATTGGTGCATCGAATGCTCTAAGTCGCTCATTTTTTGCTGTGCACTATTCATACTGGAAATTGTATTGTCACTATCACTCGCAATATCAGCTGTCGCATCCGCAATATCCTGAATTGTACGCGCATTTTCATCTGCTAACGACATCAGCTCCTGACTACTGCTTGATACATGATCGGCCAATTCACTTACGCGTCGAATTAAGTTGGAAATCGACTCGATTAACGTATTCGTTGAGGCTGCAATAATCGAAAATTCATCACGATTACGTACATTTACTCGTCTTGTCAAATCGCCGCCAGCTTGTGCAATATCAAGGATAGAGTCATTAATCGCCTGTGTATTACGTTTCAGTGATTTAAATAGCATAAAGCCAAAAATCACAATCGCTAAAAAGCCAACGATTGATACAAGAAAGAATGTCGTGATCGAAAGGTTTACCTGCTGGTTAAGCTTGTCTAATTTTGTTTTATTGGAATCGTCCATGACGGTATTGATGGTCTCGATGTTTTTATCGATATGCGTTTTCATTGTTTCCCCAGTAGCACCCATCATCAGCTTACGAGCCTGCTCAAGACCGAGCTCATCACGCATCGTCATAACTTTATCTGAATAATCAAGGTAATTTTTATAATATTGTTCGATTGCCTGCATATGACCTAGTTCCACTTGTCGATCTTGAAATTGATCTTTCAAAGCAGCTAACTTTTTATTAATGGTATCAATTTTTAAATGATAAGAAGTGGAATAAATGCCGTTACCAGTAATCAAATATGATTGTTCTAAATTGGTCAGTCTAGCAATCTCGTAGGCAAGTTGATTCACCGTTAGTTGCTCCTGCACATTTTTCTTTGTGAAGTCTTCCATTTGGTGCTGCAAATTTTGTATATTGACATAGGACAATATACCCATTACACCGTTAATTACAATAAGAAGTGCAAACATAATAAGCACTTTACCCCGAATTAAATGGTAAAAACGTTGTCGTTTTTCTTTAATAGGAGGGGGATTGTTCCCGGTTTCCCCTTGTGTAGAAGCTTTCCTCTTTTTAAAAAAGCTAAAAATAAAGAGAGACGGGCGTTTTTTCGCTGTATCATGAGTTTTTTTAGTCTTTTTCATCGCCATCACCTTCCTATTTTTTTAAATAGTCGATTTCAATTTTATCTTATTTTGCTAGATTTTTCTATCGTTATTTCTAAAAATTAAAATTTTTCAGATAAAATAACTATGACAAAAGTCAGGACCGACCATGAAAATAGTTCTAAAATCATAAGTGGGTAAAATATAGTAGTAGTGGAAGTTATGACGAACGCTATTTTTTTTGATACACTAGCGAAAAGCCAATGCATAAAAAGGGGAAATTGTTTGATGAAGAAAAGTTTTTATTTATATGTCCTAACCTATCGAGGTGGTGATTGGTCTGACCCTAAAGTACGCTTTGCAGAGGAAGTATTTCATGAGCATAATTTTCCAAAGCAGAGCACAGACTTTAATGAGTTGTCCGACTATATCGAAACCTACGCGACGGAAAACTTAACAATCGAGACCTTTGATTCTTTGTGGACGCTTTATGAGGAACAAGCTTAATTGTACGAAAACTATAAATAATTTTGAAGTTGCTAGACGTCTAGCATTGCGTAAATGACAGAAACACAGTATTATTTATAGTGATAACTGACAGAAAAGAGGGATTGCAGTATGAGTATTCATATTAATGCAAAAAAAGGTGAAATCGCTGACACAATTTTACTTCCAGGAGATCCACTACGTGCAAAATACATTGCAGAAACATTTTTAGAAGATGTAACTTGCTACAATGAAGTACGTAATATGTTCGGATACACTGGTACGTATAAAGGGAAACGTATTTCTGTACAAGGAACTGGTATGGGTGTGCCATCTATTTCTATCTATGTAACAGAATTAATGCAAGAATATGATGTACAAAAATTAATCCGTGTAGGTACTTGTGGTGCAATTCAAAAAGATGTAAAAGTGCGTGACGTGATTTTAGCGCAAGGAGCAACTTCGGATACACGTATGAACCAAATCATTTGGGGCGGTGCTATCGACTTCGCACCAATCGCTGACTTTGACCTATTATTAAAAGCTTACAATGCAGGAAAAGAAGCAGGTCTTAACTTACAAGTAGGGAATATCTTTACAGCAGATTTATTCTACTCAGACGAGCACCAAAACGAAAAATTAGCTCAATACGGCGTACTAGCAGTAGAAATGGAATCAGCAGCTCTTTACACATTAGCTGCAAAATTCGGCCGTAAAGCACTTTCTGTTCTAACAGTAAGTGACCACATCATTACAGGTGAAGTAACAACAAGTGAAGAACGTCAAACAACGTTCAATGATATGATTGTGGTAGCGTTAGACGCAGCAATTCAAGACTAACTCAACGTTTTATACCAATCTAATTTCATAATGAACAAAGGCAACCGACAAAAAACCGACCATTTTTTAAGATGGACAGGGAATAGTCGGTTGCTTTTTTCTTGGGAAATTATAGGCAGATGGTTCCGGTTTTGATACCAGTAGGGCCGTTAAATCCTGGGATTGTGGCAATCACCATGTTTGTTGCTATGTCTATGACAGACACCGTATTTTCTGTTTGATTTGTTACATAAGCAAGTGTTCCGTTTGGCAAGATGGTTACTTGGTCTGGAGATGATCCTACTGGAATTGTCGCAATTACCGTGTTAGTGGCTGTACTGATAACAGATACCGTATTATTGCCTTTATTTACAATGTAAACAAGTGTTCCATTAGGTGTAATAGCTGTTCCTACTGGGCCTGCTCCGACAGGGATAGTATTCACTACCGTATTTGTAGTGGCATTAATGACCGATACTGAGCCGCTATTTTCGTTTGTCACGTAAGCAAATTGTCCGCTTGGCGTGAAAACAATGGATCTAGGACGAATTCCTACAGGGATTGTCGCAATCACCGTATTGGTGGCAGTATTGATAACTGATACTGAATTTGAATTCTCGTTTGCAACATATGCAAACGCACCATTCGGCGTAAAGGCAATACCTTGAGGTTGTAGCCCTACTGGAATCGTAGCGGTTACGGTATTAGTAGCTGTGTTGATGACAGATACAGTGCTCGATCCGTGATTGGATACATAAGCAAGCGTCCCGTTTGGTGAAATGGCAACACCAAGGGGGTTAATGCCTACAGGGATGGTAGCGATTGGCAAGTTTGTGGCCGTGCTAAAAACCGTTACATTATCCGAGAAGAGCGCTGGAACATAACCAAAAGCGCCATTTGGTGTAATCGCTACTTCTAGCGGAGCAGTTCCTACTGGAATGGTAGCGACGATTGTGTTTGTTGCGGTATCGATCACAGATACTCTATTATCAGGCGTTGCGAGCTGCCCAGCATCTGTCACATAGACGAGATAATGACAGCTTGGTGGTATGGGTAAAAATGGGGGCTTACAATTACAACGACAACAAGGACAACAGCAGCGACAATGACAATTTGGATTTGATTTGAACTTGAATTTTTTAAAATATTTCTGTTCTTTCCCCACACAGGACATCCTTTCGGTCATATATGGCTACTTTATGCGTAAAGAGTTAGGCTTTTTGTACGTTTACCTAGCCAATCCCTTTTCTTCGGAGAAATGAATAGGTCTGCCTTGACAATAAATTCATTGAAATAGAAAAGGAAATTATCAATTCCAATAGGGGATATAATATAATTGCATAGGATAAAAAGATCTTGGAAATAAAGAAGCAGATAAATTACAGGTTGAGAGATACATAGAAGAATTAAAGAAAGAGGTGATAAAATGCTAACCTATGAGCTTTTGGATACAAGGCTACTAGCCGATGAGGGAACGATTCGTCCTGTTATGCTGACAGGGCCGTTTCCTATGATTATCATTCCTACACAACCGATTGCCATTCGGGCAGAGAAGCGTAGTTGTCGAATAGGGAAAGGGCAATTTGTCTTGCTTCTGCATCCAGAACAGGGCTTTCATATGGTCCCAAGTGAGGGAGAAGCATTTGCTCCTGTTTACTGTCTATCCTTTAACAGTTATCGATTGGCTAAACGGGAACAAGACACGCTGCTCTATGTGGCAGATACAGCACATTTGCCAGGGCATGGACAGGTTATGGAATTTCCTCGATATGCGGAAGGACTGCTGAAAAATTTGATGGCGCAGTTTCAGCAGACACAAAAGGTAAGTGCTACTCCTAAGCTCCATTTGCTCCTGCATGAGTTATTCGATACGATTTTTGAAAGAAAGCGTATCGATATTAGTTTCGTGACACATGATCAAGCCATTCAGCAGGCCGTTACCTATATTAAACAGCATTTTGCAGCACCACTAACACGCTCTTTTATGGCCAATATGACTGGTTTTAATGAAAGCTATTTTTCTTCATTATTTAAGAAAGAGACAGGATGGAGCTTTGCTGAGTACGTCAATCAAATTCGGATTGATCAGGCAAAGCGTATGCTACTTGGCACAAATGACAAATTGCAGGATATTGCATTGAAAACAGGATTCGCAGATGGCTCGTATTTGGGGAAAACGTTCACCAAGTATGTTCACCTTTCAGCTAGTAGTTTTCGCAAAAGGAGACATACAAACCGTATCGTCAGTATTCAATTTCTAGGGGCATTACTGGCTCTAGATATTCAGCCCCTTGCGACTACACGGGAGCTGCTTCAATCATCCCATCTGTTGCACAAGCATTTGCCGAATATTGTGGAGATAGAATCCTTTGATCAAATGGAAGTGTTGCGACAACTAGCCCCAGAGCTAATCGTGGCTCCCACTTATTTATATAATTACCCTGAGATACTGAAAACACTCGAACAAATCGCTCCTGTTTTGACTCTTCCTTGGGGGCAGCTAGACAAGCTTGAGGAAGTGCAATTGCTTGGTACACTGCTTGGGCGAACACAGGAGGCTGAGGATTGGATGACGAGGTTGCAGCAATCAGCTCAGGAAGCAAGAACAATCATCAAACCATTTTTAGAGCCCGGGATGACAGCAGGAATCTATGAATTAGGGCACGATAATTTATGGCTGATTCCTTATCTATCCGTTCGCTCCGCCTATACTTTATATCAGCTTTTAGGACTCAGTGCGCCTCAGCGTATTCAGCAGGAGGTACTGCAAACAGGTAAACATCTGAAAGTCGAAGAACAGGACGTACCAATGTACGCGGCAAGTCACATGTATTTAATTGTGCCGGCTGATGATACGGAATCTTTCCGTGAAAAGTTGATACAGCGCTCTGTTTGGCAACGATTAGTGTATGAACAAGGCTGCCAACTACACTTACTGAAGCTAAATGATTTTTGGTTTGATGATGGTCTATCATTGGAGCTTCAACTTGATGTAATGGTAAAATTGTTAACTAATCAAAGTTAAATCCAACAATTTTCCCTATACAACATCCAATTTATAGGCGTTGTCCTTGTACAATCTTGTCTTTATAATGAACATATCATCGCGAATGATAATCATTATCAAACAAGGAGGTACAATCTTGTACTTACATAAACTGGTAAAAACCATATTATTTCTTGCTTTAATCGTTATACTTACTGCCTGTGGCAATGCAAATGATAGCACGAAAACGGAGACAAATAAGGATACTTCCTCAACAGCTGAAACATCAGACTCAGCGACAAAAATAATTAAAACGCAACGTGGAGAGCTTGAAATGCCACGTAATCCGCAGCGCATTGTAACAGATGGCTATTTACCAGAGCTGCTTGTGCTAGGGGTGAAGCCAGTCGGTTCTACGCAATGGGATTTGGAGAACAAAGTCATACAGGATCAGATTGAAGGAATTGAATCTACTGGAGAGCGATCATTGGAGACAATCGTTCAGCTGAAGCCAGATTTAATCATCACTTGGGTGAGTGATGAAAAGATTCTTCAGCAGTATGAGAAAATTGCACCAACGCTTGCGCTCCCTTATAGCTCTTCAGGTGATATTTATGAAATTATGCGTCTTTTGGGTGATGCTTTAGATAAAAAAGAGGAAGCCGAAAAATGGATTAAGCATCTAGATAAGACAGCAGAGGAAGCACGAGCACAGCTTGCGAATATTGTGAAGCCAGATGACACATTTGCACTGATGGGCGTTTTCGTAGTAGATAAAGGATTTTATATTTACGGTGACGGAGGCTATAGGGGCGGTGAAGCTATTTATAAGCATCTGCAATTAAAGCCACCTGCCAAACAGGAGAAGGAAATGATAGGGAAAGAAGCCTATCGACAAGTTTCGTACGAGGTTATTCCTGAATATGCGGGCGATTATATCTTCATCGATCAGGGTGATTTGATCTCAGAAGTATGGGGTGAGAGCGAAGGACTTTGGAAATCACTAGACGCTGTGAAGAATGACCGAGTGTTCAAGCTAGATCCAGATTTATTCTGGGGCAATGATCCCATTTCATTAGAGCTGCAAATCAAAGAAGTTGTAAACATGTTGACGAATAAACAATAAGAATGAAATAAACCCTTAAAGGTCACTCATGATGAGTGGCCTTTATTGTTGGAAGATCATTACATAAATTTGTGAATACTATTTACATTATAGCTAATAAAACAAATGATCCAATGCTGAAAAGATTTTCTTTATTTGCTTTGACTAGATAGTATTTAAAAATCAAATTTATTACATGCGTTTCTCTAAAGTTTCTTCGATATCATGCCATTCATACACTAATTCTTCTACTACTTTCCCACCAATTGTAATTTCTAAGCTTTTTATAAGATTCGCACCATAATGTTCATAAAAATGACGTGTTTTATTCTCAGCTAAGACTTCAACAAATATAGTTTGGCAGTTCTTTTGATGAAAGTAGTGAAAGATTGCCTTCAACAATAGTTTTCCTATCCCTTTCCCGTGATAGTCTTCTAAAAGATAGAGCGTTTCTAGATAATTGGAATTAGGTGTGGGGTTTGAGTCTCTTTTACTTGCAGATGTGAAGCCAATAATGTCGCCCAATTCATTTTCAGCTACTAGAACATACTTGGTTTTATCGGCAAGTTGTTGCGTCCATAATTGCGTTCTTTGTTCGTAAGATAACTTACTTAAATATTCAGCTGGCACAATATGTTTATAGGTTGTTCGCCAACTATCAACATGCACTTTTCCAATGCCTTTCGCATCTTGTATGGTTGCCTTTCTAACGATCAATTTTATCACCTCCTATGTAAATCTTTATAAACGGAATTATAACATGTTCTACAGTTTATTTACTAAATAAGGTAAAATATGAAATGTATAGGTTTATAGAGGAGGGTATTCTTGAAAAATAAGTATATGTGTACTATTCAAATTAATTTAGATGGTGGAGATATTCAATTTGATGTGTCAAATGATGAACAATTATTTAGTTTTAGATCTGGTTTAGCCTTTATAGCCATCCCACAATTTTTCTCCACGCTCACCAGTTTTTATCAAGGGAATACAAATCAAGTAACGATAGATTGTCATGGATACTTTGATTACTATATTTTTTCCAGTGATGGTGAATACATATTAATTGAACATAAAAGTCATTATCCTATCGAAAGAATAGTTAATTATCAATTTACTCTTAGGGAGTATATGGAGGCTATAGAGCAGGGCTTCAAAAAATATTTGGTGCAGTTAGAGAATGAAGGTATCTTCCCATTTAAAGATCAAGCATTTGCTCATCCTTTAGGAGAGGATGTTTTAAATGCTTTTTATAACTTTTCTTCACTATTAAAAGCTTGAATAGCATAGTAAAAGGAGAAAGAACATTGAAAAGAGTGATGATGGTAAGTTTCTTAGTTTTCTTACTGGGATGTTCAAATGAAGAACAACAATTTGAACATTTTTTTCAGCAAAAAATGACGGAAATGCATCTAGGTGAAAAAAACTTTACGTATTCCCTCGTTCAGAAAGAGTTGAATGTCGTTCATGAAGGGGATGCCATTGCCATTTTCTTAGAACAGAAAGATCAGGAAGAAAAAATTTATATTGCTTACTTTGAAAAAGAAAAGAATCAGTGGGAATGGATACAAACGAGGGGAGCTAAGTGGCATTCTCCTGTACAATGGTCAGCGATGAATAGTGAACCCTATATCTATTCAGGTACAATAGACGACAATTCAATTGTTGAGATTTATGCAGGTAACGAACAAGCGAAGCTCCTTCCCATTGAAAACGATCAACGATTTTGGTATGCCATTAGTCCAATTCAAGATGTGAAGGTGAAGACCGTTCATGAAAATGGAATAATAGAAATGATTGAAGAAATAAATCATGAAAAGTTTTAAAGAGTTTTTTTACATTAGAATATTTTTAGTGAAGGAGAGATGAAATAATGAAAAGTTTAGGCTTACTAATAGCAGCTCTTTTGGCAGTAAGTGCAGTCTTTATTGATAGCAATAAATTATTTTATCCTCTTTTGCCGATCGATTCCCTTACACCAAAGGAAGCCATACAAAAATTAAATACATCCCCCTTTGATGTAGTGGCGCTCTCCAATGATAGGAAGGCAACTTGGTATCTCACAGCCATTTCAGCTAGGGGCATACAGAAGGTGGACGAGGACATTCAGCAAATGATGGCTAATGAAGGATGGGCATTTCTTGAAAAGGAGGGGAGCGGGCTATTTTTTGAAAAAAATGGGGAACGTTCCATTGTGACAACGGAAATGTGGACGAAGCAGTATGTGCTTGTTCAAATTCAGAAATGAGGTGCCCTTTGGAAGTATGGGATATCTACGATAAAAACCGAAAAAAAACAAATAAGCGTCATGTACGAGGGACAGAATTAGCAGCTGAAGATTACCATATCGTTGTGCATGTATGGATTCGTAATAACAAGGGAGAATTCCTTTTAACAAAAAGACATCCCAATAAACATTATCCTCATTTATGGGAATGTCCTGGTGGCTCCATAGTAGCTGGTGAAAGCAGTCTGGATGGGGCTATTCGTGAGGTGGAAGAGGAAATAGGGATACAATTATTGAGGACCAATGGACAATTAGTAAAGAGTGAACGTCGTGATTGTTTCAATGATTTTTACGATGTTTGGTTGTTTGACCAAAGCTTTGAAATGAGTGACACCATACTTCAAGAGGAGGAAGTGACAGCGATTCAATGGGTCACAAAGCTAGAGCTTGAAAGAATGCTTCACGCGAATAACATAGTACCGACACTTAGCTACTTTACGTCCATTTAACAGCTGAAGTCCTGATTGATATTGCCAATTCAATTGATTATCCAAAGCAAAAGTATTAGCCCTTCTGGTTTTTATTTTTCAGCTCTTCTCGTAATTTCTTTATTTCCTCAGTTTGCTCCAAAATAGTATTGTTGACTCGTCTAATCGAATCATATATCGCCAAAATCCCAGCAAAAATAACAATGACAAACAATAATTCCATCATGCACCTACTTTCTATTTTTACAATCATTGTAACAGGAATTTCCAAATGTATGAAGAAATAGTTAGGTGGAGGTGCTTGTCATGCAGAGGTATGTTTATCATATGGTTCCAAGGGAAATGGTCGGTCAGGAGCTCATGCCATTAAATAGGCTAGGGGCAAAGTATCCACATTTATATGAACGCTATACGAAAAAGTATTTTGACCATCCTGAGCGAACGAAATTGCTATCAAGAGAAATCCCTCCATTAAATTGCTTGTGGCATGATGTTGTCCATTTCCTACCTATCCACCCTAATCATATTTATAAGAAGTTAACAGAGCTAGGTATTGAAACGAAAGAAAACCTTATGTTTTATCAAATTCCAATCCAAAAGCTGACAGCTAATCAAAATACGATGTACCTGTATTCGAAGGAACACTATAAAGTGCCTGCAGGGGCAATCGCTGCAAAGGATATTAAACCACTGTCAATAGATGATTATAGGGAACTGGAACAGCTACCTTCAGCAACCATTGACTATTTTCAAACGGAGAAAGAAAAAGGCAAGAACTTTGGGCTTTTTGCGTATATTCCGCATCTCTTAAGCTTAGGCAATGTAAACATAGACACTGTGGAAATCATTACATGGAATCACCTCAATCCTAACTGAGGTGGACAAAGAAATAGGGTGTGCCGAGTAGGTGGCTACCCTTAAATTTCTTAATTTCTTCCTCCTACTCATTAGCTATGATTTCTATTAGACTGTCGAAAAACGAGTTGAAGCAAATACACAATCAGTCGCAAAATGAGTAGATAGATAAAAGCTTCAATCAAGCTTGTTGCTAGTATCATTACATAACGACCGAAATCTTCTAATTCATGAAAAGTATATTTTTGTATGTGCCAATCAAAAAATAATGCTTTGTAACTCGTCCCCAAAAAGATGGGTATGAAAAGTAGCCAATAAAAGGGCGGTAAACTAAATTTATAGCCTTTAACCAGCAAGGGACTCCCTCCTCAACTTTTAAGTCATCATAACATAAAAGATAATGTTTTAGTATATTATGGAAGTACCAAAGTGTTATTTACAAATATAGTAATTTAAAGGTATTATTAGTAAGTTAAAATGAACCGCAAGAAAGGTAGAATTCCATGAAACTGATTCAATCAAGCAAGATCCAACCTGAAGTGAAAACATTATTATCCTATGCTACTTCAGAAAAGAAAGTGGATAGGGAATATCCATTGTATATTGAAAATACAGAAAGAGTGTTGTATGGCTATACCATCGAGCAAGATTTAGTCGGTTGTATAGGAATCGTTAAAGGAGAGGCAAATCGCTGTGAAATTAAACATATTGCCGTATCGCCCGCTTTTCGTGGAAAAGGTATTGGACGTGAGATGATTCGGTATGTAGAAGAATATCATGCTTTTTCTTCTATTTATGCAGAAACAGATCAAGAAGCCGTACTCTTTTATAAAAATCTTGGCTTTCACATTACGAGTTTAGGAGAAAAATACCCTGGGGTGGAGCGTTTTGCCTGTCTATTAACCTGCACTACATAATGGTCAATTCGTTGTACTGTCGATAAACGTCCACTTATATGCTTTTTACGCCCTGTTATTTGTTTATGTTAAAAGATAGGAAATTGCAATGGTACGCTAACATAGAAAGGAGCTATAAAAATGAAAAAGAAATTGTGGTTGATTGTATGCGGCTTGGCATTATTCATAGCGGGCTATTCGATTGTTCAATACTTACTATTCGATGCACGGCAGGCAGGATTTGTTCAATTAAAGCTCATGCTTAGTGCTACATTGAATTCATTTTGGTATATGATGCTCTATATACATATTGTATTCGGTGTATTAGCCTTAGTCATCGGTCCTTTTACATTGTCATCAAAGTTACGAGAGAAAAATGTGAAACGCCATAGAATATTAGGCAGTATTTATATGGTCAGTATTTTATTTGGTGGCTTGGCAGGACTTTATTTAGCACTGAACGCAACAGGGGGCTGGGTAGCACAGCTAGGCTTTGCTTTATTAGCTATAGGGTGGCTCATCACCATGTTTCAAGCGCTGGTTCATATTAAAAAACGAAACATCCAAGGCCATCAGAAATGGATGTTAAGAAATTATGCTTTAACCTTTGCAGCTGTCACATTACGAATTTGGCTACCTTTGTTTACGGTATTATTTGGCTTTGATCATTTTCAGTATAGTTACGCCGTTATCGCCTGGCTATGCTGGGTGCCCAATTTCATCGTAATGGAATGGTATATCCAGCGTAAGCTCCATGCATTGATAGACAATCGACATGTAACCAAGACGACTTGACTTGAATATCTTCTTCGAGCATTGGGATTAAATAGAGCCTAATGCTCTTTATTTTAATTAGTATTCAAATACATGCAAATTGTCCTTTTGATCCACTGTAGCGAGAAGGACATCTTTTATTTCTAGGTTATGGATTGCTTTCAGTTGACCCTTCAACCATTGCTCAGAATGCTTGGTTTTGTTTAGCTCATGGTAATCAATTTTTCCCTCTTTAATAAGAATAATCGGAAGAAAAAAGGGTTCCGGCTGTAAATTCATATCTGCCCGTGTCGGTGTTTGATAGGGCGTGTGTAAAAAACTAGAAATCGATCCGTCTGGTTCCCACAATGCCAGCGCTACATTTTGAACCTCTTCAATTTTTTCCTTTCTTAGCTCGGATAAAAGCAAATCTACAGAGATTCTAGCCTTCCGTAAGTTGGCGTTAATAATTTGCCCATTTTTAATAAGAGGAATTGGCGGAGAGTCTATCAAATGGCGAAAGGCTATCCATTTTAGGCTTATAAAAACACCGATAAGGTATAACAAAACTAAAACGGTCATGGTAATCATGGAGCCCTTCATTCCTAATCCTTCATCAGATAAGGGGTGTGCGATAATATTCCCAAGTGTGATGGCCATGGCAAAGTCCAGTAATCTTAACTGAGAAATAGAACGCTGCCCCATAATTTTTGTCGCGAAAAGTAAGAAGAAAAAAGCGATAATGGCTCGGAGAATCCATTGAATCGCCGTAAGTGATTCTTGACTATGAAAAAATTCCACAGTGACACATCCTCTTTTTTCTTATTGTTTCCTTCCGTTACATGATTATGCGGATCTTTATGATTGAAACGAAATAGACTTGTAAAAATATGTTCAAAACGATATGGTTAAAATAAAAAATCTATTATTTAGTAATTTTAAGAAAACCAGGAGAATACTTATGCAAACAAAATTACAACATATCGTAATGGAAATACAAGAGAAGGTTGATTTTTCAGGTACAGTTCTAGTGGAAAATGAGGAGAAGGTTGCCTTAGTCAGCCAAAGCTTTGGCTATGCGAATCGCTCAGAACAAATCGATAATCATGCTAAAACTCGTTTTGGCATTGCCTCTGGCTGTAAAATCTTTACCGCAGTCGCTATTTGTCAGCTTATTGAAAAAGGGAAGCTCTCTTTTGACACGAAATTAAGTGATTGTCTGCCTCCACATTTTAAGCACTTCGATGAGCAAGTAACCGTTGCTCATCTGCTAACACATACTTCGGGCATACCCGATTATTTTGATGAGGAAGAAATGGCGGAATTTGAAGCGTTGTGGGTTGAAAATCCGATGTATCAGCTTCGAACATTGCGTGATTTCTTACCCTTATTCCAAAATCGACCGATGAAATATAAAGTAGGTGAGAAATTTCATTACAACAATGCAGGATATATTGTATTAGGGTTAATCGTAGAGCATATCGCTGGGATGGATTTTTCCGATTACATTCAGCAACATCTATTCGATCGGGTGAATATGACGGAATCTGGCTATTTTTCGTTTGATTCTCTGCCATCTAATACAGCGTTAGGGTATCTAGACAACCCAGACGGGACCTGGAAAACTAATATCTATTCATTACCTGTAAAAGGTGGTTCTGATGGGGGAGCATTTGTCACAGGGAAGGATATGGCAAAGTTCTGGTGTGCGCTCATGAACTTTGAGTTTTTAAATGAAGATTTAACGAATCAGCTGCTTTTACCTCATGTAGAAATAGATGAAAATGATGGTTATGGCTATGGTGTATGGATTAAGAAGAACAGTGAACAAGCTATACTAAAATACCATGTAATGGGATATGATCCTGGTGTGTGCTTCCATTCAGCTTATTATCCTGCGTCGTCCATCAAAGTTGTCGTTTGTTCTAATAAATCAAAGGGAGCTTTTGATATGATGAAAGGAATAGAGGCTATCTTATAAAAGAATAGGGCTTGTCTGTAAAAAAGATTACAGACAAGCTCTGTTACTAGTTATTAAGTAATGCCACCATATATATTACAATAATATTCGACCTCAATAATATGAGGCGATGATACACCATTATATGAATAGTAGCCACCGATTGTAATATTGTAAGCACTGCCTTGATCTTTAATGGAAGGGTCATATCCTGTTTGCGTCCAGTTGCCTTCGCCCTGTTCAATTTTTGACGACAATGAATGCATAACCGAGAATAACTGTCTTCCACCAGGAATATCCTTGCTTAGTTGGGTGTCAAATGAACCATCAACACGAATGATTGTTTGATGTGATCCCATATGTAATTTCACTAATTTTGGTACTTTTACTGGTGAAAAAATTTCTTTATTATCGACCACGACAAATGAAGTGTCGATTCTTCCTTTTAACATGTCCTCAAAATCATTTAATTCAAGCCAATAATCCGCTGAAAATGTTGTAATGGGATCTAGTTTAAAGCCTGTACCATACTCTTCATTTAATTGATTGACAATCGTCGAATATTCTTTATAGTATTGTTCCTTCTGTGCTAGCGTCAAAACTAATGGAACAGGTGCCATGACAGATTTCTTTTCTATTATTTGTTCATCGACTGATGTAGATTGTGGTGAGGCTGCTTCGTCATCATTATTACAGCCTGTAAGGAAGAGGGCTCCTAGTACAATGCCTGTCACCAAATATTTTTTCAACACCTTCACCTCCATAAAATGAAAAGTACTTCTATTGTATCATACATAAATGCGTATATTTTCATTTATTTGGTAAATTATTAGTTTCGTAGTATATTGTAGAGAGAAGAACAAAGGAGAGATAGGATGGCACTATTAAAAGAATATTCGAGCAATCCTTGTTGTGAGGTAGAGCTTAACATTATATTGGTGAACGAGGGAAGTGTAAGATTCCGCATTGAATTTCGCTATGGACCAGCTTTCCCAGCTATACATACTGAAATTTATTGTTTAAAAAGAGATTTTCTTCAATTATTAGAAGACATGACGCAATTGAAGCCTACCCATTTAAGTATGTTCGAGCCGCATGATCCTGGACTATGCATCTATCATATCCCTCATTATGGGCAATATTTTTACCCTGGATATGGTATTTTTCAAATCCCTGAGGAGGAGAGAGAGGAAGCAGAGCCTCGTTATAAATTAATGTTTGTCCTAGATGCCTATGAGAGGAATCATTACGGAGCAAGAGAATGTGGCCCTGCATTATGTATAATCGTGACGATGGAACAAATCCAAGTGTTCGTTAACCGTTTGCAGGCTGATGTAACGAATTTTAATGGAAGTTACTAGAAGGGGATAGAGTGGTCATTGATCTTCCTCCTCTATAACGATGCTGTAGGAAAGATTGAGGCGATCACATACCCAGTTTTCGAATAGCTGATCGATTTGCTTTTTCATTTCATCGCTAGGTAATTGCTCATTTATCCCTAATTGCTCAAATGAAAATGTTTCCTGGATTTGCTCTTTATACTTGGTATTGAAGGCAAAAGTAATGATTTTAGACACGTGATTTTCCTCCGTTTTTCTGGCGTGTGCAACTATGGTCGAATAATAAGAAATTGTATGTCGTTCTTATTTTCAGTAACGAAGCTTTTTTTCTTTGGAGAAAAAGAATAAAAAATGCTGTCGGCTGAATTGTCATTAATATATATAGTGTAATTCGTATGATGCTCTAGCAATTGCTTAAATTGTTGAATGATTTGTTCGTTCGGTGCTTCAGCTTTTGTTTCTTTGTCTAATTCAAGAGCAATCGCTGTTATCATAGCCTGAATATCTTTTTGGCTTGCAGGACGATTTAATTTTTCCTGCCTAGATAAAAAAGCATCTATTTCTTCAGGTGTAAGATCTCGTTCAGCTATGTTTTTTCCTCCTCTCCAATTAATCTTTCTGTTAAAAAAGTAACTTAATAGTAGAATTGTAAATGTTAAAATTTAGTATAAACTTTTGTACATATTGGTGCAATAGCTACCCTTTTAAGGAGCGGTGTACTTCTGTTTTTTTTGCTTCTTTTGCTTCTTTTGTTTATAGGCAATATAAGAAGTCTTTAAAGAAGCATAACTCCCAATTGCTGCATAGCCATAAAACCAGCCCATAAATAGTCCAGCAAGAAGATTATGGCGATGGCTGATGAAAATGGAAATGAGTAAGCCGACGACTAATGCAATGGTCGGAACCCAGAAAGGCTTAATATGACATATTTTCTTGATGAGTTGTGTAATCAACATCACGACAGGTACTGCAATGACGGCATCCCAAAAATTTGTATGTATGAGTGGAAAATGTTCCATTTCGTGCACCTCGCATTGACTGATTTAGAACTTATTGTGGTCAAGTTGGCTGATTTTATGCAGAAGCATGTTGAGAACTCGTAGAGGATTTGTATAGAGTATGTTTAGATGGCTGTGTTAGTCTTAAGCTGTCGGGATGCGCAAGCAAACTAACACGCACAAAAAGGACAGGGTCGTTTGGCCTTGTCCTTTTAATAAGATGTCATCTAATGGAAATAAAGATTGAAATCGTTCGTTGCCAAATGTAAAATTTGATTAACAAATCCATGATAAAAGAGGTATACGATGTTTCCTATATTACATACTGAACGATTAGTGTTAAGAGAATTGGCGAGTCCTGATGCACAAGCTCTCCTTGATTGCTTTTCGAATCCTGAAGTTTTACGTCATTATGGACAACAACCTTTAACGAATTTAGTACAGGTGCAACAAATCATTAAAAATTTTGCCAATAATTTTACCGAAAAACGCGGTATTAAATGGGGCATTGCATTAAAGGAACAAGAAGGGATTATTGGTACAATCGGCTTTCAAGAGTGGTCAATAGAGCATCGAAGAGCGGAAATCAGCTATGCACTTTTTCCTGAATATTGGGGAAAGGGCTATGCTCAGGAAGCTGTGAAAAGAGCCATTTCCTATGGTTTTGAAGAGATGGATTTAGTACGAATTGGTGCCATTGTGTTTAAAGAAAATGAAGCTTCTAATCTGTTATTGCAAAAAATAGGCTTCGAACAAGAAGGCTTATTAAAAAAATATATGCATCAAAATAATGTGCCACATGATACCTATATGTATTCACTGATAAAATAAAATGGAGACCAGATTCCTAA